>NZ_JAOTIM010000001.1:0-522534 GCF_025660615.1 Corynebacterium sp. ES2794-CONJ1 | reverse complement strand
CGCATATGTCGCTATTTGAAGGTGATGTTAATGCTTTCCATGATCCTGATGATGAGTATTCGCTTTCGCAGACTGCGAAGCATTTTATTGCCGGCATTTTAACCCACGCCCATGAGATCTCAGCGATAAGTGATCAATATTAACTGTGCGTGGTTGGGGGCATTGAGAGGGAGGTGTGGGAGAGTAGGTTCGGGTTGTCTATGCTGGTCCTTTCTATGGCGGCGGGGATGTAGATGGTGTTTCTTCTAATTTGAGGTGTATTGGTGGTGATGGATAGCAGTTCTGTGCAATTTCGTAAGTCACAGGAGGGAGTAGCTGACTAGATAGGAAGCAGGGATGATGCAATCGAATTCGATCGCATCATCCCTGCTTTGTTTGACGGCTCTTAGCCCTTTCAGATAAAGGTACGGGGACTATGAGCTCTTTTTCGTAGTGGTGGTCAAGGCCATGCCTCCAAATGCCACGATGAGTCCTGCAAGGATGAGCCACAGGACGCGGGCGCCAATTGTTGCGAGAATAGCTCGAGCGTGCCTACGACGCTTGGTTTTGCTCAACAGCTATGTGCTTGACAATGCCCTTTTTGAGAGGCTGATTGGAGTGCGTTTTTGGGAGGGCCGGCTTTGGGTGCGCCGCTGGCCAGAATGGTGCCGGATGAGGCAAAATTGCGAGGATTGCTGGGATGAGCAGCAAAATCGCGGCGACTAGTCCCCACCACCACGGTACGGAGGAGGTGTTGAGTACCTCGACCTCCAGAGGCTCGTTGGCGGTGTTGGGTTCAATAGATACCGTCACACTTCCGTCTGCGTTTTCAACGAGGGCCTGATCTGAATCCCCGAGAATGCTAAATCTTGGTGCATTCCAGGTGACGAGTGCGGAACCTTCAGGTAGCGTCTCTGAGAGCGTTACTTCGGTGCCAACCGGCAGGCTCTCTAAGGTGAAGCGCTCGTCTTCTTTGATGGTGAAGTCGAGGGTCTTCTCGCTCTGGGTATTTTTATCCATCCAGGTTGCCTGCATGGCGTATTCGTAATCCTGTGAGGACGAGCCTGAGCTCAGGGAGGCTGGACCTTCAACGTGCTTGATAAGTGCTATCGAACCCATGTCGATGACACCGGCGTCCCACGTGGGATCGATACCCCCGGTGGCGCTGAAGGGCTGGTCGGTGTATTCCGTTGCACTTTGCAGGTTGGGGTTATCGGGGCCGAGTTCGAAATTGGCGCTCGTCCCCAACAGTGCGGGATCAGTATTGGAGTCGGAGTCTACGGACTGATCGCTCCCTGTGGTAAAGGACGTGAAAGAGTAGATCTCTTTTTGATCATCGGTGAGTTCGAACTTAACCTGGTAAGTGTCGGCTGGGAGGCTGTCAAAAATGTAGCGGCCGTCCTGGTCTGTTGTGGTGGTTTGGGTGGTGCCATCACTACTGATGAGGGTGACTTTTACACCTTCCAGTGGATTCTCACCTGGTGTTTGTTGACCATCCTGGTTGGTGTCAATCCAGACATAATCACCTACTGCATAAAGTCTATCTGAATAGGTGTTGGTGATTACAACGGGTGGGGTATCTACGGCAACCTTTATGTCTTTACCACCGGTGACCTTGAGGATAAATCCGGGGATTTCAGCGGCATCTCGATCTTCGATGACGGAGCAGGTAGCACCGAGGGGGACGTTTGTGATTTCTTCTTGATTGGCTCCTATGATGGTGAGCTCGCCTGTTTTGACTTCGGTTCCATCTTTGACGCAGGTATAGGTGAAGGCGAAGGCCTTCGTGTCTGTTTCAGCACTTTCTGCACCTGACACTTTTTTCTGAACCGTGATGTTAGTTAGAGCGGGTTTGAATGTGTTGGTGGCGTTGATCTCGGTGACGCCCTTGTTGCGCACGGTGAACGTGACCGATTGCTTGTCAGCTGCGATGACAACGTCATCGTTAGGGCCAGTGGTGCCTAGTTTGCCTTCGCCGAAAACGAGTGTGCTGGCAGTGTATCCGGGAATGTCGCCCGGGATCGTCTCAGTAATGTGAACTTCAGTGCCGGCAGGTAGGTTTTCGAGTTTGGCTGCGTTTTCCTCGCCCTCGCCAGCGGTGAGGGTTTCGTATCTGGGAGTTTCACCTGGTTCGGTGATTGTTGCGTTAAACGTTGCTTGATAGTCGCTGGGGAGTAGGTTATTTGCGACGCCGTTCACGCTCTTGAACAGGTTAACGTTACCGAAGCCCTCTTGACCGGAGCCATACGCGGAAATTACATTCTTAGCAGTAAGGGAAACCGAGACCTCCGTATCATCAACGGTAGCGGTGTTGTTGACCTTATCACCCGCCTGGTGGAACGTGGGTGGCACCGTGGTGCGAATCTGCGCGAGATAACGATAGTTATCTTCAGTGTTCAAAATCCTTATACGAGCAACGTTTCGGCCTTGATCGTCGATAGACCACTCAACTCGGAATTCACCTGTGGTTAGTTCGGTGGCAGTTCCTTTGCCCTCTGATACAAGTCCCCAGGAACCCCCTTCTGATGGTTCGGTCTCTTTATTGCGTCTTAAAACGGAGACGGACTGTTGCAACGTCGACGTGTCGGTAGATTCGTCGCGCTCGATAGGTTTGTCGAAGGCGTCGGTGATAACAACATCAGAGCCGGTTCCCGGGGCGTATATATTCCACACTATACGGGCTTCACCGCCGCTAGAGCCGGTAACTCCTTGATAGGTACCTTTCTTTGCTGGATTGTCTAATGCCGGTTCCGTTTTTGGGGCATCTACTTTGGGTTTGATCCCGCTAGCGATTGAGTTATCGCTTGCGATTGAGCTCAGATCAATGGTCGCACCCGAACCTCCGATTGGTACGGAAATATCGGTGATTGTTTCTTGTTTTACCAAGAAGATATTTGAATCGTAGCCGCCTTTAAGTTCTTGCTTATCCGTGACAAAGCTGGTAAACGTGCAAGTTACCTTTTTGCTTTCTTGAATGCAGTCGGCAATGGGATCCCCCGTGGCGTCTATCATTGCTACTGAAGCTTCCGGGAAGGCTGCCCATGAAGGCAGTTCGAACGTAATGAAGTCTCCTGGTTTGGCCTCCTCGGGGGTGCCGGCGTACGCACTGGCATCCCACGTCATGGAAAGTTTGACGCTCTCACCAACAGTGAGGGGCGAATCTGGAGTGAGACCTGATCCTCGTTCGAGGGTGACTTCCTTAACGTAAAGGTCAGTTCGATCCATGCCCTGAGCGCGGGCCGATGGTACAGCATAGAGGGCTGTAAAAAACACCGCTAGAATCGATAGCAGAGTAGTTAATACCCTAAACGATCTGGCATCTGAGACGCCTAAGGGCCTGGGATAATTCACGGGTTCCTTTCTCGAATTTGCCACCTCAAGCTCTGGTTGAACCAAAGTGTGAACAAACTCCTTGACTGTGCCGCCCGGAGGCGTGCCTAGTTTTTGCACATCGTGCAAAACTAGGCAAACGAGCACCGTAAGCTTTACTGTAGATTAGCTACCAGTATGTCGCAGTAAATTACCAACCATTTAGTATGACGGCAGTCAATTTCACGGAAGTCTCTAAGAAAAACCTTTGAGTTTTGTACTTTTCTTTTAGAAACTATCGTATGGCGCAAATAAATCCCACGCTCAGGGGATATCGGCTTCAATATGTAGCTCGCACGAGCAAAACAAAAACCACCGCAAAGGGCGTACCCCCAGAATCTGGCACTTTCTCTATCGCCTGGAAAGAAGTCAGGCGTTAAGCTATTGTTCATGGATTCTCAACAGGAATATGTGCTGCGTACCTTAGAAGAGCGCGATATTAGGATTGTACGTTTGTGGTTTACCGATATCATTGGTTCTTTAAAATCGGTGGCTGTGGCCCCAGCGGAGCTCGAGTCTGGGTTTGCTGAGGGTATTGGTTTTGATGGGTCAGCGATCGAGGGTTTTAGTCGAGTATCGGAGTCCGATACTATCGCGATGCCTGATCCATCGACATTCCAGCTTCTGCCTTTTAACGGCGAGGATTCGCGTTTCCAAGCTGCGCGTATGTTCTGCGATATTCTAACCCCTGATGGTAAGGCCTCGTGTGCGGATCCCCGCCAGGTACTACGTCGACAGGTACGCGCTGCTGCGGAGGAGGGGTTTGAGTGTGCGGTGAGTCCGGAGTTGGAGTTTTTCCTTGTGGAAGAACTGAGGGTTGATGGGCAGTCTCCTGTGCCTACGGATAACGGTGGGTATTTTGATCAGTCGAGCTATAATATCGCTCCACAGTTTCGTCGTGATGCGATGATTGCTTTGGAGGAGATTGGTATTCCGGTGGAGTTTTCTCATCATGAGACCGCTCCTGGGCAGCAAGAGATTGACCTCCGTCACGCGGATATTCTCACTATGGCGGATTCGATTATGACGTTTCGCTATTTAATCAAGCTCATAGCCCAGCGCAATGGGGTGGGTGCTACCTTCATGCCCAAGCCTTTTAGAGATCATGCGGGTTCTGCTATGCATACGCATATGTCGCTATTTGAAGGTGATGTTAATGCTTTCCATGATCCTGATGATGAGTATTCGCTTTCGCAGACTGCGAAGCATTTTATTGCCGGCATTTTAACCCACGCCCATGAGATCTCAGCGATCACTAATCAGTGGACTAATTCTTATAAGCGCCTGCTCTTCGGTAATGAGGCGCCCACCGCCGCGACGTGGGGGGTGAGTAATCGCTCAGCAATGGTGAGGGTGCCCACCTACCGGTTGGCTAAGGAACAATCACGCAGGGTAGAGATTAGAACCCCAGATTCAGCATCGAATCCCTATCTTGCCTTCGCGGTTCTTTTAGGGGCTGGATTGAAGGGTATCCGTGAAGGCTATGAACTCATTGAGCCTGCTGAGGATGATATTGCAGCGCTGAGCCGCCGCGAGCGTATCGCTTTGGGCTACCGTGATCTTCCTGGTTCCCTCGACCAAGCGCTGCGTACGATGGAGCGTTCGGAATTTGTGGCCGATATTTTAGGTGAGCATGTTTTCGAGTATTTCCTCCGCAATAAGTGGAGCGAATGGCATGACTATCAGCGTCAGATCACTAGCTGGGAACTAAAGCACAGTCTCATGTTCTAGTTTCTCTCGGCACAACGGGCAGGGTCGACAGAGCCAATGAGAACCACAAGAGCGACAGAGGCGATTGGAACTGCTGGGACGACTGGGTCAACAGGGATGCAGTATAACCACTCTCTTCTTCACCCAGCCCCAGGCCCAGCCTAGCACCAGCCCAGCCCAGCCCCAGGCCCAGCCCCAGGCAAAGAAAGACTATTCGCAATGAATACGAGCCAACACACCCCCGTATCCCATATCGCTGCAGCGCGCTCCGCACTCCCATCACTGGCAGTGCTGAGTTTGAGTGGCCCGCATGCGCACCAAGACCTTCTCGATCTCGGCTGGTGGAACGAGCAATCGCTCGATATTTTGTGGGATTTAGGTGGTGTGGGAGATCCGCAGCTGGCACTCAACTCCCTGGTGAGGCTTTTCGCCGCGCTAAAAGACCTGAAAGAGAAAGAAAACGATAGCGAGAAACTGTCAGCAGAGATCCGTGAGAACGCCACCTTCCGGATGCGGCTTTTTTGTCTTTTAGGGGCCTCGGCAGCATTGGGCGACTACCTCATTGCCAACCCGGCATCGTGGCCAAGTCTCGCCAACGAGGCCCCCACGCGCACAGAGATGTTCCATACTCTTTTAAGTGTCGTTGAGGCGCAACCAGCTGAGTTCGAGGTGGAGGAAGGTGACGAGTATATAGATCCCGCCACGACTTCTCTCGATAGGCCGGGCACCTATCGGGCAGCCTTCGCAGGGCAATCAGCCGAGCGTGCCTTAAGCACCGCCTATACCGGCCTGCTCATGAGGATAGCCGCGCACGATGTGGCGGGGACTTTTGCAGGAAAAAGCGGGAAGAGATCCCAACCGCGCATAGAATTTCGCACGATTACCCACCAACTCAGTGATCTCGCGGATGCCGCTCTCACGGCAGCGCTCGCTGTTGCGGTGCGATCTGTTTATAACGATCTTCCCGTAGACAGCAGGCTGGCGGTGATGGCCATGGGTAAATGCGGTGCTAGGGAATTGAACTATATCTCTGATGTTGATGTCATCTTTGTTGCTGAGCCAGCCAATACCCATGCCACCCGCACCGCCAGCGAGCTTATTCGGACCGGCTGTCGGTGTTTCTTCGACGTCGATGCTGCCCTGCGCCCCGAGGGCAAACGCGGCGCTTTGGTGCGCACCCTGGAATCCCATCGTTCTTATTATTCGCGCTGGGCGCAGACCTGGGAATTTCAGGCCCTTCTCAAGCATCGCCCCATGACGGGAAATATGGCCTTAGGACATGCCTATAGTGAGCAGCTCTCACCGATGGTGTGGTCGGCTAGCCAACGGGAGGATTTCGTCGGTGATATTCAAGCAATGCGGCGTCGCGTTTTAGATAATGTCCCCGACGAGCTTAAGGAGCGCGAACTCAAACTGGGGGAGGGAGGTTTGCGCGATGTGGAATTCGCTGTCCAGCTCCTCCAATTAGTTCACGGTCGCTCCGATGAAAGCTTAAGAACCCTTGCTACCGTCGATGCCCTTCATGCGCTGATAACCGGAGGCTATATTGGCCGCGAAGACGGAAGATCACTCATCCAGTGCTATGAATTTCTTCGGCTTTTAGAACATCGCCTTCAATTGCAGAAAGTCAGGCGGACCCATACTCTGCCAGCTGCTGAGCAGAAGCATGCGCTGCGCTGGCTGGCGCGAGCAGCAGGATTTCAATCCTCCCTGCTTAATAGCCGCACCACTAGCTCCACGGGTGCGATGCTAGAAGAGTTGCGCACGGTACGTTTGAAAATCTCCACATTGCACCGTCAGCTTTTTTATCGCCCACTGCTTGATTCGGTGGTCAACCTTTCCGTTGATCAGATCAAATTATCCCCAGAGGCAGCGCAGCTGCAGTTGGCCGCTCTTGGCTATAAATCACCTGCGCGGGCATTCGAACACCTCAAAGCGCTCGCAGCTGGAAATACTAGGCGCGCTAAGATTCAGGCGATGCTCCTTCCCACTCTCCTGGAGTGGCTGAGCGGTAGTGCCGACCCTGACGCAGGGCTGCTGAACTACAGGAAGCTCTCAGAACAGGCTATGCATCGCACCTGGTTCCTGCGGCTTTTGCGCGACGAGGGAATTGTGGGCAAAAGGTTGATGCATATCTTCGGCAATTCTCCCTTTACCGCTGAACTCATTATTTCCGCCCCTGATATCATCAAACAGCTCGGCGATGGGGCGACGGGGCCGAAACTCCTCGAGGTTAAACCCGGTAGTGTTTCTCAGGCCTTAGTGCGCGCCGCTGCGCGCCAGACGCATCCCGAGCGAGCAATCCAGGTCGCGCGGAGTTTACGGCGCAGTGAATTAGCCCGTATCGCTAGTGCAGATCTTCTGGGATTGATGGAAGTTGTAGAGGTATGCCAAGCATTATCCGGAGTGTGGACAGCCGTGCTCGAGGCGGCCTTACAGGCAGAGATTGCCGCTAGTATGCCTCCCGATGGAGTGGTGCCCGCACGAATCGCAGTCATCGGGATGGGGCGTCTAGGTGGTGCTGAGTTAGGTTATGGGTCTGATGCAGATGTGATGTTTGTATCTGCCGCGAACGACGGATCCGATGAGCATGAGGCTCTCCGATGGGCTGGTGGGGTATGTGAAAGGATGCGCAAGCGATTGGCTAAACCCTCCGGTGATCCACCCTTGGATGTCGATCTTGGTCTTCGCCCTGAGGGGCGCTCGGGCGCAGTTGTTCGTACCTTGGAAAGCTATCACCAGTATTATTCTCGGTGGGGTGAGACCTGGGAGATCCAAGCTCTATTACGGGCGCGCTGGGTAGCGGGGGATGCAGAATTAGGCTCAGATTTCACCGCTATGGTCGATCGTTTCCGCTATCCCGATGGCGGGGTGGATCAGTCCGTGATTCGCGATATCCGCCGCATGAAAGCACGAATTGACCATGAGCGCCTCCCGCGCGGGGCCGATCGCCACACCCACACAAAGCTCGGTCGGGGTGGTTTGGGTGATATCGAGTGGACTGTGCAGTTATTGACCTTGATGCATGCTGATGCCTATCCAGATCTAAAAACCCCCTCGACCCTTAAGGCTCTGGAGGTTATTGCTAGGCACCAGCTCATTAGTCCAGCGAAGGTTAGCCAGCTCGTTGATGCGTGGACCATGGCTACGAATGCTCGCAATGCCACGGTCCTCGTGCGCGGCAAACGCGCCGATCAACTCCCTCCTCCCGGTCCTGGTTTAGCCCAGGTGGCAGGCGCTGCAGGGTGGGATCCGGAGGATTCCCAGGGTTTCTTAGAAGAATATTTAAAGCTAACGCGCAGGGCGCACAATATTGTCGACGAAGTATTTTGGGGCGAGTCTTTAGGAGATCACCAAGACTAATTAACGGGCTTATTCTTCTCCTTTGGTGGCAGGGAAGAATCAACCAAAGAGATGATAGTAATGAAGGCTTACCTAAGTTAGGCTAGCGTTGGATTGTCAGCTCATGGTCTACGAGGTTTGGCTGACAAGGATTCCAGCATTACTCGCACTATTTCAACCAAAAGGAGCTCCATGACCACCACCACGGCCCCACTATCTGCCGAATTGAAGTCATCAACGGCAGCCGCTCACGAACAAGCGGAACACTCGTCCTATATGGACGACCTCATTGGTGGAAACCTCAATCAAGCCGCTTTTATCGCCCTACAACAGCAGGCATATCTCTTCTACCAAGCTTTAGAAGAGGCAACAGATGCAATCCGTGAGAGTGGTTTCGCCGGGGCGCTGTTAGATCCAGTTCTCAACCGCACTGACAAGCTTGCCAAAGATCTTGAAGTGCTCACCGGTGCCACGTGGAAGTCTCAGATCCGCCCGCTGCCAGCAACAAATGAGTATATTGCGAGGCTTCATGATATTCGTGATACCCTTGACGGCCCGCGCCTGGTGGCGCACCACTACGTCCGTTACCTCGGCGATCTCTCGGGCGGCCAAGTCATCGCACGGATGATGTCACGCCAGTACAATATCGGCCATGAAGCCTTGACCTTCTATGCCTTCCCTGAGATTGCCAAGCTCAAGCCGTATAAGGACCGCTACCGTGAGGAACTAGATACCCTCAACCTCACAGCCGATGACCGCGACCGTTTGGTGCGTGAAGCTAGCGACGCTTTCGTTTTTAATCACAATCTCTTCGCGGATCTCGATCGGGTTGTCCGTTAGGATCCTTTGAGGTCGCTAGGCTGCGACGATTCGGCCACAAGCAATTCTGTCTTTGAAAAAAGGGGAGCTGTTATATTACCCGCGCAGCAGGTATGTGTCAGTGGTCTAGTTCCTTGAGGGTCAACGCCAGTACGTGAGCGCAGTCAAAGCACGATGATGCATCTTCTGACTGCGCTTTACTCATATCTCCTTACCGCCAGAGCAGTTACGTATCAGTGAGAACGCGGTGGAAAACACGGTCGTGGAAAATAGGGGAATTCCCTGATGTTTTACCCACTTCAACTCGCTTATAGTGGAAGCCATCGCCACCGGCGAATAACCTGCTCAACCCCAAGACTATAAGGAAATAGAATGGCGCTCACTTTTACTCTCGACCTCAACCAATGCACCCTCGAACAACTACGCGCATTTATGCGAGCTGTTGAAGCCAGCGGGATGAAGCCCTCAGCCGAACTTGTTCTGGAGGACCAACAATTAGTGGCGCGCATTAATAACCCGCACACCTCTCACCCTCAAGCGGAGCCAACTCAAGTGTTTGACCCCGTCAGCCTAGGTGATACTGCGGTGAACGCTTTGATTGATGCTTTAAAAAACCGGCGAGGATAAAATCAGGAAATATCTCCTTTTTAACCCGCCTAGAGAGTCAAGAGGGTAATGCAACGAAAAACAACTACCAACAAGTTCTACGCGGACCAAATAATAGGTGAAAGATCTCGCGGTATTGGTTCCGCTGCAATAAGTCGGAATTTTTCGCTTGTGGGCTAGCGAGAAAAATAAATACCGTGGGATACCAACTTTGGCTAGTTTGACGCTACGCTAAAAGTCATGCACTATATCTCGACCCGCGACCCTCAGCGCGAGCCCAAGAAGTTCTGCGATATCCTCCTCGGTGGCCTTGCCCCTGATGGTGGCCTCTACCTGCCAGACAAATACCCTCAGATCATCGATGAGACACTCACCATGTGGCGGAGCATTCTCAGCGATGAGGGCTACGCAGCTCTCGCGGCTGAGATTCTTCCCATCTTTATTGATGATATTCCCGAAGCGGATCTACGACGGATCGCTGCCAGGGCTTATACACACCCGAAGTTCTCCTCACCCGAGATTGTTCCGGTGACCACATTAGATGAGGGCCTTTATATTGGGCACTTATCTGAAGGACCCACGGCGGCCTTCAAAGATATGGCAATGCAATTGCTCGGTGAGCTTTTTGAGTACGAGCTTGCCCGTCGCGGAGATCATCTCAATATTCTTGGAGCGACCTCAGGTGATACCGGGTCCGCGGCCGAATACGCCATGCGCGGGCGCAAGGGAATCAAGGTCTTCATGCTAACCCCGAAGGGGCGCATGACTCCCTTCCAGCAAGCTCAAATGTTTGGACTCGATGACCCAAATATTTTCAATATCGCCCTCGATGGTGTTTTCGATGATTGCCAAGATGTGGTCAAAGCTGTCTCGCGTGATGCTGAATTTAAGGCAAGATACCGCATCGGAGCGGTGAACTCGATTAACTGGGCGCGGTTAATGGCCCAAATTGTTTATTATATTTCGTGCTATCTCACGGTGACATCGTCGAATTCCGAAAAGGTATCGTTTAGCGTGCCAACCGGTAATTTCGGAGATATCTGTGCCGGCCACGTGGCGCGTCAAATGGGGCTTCCCATCGATTCACTCATCGTGGCCACCAATGAAAACGATGTCCTTGATGAATTCTTCCGTACCGGAAACTATCGGGTGCGCTCCGCAGCCGACACTCTAGAGACCTCCTCGCCGTCCATGGATATTTCGAGGGCGAGCAATTTTGAGCGTTTTATCTTCGATCTCTTAGGCAGAGATGCCGAGCGCATCGCTGAGCTCTTTGGAACCCAGGTTCAAAAAGGTGGCTTCTCGCTGATCGATGATGCGGCGCTGAAATCTGTTACCGGACACTATGGTTTCCGTTCCGGACGCTCCACCCACAGCGATCGTGTAGAAACCATTCGCCTATGCCATGAGCGTTATGGCGTGCTGATCGATCCACATACCGCGGATGGTCTCAAAGTGGCTCTCGATTGGGCCGATCAAATCACCACACCGATTATTTGTTTAGAGACGGCTCTGCCTGTGAAATTTGCCAATACCATCAACGAGGCCATCGGGAAAGATCCAGAAATGCCGGAGCGTTTCCGCCAAATTATGCAAGCCGAGCGCCGCGTTGTCGATCTTCCCAATGATGCTGAGCGCGTCAAGCAATTCATCGCGCAGCACGCCTAAACCGACCACCTCCATCACTTTCAAGCAGAGTGGAAAGGGTTTGATATGTCACTCGAACGCACCGCCCCAGACGAGTATTTTACTGATTTCGATCCCGAGGCATTTGCGAAAAAATTCCTCGCCGATGCCCATAAGCAGCAAGAGGAGGGGGAAGAATCACCCGATGGCGACGCCTGATTTTATCCACCACTTAAGACAATCGGTTGGCCATGAGATGTTGTGGCTTCCTGGGGTCACCGCTGTGGTGATCAAGGATGTACCTCCTGGGGCGCCTATCCACGCGGTGCCGGAAGTCTTACTGATCAAGCGAGCCGATGATGGCCAGTGGACTCCGGTTACAGGGATCTGTGAGCCGGGGGAGCAACCTCATCACGCCGCTATTCGTGAGGTGAAGGAAGAAACTGGGATAGATGTGCGCGTCGAAGCTCTTTTGGGGGTGGGCGCTACCCAGCCTATTGAATACCCCAACGGTGATAAGTGCACCTTTATGGATACAGCCATGCGCCTGTCTGTTATCGGCGATGAGGTCCCTGTGGTCAATGATGATGAAACCACCGAGGTTGGGTGGTTCTCAGTGATGCAGATGCCGAGGATGCAGCCGCGTTTTCGTCTCGTAATTGGTGATGCGGTGGCGCAATTGCGCAGGCCAGAGGGGTTCAAACCGCGAATGGGCTATGTCAAGCGCGACCGGGCACGCTAGTTGAAGAATCTTCCTAATGATCAAGACTATATGGGCGGGGCACTAAGAAGATTTTCTTAGTGCCCCGCCCTTAATAACTGTCTGTGCTATCGCCTGTTCTCCTAGAAGAGGTTTGCGGCGAATGCGGCGAAGACAGCGCTGATCAGAGCGATCACTGTAGCAATGCCACCTAGGATCGCGCCCCAATCAACGGAAGCGGGTTCTTCTTGAACATCCTTCGGGGTGACCAAGAAGCTGCCAGTGGTTTCGGCTGCCTCGTAGTTCGCCGAAGCAGTATCGCGAGCAGCGACTGCAGCGGTAACCTCGATACGGGTATTTTCAGTGATTAACTGGCCGAGCTCTGCAATGGTGAGGTAGGTCAGTGCGACACCTTCGGAGTTGGTGCGAACAGATACCGTTGATCCTGACGAGGAGAAGGTGACTTCTTCATCGGCAGCATCTTCACCGTTGTGCTGGACCTTGGCGCTGACGAGAATACGGTTATCCTTTACTGAACCCACCGGAAGATCTGCGAGTTCTCCGAGTGTAATGGAGGTATTCTTCATCTCTCGATCGCGAGGTAGAACGCTGAAGCTACCAGTTCCATCAACACCGCGCATATCATCTGCAGTTATCTTGGGGCGAGCCCGCAGAGAGTAGGTTACAGCTTCTTCGGACGGCTCAACGGATGCAACGGTAACGGAGAAGGTGGCGTGGCCGTCTGCAAGTGGGCTTTCGCTGACCAATTCATCATTGAGGTAGAGCTCGATAGCGGTGCCATCAGGGATCGTGCCAGTGCTTGAGGTTGCGTGGACCGTAACCGGCACCGTGATATCGCCTGTGGTAGAGGCGAGTTCGCCCACTGGAAGGATGGTGGCGCGCACCGTCTCCAGTCGTGGATTCGGTTCAATGATCGAACCTGGAACCACGGTAATCCGAGGAGTAGTGAGGGTCTGAGTGGTGACCTCGTTGGTCTCCAAATTGGTGTATTCGAAGGTGACTTCGGTCTCGAAGTAGCCTCGCTCAAGATCCTCTGCCGTCACGGTGTGCGTGGGAAGTGGGCACTTCGTACCAATGATATTGAGTGACGAGTACCGGCACGTTCTAGCGCTGGGACGAGCGAAGTTGTTGAGCCCTTCTCCGCCCGAAGGCTCGACCTTAATAGCTGCGGTCTCATAATAAGGATTGACAATCGCGAACTCGTAGTTCACCAATTCGCCTACTTTCCACTCATTATTCTCGCGTGGATAGGTAAGAGCAGCCCAAGCTGTTGGCTCGGTGACGTTGAAATCCCAATATTCACCTGGACCAGGAACTTCAACTTCGGTTGCATCACGCAGGAGCAACTCAAAGGTACCAATGGAGTTGATAGGACCGTTTGCTACCGTGATCTTCACCTCATTGAGGCCGTTGTTGCCCTCGAGTGGAGCGACAGCCTTGACCTCCACGGTGGTGGACTCACCGGGCTGGAGGGAAACCCTAGATGGGGTGCTGGTAAACGTCCAGCCCGCAGGGCCTTCGAAATTAACAGCTTGGTTGAAGATTTCCACACCAGTGGTATTAGTGAGGGTCACAGGAACAGTGATATTGTCGCCAGCGCCAACGCTCTTGGTGGGGCTATCGACATTGAGGCAGCTCGCTCCGAGCCAGGGGAGGTTAAAGCGCCCGTAGTAAATATTGTTTCCGCCGGGGGCGTTATCTTCCCAGAGTATGCCGATATCACCGTTGGCGAGAGTGGTCAGGTTGGTATACATGATATTCTCGCGCTTGAATTCCCTGGAAACAGGCCACGTTTGACCATCGTCGCAGGACATGCGGATCGTGCCGTTGGCACGAGCTCTCGTCGAGGCGGTATTGGAGAAGAGGAGAACCTTGGCGAGTGCCGAGTCCTTAGGGGCATTCGGGAAGGCCCGAATGATAGAGGCGTTATTGCGAGGATCGGGCAGATTATTGTCGAGCTCTGGCTCCGTCCAGGTATAGCCACCATCGTAGGAGTAGGAGATCTTGCGAGCGCGCTCGGACCCGTAGGAGGAGCGAGAGTTATTCATCAAAACGCCGTTGGAGAGCTCAACGATTTTGTTCTCGTCCATGCCGTTGCCCCAGGGGCGTGAGGCGTACCAGGTCTCACCGTGGTCGTCGGAAAGCCAGGCGACTGCTTTCCAGTAGTTACCGTTGGTGATAACCATGGCGGGCTGGATCAAGCGGCCCTTGTGGCGTCCGTATTGTAATTGGATGCCATTGCCAGAAGTAGCAAAGCGAGCTTTCCAGGAAGGATCTGGGGTGATATCGCGGGTGATAACACGATCGTAAATCCACGTCCGGCCACCATCGGTTGATTTAGCGTAGGCGGCATGGATGATATTTCGGTCAGAGGGATCCGTGCCGGGCTTCGATGCGATGATGCCAGCGTCGAAGGACTTGACGTGGAAGTTAAAAATGGTGCCAGTCTCGCGGTCAACAATATATGACGGGTCGGAATACCCGACGGGCTTATCGCCTAGGGTTGCCGGGGCGATATCGATCTGCGCGCTCCAGGTCTTACCGTTATCGGTCGAGCGATTTTGCACGATTGCATTTGGGTAAGGAGCGTCACCGCAGTTGGCTGGACGACCATCATAAGAAGCGAGGACGTCGCCGTCCTTGGTGGTATTGAGAGCAGGAATACGATAGCAATCGTACTTATCGCCAGCGGTGGCAATCTGTTGCTCTTCGAAGAAGGGGTCCGCAGTGGGATCGGGATTGGCATCGAAGCCATAGGTCCCGTTGGCGGCGTGCCCTGGGATGCCGGTAAAGGTATCGGCGAGGGCACTCGGGGCGGCTTGAACCAAGCCGAAGCCGAGGGCGAGCGCGGATAGCGATGCTATCAACGCGTGGCGCCGTGTTTGGTTTTTCATAAAGGCACCTTTCACTGGAGAGAAGGAAGGCATAGTGCTCACTTGTCAATGGCACTGTGGATGTCTGTTAGTCCTCTGACGTCTTATGTTTTAACTAACAAGTCGAATCTTATTATAACCTTCAACACAATTGAAGAACTCCAATGAAAGATGTCACAGGTCATAATTTTTATTAACTTATAGGTTTTATAGCATTTCACTCAAAAAGTCTTATATATGTCCCATTGGTACAGGTATGAGAGGTGAACGCGGGGGAGTATTGACTATCGGGATGTGCCGTGTACCAGTTTTAAGCTGAGAATCTTGGGGGTGTTAAGTGGGGGTGGGGGTAGGTGAAAACTCCATAGATCGACGGTGGGGACTGGTTTTCTGGGGTAACTACGTGGTTACGGGGGTAGAAAAGGGGTTGGGGCACTGAGCGTAATGGGTCAAAAGCTGCATATTATGCAAATAAAATTATGAGGGGTCAGGGCTGAACTAGCTCGCTAAACAGCGTTTGACATGTTAAAAAGACCCCTAATTCTCTGGATGCCCCTCGAATAGTTTGCTGTATAAATATATTAAATATGCAGTGCTGCGTGTATATTGATCTAAATGAACGCCGTATTAATTGCTGTTGCCGTCATGTTGCTGCTCGCACTGGCTAGAGTGCACGTTGTTCTCGCGCTCTTTATAGGCGCACTCGTCGGAGGACTCCTGTCGGGCATTGGCCTCGATGCCACCATGGTGGCCTTCCAGGACGGGTTATCCGGAGGCGCCAAAATTGCTTTAAGCTACGCACTTTTAGGAGCCTTCGCGATGGCCGTCGCGAGCTCGGGATTGCCGGAAGCTTTAGCTCGCTGGATTATGGGCAAAATCGGAAGTGAATCACACAGTGCCAACACCCGTGCCGTTGCCATAACCAAGTGGTTAATGATCGCCGGAATTCTTGCCATGTCCGTGATGAGTCAGAATCTCATCCCCGTCCACATCGCTTTTATCCCTCTCATCATCCCACCGTTGTTGGCGGTGATGAATAAGTTGAACCTCGATCGCCGCTTGGTCGCGTGTGTCCTCACCTTCGGGTTGGTGACCACCTATATGTGGATCCCTGTGGGTTTCGGATCGATCTTCCTGAAGAGCATTTTGCTCGGAAATATCGAAGAAGCTGGTCTTGATACCAGCGGATTAAACGTGATGACGGTGATGACCATTCCCGCCATCGGTATGTTGATGGGTCTGCTCGTTGCGATCTTTATCAGCTACCGCGCGCCGCGATACTATAGCGATCAGCCGGTTGCGGAGACCACAGCGGCCACCGCGAACACGGCGAACACGGTGAACACGGCGGAAACTCCGGCCTCGCCGAGCACGCCAAATATACAGACCGCACCACCTTCACGCTATAAAATCGTGGTCGCCCTCGGGGCTATCCTGGCAACCTTCCTCGTTCAGGTGGCCATGCAAATTTTAGGAACCGAAGCCGATTCGCTACTGATCGGTGCGCTCATTGGTTTATCTATCTTCTTACTGACAGGTGCAGTGAACTGGAAGGAAGCCGATGATGTTTTCACAGCTGGCATGAAGATGATGGCACTGATCGGCTTTATTATGATCACCGCTCAGGGCTTTGCCTCGGTAATGAAAGCAACCGGGGAAGTGGAATCCCTAGTCAATTCCTCAGCAGCACTGATTGGGGATAATCAGGCACTCGCTGCACTTGTGATGCTGCTGGTTGGACTAGTGGTCACCATGGGTATCGGCTCGAGCTTCTCCACCTTGCCGATTCTGGCCACGATTTATGTCCCTTTATGTATGACGCTCGGCTTTAGCCCTGCGGCCACTGTCGCTATTATCGGCGCCTCGGGTGCGCTCGGGGACGCAGGTTCCCCTGCCTCCGATTCGACCTTAGGTCCCACTATGGGCCTCAACACTGATGGGCAGCATGATCACATCCGAGATTCGGTGATACCCACCTTCCTCCACTTCAATATCCCACTCATCGCAGCGGGGTGGATTGCGGCTATGGTTCTCTAGCCCAATAACGACCAAAAGAAGAGAGGTATAACTCCAGGAGTGGAGTTATACCTCTCTTCTTATATCCTCAACCCCCCATTACAGGACGAGTAAAAAGCCATTTTCCCCAGAAATCGAAGAAATAGGGAGCCTATAACGGGAAGCTGAAAAGAGAAATGCGTCTAGCAGTCGAAATACATCTCAAACTCCTGCGGAGTCGGACGCAAGCGCACAGGGGTGATCTCGTTGTCATATTTGAGCTTGATATAAGTTTCAATAAGATCTTCCGTGAATACCCCAGTATCTGTAAGGAATTCATGCCCCTGCTCGAGAGCGCCCAAAGCTGCCTCCAGTGAGGTAGGCGCCTGCGGAATGGAAGCAGCCTCCTCAGGTGGGAGCTCATAGAGATCCTTATCCACTGGAGCATGGGGTTCAATGCGGTTTTTAATGCCATCCAGACCGGCGAGCATCATCGCTGCAAAGCCAAAATAGGGGTTACCGGAAGGATCTGGTGCGCGGAATTCTACCCGCTTAGCCTTCGGGTTCGAGCCCGTGATAGGAATACGAATAGCAGCCGAACGGTTTCGCTGGGAATACACCAGATTAATTGGTGCTTCGAAGCCAGGAACGAGCCGGTGATAGGAATTGAGCGTGGGATTAGTAAACGCCAAAACCGCACCAGCGTGGTGCAAAATACCGCCAATATAATAGCGCGCGATATCAGAGAGCCCAGCATAACCGGATTCATCGTGGAATAGTGGCATGCCGTCTTTCCACAGGGACTGATGCGCATGCATTCCGGAGCCATTATCGCCAGCTAGTGGCTTGGGCATAAAGGTAGCAGTCTTACCGCGACGGAAGGCGACATTTTTAATGATGTATTTGAAAGTCTGTAGATCATCGGCGGCATGGAGCAAAGTATTGAATCGATAATTAATCTCCTGCTGACCACCTGTACCTACCTCGTGGTGGAAGCGTTCGATGGCGAAGCCAGATTGAGCCAGCGTCCGCGTCATTTCATCGCGAATATCCTGACTTTGGTCATAGGGAGGAACGGGGAAGTAGCCGCCCTTGAGTCTGGTTTTGTACCCGCGGTTTGAGGAGCCATCTAGGTTAGTGTCCGCGCCGCGATTCCACCAGCCTTCATCCGAATCTACCTCGTAGAAACCACTATTGATATCGGTGGAATAACGGACCGAATCGAAGAGATAAAATTCCGCCTCCGCACCAAAATAGCAGGTATCAGCGATACCGGTAGAGGCTAGATATTCCTCCGCCTTCAAGGCCACCGTTCGTGGATCGCGAGAAAAAGGTTCCTGCGTAAACGGATCAACCACAAAGAATTTGATATTAAGCGTTTTCGCGGCACGGAATGGGTCAAGCGCAGCGGTCGCGATATCGGGTATCAAACTCATATCCGACTCGTCAATGCTGGTGAAGCCACGGATTGAAGATCCATCGAATGCGAGGCCCTCCGCCATGGCATCTTCGTCCAGGATATGGGCTGGGATGGTGAAGTGTTGCTCGATACCGGGGACGTCGGTGAAGCGAATATCAATGAATTCGACGTTCTCGTCCTGAATAAAGCGCAAAACATCTTCCGCTGATGTGAAAGCCACGCGTTTCTCCTTAAATGGGTGATGCTGATATACGAGGGACGCTCCCGCCACATGGTGAGAATAGTCAATCCTTCATATCTTATAGTACGTACGTTTCTGTCGAGTGACCAAAAAGCTTCATTTTTTGGGTGGACCTACCCAAAGCAATGATAAATTAAAGATATGTCTAAATCGCAGCGCAGGTCCTGGTTAGACGGGCCCGAAATCCCCGCGGAATTCTCCGAGCACGGCCCCGCACGCTGGCCAGGAGAACACTTAGGCCTACCAGCACATGGCCCAAACTCTCTAGCATCGGTCATAAGGCGCGCCGGGGGAGTGACCATTGATTGGATCGGCTGCTGGATAGTTGCTGCCTTTATCAATATATTCACCAGCGTGTTGGGCGGCACCGCAACGTTGACGTATCTTCTCTTCATTGTGCTCGGTGTTACCACCGTTACCCTATTTGCCCGCACCCCTGGGCAAGCGGTACTCGGCATGGGAGTCGCACGTATCGATTCAGCCAATGAGCGCGTTGGCTTTGTGCGGGCTCTTGCCCGTACTGTTTTTACCGCTCTTGTCCTGCCTGCCGCCATGGTTGATACTGATGGGCGCGGCATGCACGATAGAGCCACGGGAACCGCCGTCATTATGGCTTAAAAAAATCCCCGACCGTGGTCAGGGATTGCTCTTTATGGTTTCTCTTGCCGAGATGCGTGCCGGCGAGCGCGCCTATTCATTCCAGATACCCGCCCGCCCTTGGGCAGCGGACCTTTGGGAATCCCCGCGAGTCCTTGAGATTGAACCTTATCCATGGCATCGACGCGCGCGGCAATTTCGTAGACATCATCTTTTTTGTAGATCCGCTTGAGCCGTACCAAACGACTTTGAAGTTTGCGCAGCGGCACCTCATCCTCGCCGTCGCCGACGATCATACGGGTGACAGGAACACCTGGAACCAACCTATTCAGGCGTTTTTCCTGCTGCTTAAAAAGGGGCTCGAGGCGGTGCTTCTCGCCCTCACCGACCAGGACGATACCGCAGACACCGATGGTGCGATGAACGAAATCCATATGAGTGTTTGAAGCAACAGCAGGTTTGGTTTTCCACACCACACCCAATCCGCTGCGCAGATTCTCTAAGGCCCACCCCGCGGCACCGGGCTGATCTGAGGCTTGGTTATAGACACTATTTTGCAGGCGCCTGGAAAAAACCCACATTGCTAGCGCCAGACCGGCACTTAGTCCAAGCGCGAGCATAAACCACTGGCCACCGACGAAGACGCCGATCAGGAAGAAGACGAGACCCATACCTAAGATACTGAGCAGCATCAAAGGCACTAAGGCCTTATCCTGCTTGCGCTGCATATTAAAGGCTTGTCTTAATTGCGACCATGTCTGTCGACGTTGGGCACGTTTAGCCGCGCGCTGTTCTTTTTTCGATACCTTCGGATCTGCCATGTCCTCTAGATTACCGATCAAAAGTCAAATAGGGGAATTTTAGCGGAAAGATCCTACGGGAGTGTCCTGGCTTTCGCCATATTTTTCCAAGAGCGTCGAAGCTTCCTGCGCTGTGCTCCCAGTAGCGGTATCCGCTAGGTGGCTGAGATTATCGGGCAGAGTCTCCCCGCGCGCCGCCAGGGCCTCCGCGTACAGCTTGCCAGCCCGGTAAGAAGACCGAACCAGTGGCCCCGACATCACAGCTCCGAAACCGATCTCATAAGCGAAATCGCGATGCTCGATGAATTCCTCAGGCTTCACCCACCGGTCGATGGGGTGATACAGAGGTCCAGGGCGCAAATACTGCGTGATGGTGATAATATCGCAGCCCGCCTCATGAAGATCCACTAATGCCTCCCGGATTTCCTCAGGGCTCTCGCCCATGCCCAAGATGAGGTTCGATTTAGTAATCAACCCATAATCGCGGGCTTGCCGGATCACATCCAAGGAGCGCTCGTAGCGGAAGGCAGGGCGAATTCGCTTAAAAATCCGCGGTACGGTTTCGAGGTTGTGAGCAAATACCTCCGGGCGTGAGTCAAAGACCTCTGCGAGAAGATCTGGTTTGCCGGAGAAGTCCGGAACGAGATTTTCCACCCCGGTGTGCGGGTTGAGCTCATGGATCTGCCGCACAACTTCGGCGTAGAGCCACGCGCCTTCATCGTCCAGATCATCACGGGTCACTCCGGTGATGGTGGAATAGTTAAGTTGCATCTCTTTCACGGATTCCGCAACCCGGCGCGGCTCGTCACGATCGAGAGGTTCCGGCTTGGCGGAATTGATCTGGCAGAAGTCACAGCGGCGCGAGCAATTAGAACCACCAATGAGGAATGTCGCCTCTCTAGATTCCCAGCACTCGTGGATATTTGGGCATCCGGCTTCTTGGCATACGGTATGCAGGCTGGCACCAGAGACTTTCTTCTTCATGTCTTGGTACTCAGGGCCTGTTTTTACCGCGGTGCGAATCCAGCGCGGCTTGGACTCAATAGGGGTCTGGGAATTACGCGCTTCAACTCGTAGTAATCTGCGTCCGTTCGGTGCTGTACTCACACCTTGGAATGTACTAGCTAAACCGCTATGTGTCGAAACCTTAACCTTGAGCCCGTGGAGTCTTCGTGGGGTCACTGGCTACGTCGAAGCTATGGTCACTGACGGCCAAACTGCCAGCAAAGGCGTGCTCCAGAGCGGTGAGAGTGGGCTCGATCATCTCCTCCACAGTGATCTCTCGGCCTAATTCAACGCTGAGAGTGGTTACCCCCGCATCTGCAATACCGCAGGGAATAATGTGGTCATAGTACTCCAGAGTATTACAGCAATTCAGGGCTAGTCCGTGCATAGTGACCCCCCGCGTGATCCTAATACCCAATGCAGCAATTTTGCGGTGGAAGTGATGATCACCAGGGATCCACACACCCGAGCGCCCGTCTACCCGGCCAGCGCCTTCTAAGCCCTTATTGCGCACCACTTTTATGAGGGCCTCTTCTACACGACGCACATAATCCACCACATCAATGGGATCGGCAAGTTTGATAATAGGGTAGGCCACCAGCTGTCCTGGCCCATGCCAGGTAATCCGCCCTCCGCGATCCACGTCGATAACAGGAAGTCCGTTGTGGGGGCGGTCTTCTGGTTGGGTCCGCTTGCCCGCGGTATAGATCGAGGGATGCTCGAGAACCAGAATGGTATCGGGGATCTCCTCAGCTGCGCGCTGCTGTGCGAGCTCCGCTTGCATCTCCCACGCAGTGAGATAGTCCACGACCCCGAGGCGCTGAATGGCGATGGGCGCATCGGAGTGGCGGATCGAGAGATGTGGGGGGAAGAAGGGCTTGCGCGGAGCTGTCATAATTCTTCAATCTAGTTCTGGACCCCACAAATTCCCAATTACCACCGCGTATCACCGAGTGCATAACTCGCGGTGATCACGGATGTTACCTGCTCCTAGGCGTCCACTCCATTTTCTTTGGCGTAGTCTGCGGCAGTCATGAGGTCTCCTACTGCGGAAACCTCTACGCTAAAGAGCCACCCCTGGGAGTAGGGATCATCATTGATGAGGGAATAATCATCGTGGACATCGTTATTGACTGCGACTACGGTGCCAGAGACAGGGGAATAGAGATCGGATACTGACTTTGTGGATTCTACTTCTCCGCATATATCGCCAGCGATCACCTCCTCACCCACACCTGGTAGTTCGGCGAAGACAACCTCGCCAAGGCGATCTGCTGCGATATGTGTGATTCCAACCTTAACGGTGGTACCTATGGCCTGATCTTTCAGGCGATCGATCCATTCGTGTTCGATTGAATAGGAAAAATCTTGAGGTAGAGACACGGTGTACTCCTTAGTGCTTGTGTTGTCGGTGATAAAAGGGCAAGGGCGTGGTGGTGAAGGGATATCGTCTGCCCCGAATCTCGGCCTCTATAGGGGTTTTATTGTGGTGATACCCATGCTCAATATAGGCTAGGGCAATCGGATATCCGAGGGTGGGCGAAGGCTGGCCCGAGGTGACAACTCCAATGTCTGTGTTGCCGACAAAAAGACGATCGCCCGCCCGCGCCGCCCGCTTGCCCGTTGAACTGATACCCACAAGAATTTTTGTGGGGTGCTGTGCTGCTAGGAGAGCATCACGACCGATGAAGTCGCCCTCGGAGCTTATGACAAAACCGAGCCCGGCATCATAGGGATTTTTCTCTCGGGTTAATTCGTGGCCGTACAGTGGCATGCCCGCCTCCAAGCGGAGTGAGTCGCGGGCTGCTAGGCCACAGGGTAATAACCCCAGTTGCGCGCCTTTATCAATAAGGAGGGGCCACAGCAGATGGGCCTTGTCGGGGGTGAGAAAGATTTCGAAACCATCCTCACCGGTATAGCCGGTGCGTGCAATGAGGATATCCATGCGGGCGATCGTCGTCTCGGTGGCGCTGTAATAACTAAGCGTACTGATCTCACTGGGGTCTGCGGCGAGCTGCTTGAGCAGATTTTCGGAGTTCGGTCCCTGAACCGCGATAAGAGCGACCTCGAGGGTGGCGTCATGCAGGACTATAGTAAAGCCCTCAGCGCGCCGGGTGAGCTCTTCGACCACTACAGCGGTATTACCGGCATTGGGTACGACCAGAAAGCGCTGCTCTCCCAGGCGATAAACGATGAGATCATCGATAATTCCGCCGCGTTCGTCGACGATCATGGTGTATTTGGCCTTGCCGATTTTTATCTCCGAGAGCGTAGATACCAGGGCATAATCTAAGAAACGGGCGGCATCTTCGCCGGTGATGAATACTTCACCCATATGGGATAGATCAAAAAGCCCCACCCGCTCCCGTACCGCGCGGTGTTCTTCTAGCTCTTTGCCGTATTTCAGCGGCATGAGCCACGGGCCGAACGCTGTAAAAGTGGCAGATAACTCCTCGTGTTCATGGTGGAGAGGGGAATGTATCAACGTGGTCATAGGGATCCTTACTGTTGGGGTTCTGCAAAAGCTGCTGGCGGCGGGCAGGCGCAGGAGAAATTGCGATCTCCCCATGCCTCATCAAGGCGGGCTGATGCGGGGAAGTACTTCGTTGTGCTCGGTCCGGCGGGGAATCCAGCCTGTTGACGGCTAAAGCTATGCTCCCATCCATCGGCCATTAGTGCGCGAGCCGTGAACGGGGCGTGGCGGAGGAGGGAATCTTCATAAGCTACCGCGCCAGACTCGATCTCTGAGATCTCTTCAGCAATGGTGCGAAGAGCTGCGATAAAACGATCCAACTCGGATTTATCTTCGGATTCCGTGGGCTCGATCATTAATGTGCCAGGCACGGGGAAGGACAGGGTTGGGGCGTGGAAGCCGAAATCGATCAGCCGCTTCGCCACGTCGGTGGCGGTGACGTGGGTGCGTTCGGTGATATCTCGCAGATCGATAATGCACTCGTGGGCTATGAGACCGCCCTCGCCGGAGTAGAGGATGGGGAAGAAATCGCGCACGTGATGGGCAATATAATTAGCCCCAAGAATAGCCATTCCGGTCGCCTCCTTTAATCCTTCAGCTCCCATTAATGCGATGTAGGTCCATGAAATGGGTAACACGCCAGCTGAACCATAAGGGGTGCCAGAAATCGGGATGCCCGCGAGCTCCGCGGCGGGGACTGCGGGATCGACACGATGGGCAGCTGTAGGTAAGAAGGGCACAAGGTGCTCGGCAACGGCCACGGGACCTACTCCAGGCCCCCCGCCACCATGGGGAATGGTGAAGGTTTTGTGGAGATTCAAGTGGGATACATCGCCGCCGAAATGCCCAGGACGGGCGATCCCGGCGAGCGCATTGAGATTAGCGCCATCGATATATACTTGTCCTCCCGCGCCATGAACCTTTTCGCACACTGTGCGAACCGTATCCTCAAAGACGCCATGGGTTGAGGGGTACGTGATCATAATGCCTGCGATTGCGCCGGCGTGGGCTTCTAGTTTGGCTTCGAGATCTTTTAAATCGATAGATCCATCGGGGGCAGTTTCTACCACGACAACACGCATATGGGCCAAGGTGGCCGAAGCCGCGTTGGTTCCGTGCGCAGACTGCGGGATGAGCATGATATCGCGGGCATCATCACCTCGGCTGAGATGGTAGCGCCTAATGGCGATCAGACCCGCAAGCTCCCCTTGAGAACCCGCATTCGGTTGGATGGATACGCGAGCATAGCCAGTAATAGTGGCCAGCCACTCTTCGATTTCTGCGATGAGATCCAACCATCCCTGAGTAAAGCGGACTGGCGCAAAGGGGTGGATATGGGCAAATTGAGGCCATGAAATCGGTTCCATGGCGGTGGTGGGATTCAGTTTCATCGTGCACGAACCCAAGGGGATCATGGTGCGATCGAGAGCTAAATCTTTATCCTGCAACCGGCGCATATAGCGCAGTAATTGAGTTTCAGAGTGCGCTGAGAAAAAAATTGGGTGCCTTAACGCTGGTTCCTCGCGGCATAGCGATGGTGGATAGGGGCGCGCAGGAGCTGGCTGGTATGGGGCGTTGAAGGCAGTAAGTAACTGCACGACATCACGCTTGGTGGCGGTTTCGCCGAAAGCGACTGAGACTTTATTCTCACCAATGACTCGCACGAGATAGCCTTGATCGGCGAGTGCGGTGGCGATGCTCTCGGCTCGGTTCGGGCAGATGACGGTTACGGTGTCAAAGAAATCAACACTGGATAGCTGCCCGCTTGCTACGTCGATTGAATGGGCAAAGTCAGAGGCTAGGGCGTGAACGCGGTGACTAATGGCGCGTAAACCTTTAGGGCCGTGCCACACGGCGTACATCGACGCCGCCACTGCTAATAGGGCCTGCGCCGTGCAAATATTACTGGTGGCCTTCTCACGGCGAATATGCTGCTCGCGGGTTTGCAGAGCGAGGCGATAAGCGCTAAGGCCCGCGGCATCCTTGGATACACCAACGATGCGCCCCGGCATCAAGCGCTTCAAGGAATCCGTACACGACATAAAGGCAGCGTGAGGCCCACCGAAATAAAGCGGTACCCCAAATCGCTGCGACGAGCCTACCGCAATATCGGCGCCCAATGTACCGGGAGAACGTAAAACCTGGAGGGCAAGCAGGTCAGTGACTACAACGGTGAGCCCACCACGAGCGTGAATATCGGAAATAATGGGAGCGGGATCGATAAGATCGCCCTCGGTCCCGGGATAAGCGATCACCGCGCCGATGAGATCGTCGCCCTTGGTGCCGGCAATATCATCACTAATGACTACCTCGAGTCCTAAGGTGCGTGAACGCTCCGCCGTTACCGCGAGCACCTGAGGGTGAAGGCGAGAATCGATTATAACGCGCCGCCCTTTTCGTTTCGCTCGAGCCATCAGTCCCACGGCCTCGGCGGTGGCGGAGGCTTCATCTAGCAGGGAAGCATTGGCAACGGGTAGGCCAGTAATCTCGATGATCATCGTTTGGAAGTTCAGCAGCGCTTCGAGTCTCCCCTGGGAAATCTCCGGCTGGTAGGGCGTATAGGCGGTATACCAACCAGGATTTTCTAAAATATTGCGCCTAATAACGCTGGGCGTGATAGTGGAGTAAAAGCCTTGGCCATAAAAGGAATGCAATTCCACATTGCGGTTGGCATATTCGCGCAGCTTGGCGGTGGCCTCGTATTCGCTGGCTGCTGGCGGAAGATCAATGGTCTGTGTATCGATAATAGACTGCGGCATCGCTGCAGTAATGAGCTCATCTAATGAGCTAAAGCCCAGACTGTTGAGCATATCGGCTTTGTCCTGCGAGTCGGGGCCGATATGGCGATCCATGAACTGTGCGGATAGGTAAGTATCTGACATACGGTCTCCTAAGACCTAGGTTACATTTATGCAAATGTGTGATGTAAACCATTGTATGCTGCTTGCGAGGTTTTGGCCGGGCTTCTACGGTAGCCATGCCGTGGACACAAGCTGAGGCACTGCTTATGCAGACCGACGCGCTGACCAATATGGTTGAAATAGTTGGTTATGTGGAGACAGAACTTAAATGCTGTGGAGAATAGCGCTACGTTTTCTCTACCTGCAAGGACGAAAATGCCTGGAGCTAGCAGCGCGCTGCCTAAGCGCCGTCAGGTTGCCATCTGGCTGCTGAAAATAGCCAAGGTTGATTCAAATGGGCAGCCCGCAAGGACTCAGTTCGCACTTGGTGATCGGAAGAAAGAGAGGAGACCAAATTTTCCTCACCTCTGCCCCCGGACAGCAATAATCGAAGCGCAGAAGATTTTACAATCTAAAGTTCGAGACCTTCGGTGCACCAACAACAAGGAGCGGCTTCCACGTGGTGTGGAAGCCGCTCCTTAAACAATTCTCAGATCTTCATGCTCTGCGATATCAGGTAGGCAATCTCTTAGAGTTCGAGATCCGCTTCGAAATTGCCAGTCTCCAAACGATCCTTGATCGTCTGAGTAAAGCGGCCAGCGTCCGCTCCATCGACAACTTGGTGATCGTAGGTGAATGGGATATAGCACATCTGGCGGATCGCAATCGCATCACTACCGTTAGCGCTGATCACCACTGGCCGCTTCTGGATAGCTGCGGTGCCCAGAATACCTGCCTGTGGTGGTACCAGGATTGGCGTATCCGACAAGGCTCCAGCCGAACCGATATTTGTGATGGTGAAGGTAGCTCCGGTGAGATCTTGTGGCTTGAGCTTATTATTGCGAGCTCGGTCAGCCAAGTCAGCAATCTGTTGGGCAATCTCAGGGAGGGAAAGATCTTGAGCCTTGTGGATCACAGGGGTGAGCAAGCCACGGGGGGTATCAACCGCGATGGCGATATTGACATCCTCGTGATAGGTCATTTCCTTTGTCTCAGGATTATAGGAAGCATTGACATTCGGGTGGGAAACCAAAGCTTCAACGGTCGCCTTGACGAAGAACGGCAGGTAGGTGAGGTTGACACCGTGCTTGTCTTGGAACTGCGGCTTCTTTGCCTTACGCAGTTGAGCAATAGCGGTGACATCGACTTCTTGCAAGTGAGTCAGTTGAGCTGCCGTCTGTAGGGCTTCGACCATCTTCTTGGCGGTGATCTCGCGGATACGGTTGACCTTCTTGGTGGTACCGATGAGGTCTTGCTTCTCCGGATCAACAGCTACCGTCGACCAGCGAGCCCGAGGTCCGGTAGCTTCTGGTGCTGCTGGGGCTTTGCTGGTGTCAGCAGCGGGCGCGGCCTTTTGCGGTGCATTCTTCTCTTCAGCAGCCTTGATAACGTCCTGCTTGCGGATGCGTCCGCCCACGCCGGTGCCGGTGAGAGTTGAGAGCTCGATGCCGTGTTTATCGGCCAGCTTCCGAACCAATGGGGTGACGTACGGAACTCCATCAGTATTGACCTTGGTTGAGCCTGTCGCTTCTTTCGGTTGCGACTTCGACTCGGACTGAGCTGCTGGTTGTGCTTGTGGCTTGGCTTCAGCTTTGGGCTCTGGCTTAGCCTCAGGCTCTGGCTCAGGCTCGGACTTGGCCTCTGGCTCTGGCTCAGGCTTGGTCTCTTCCTGAACGGCATCGGGGTCGCCGATGCGCACAATGACGTCACCGACGTCAACGGTATCGTCTTCCTCGAACAGGATCTCCACGATCGTGCCGGCCACGGGGGAGGGGACCTCGGTGTCTACTTTGTCAGTGGAGACCTCGAGGAGGGCCTCGTCGACCTCGACGGTATCGCCTACGGCTTTCAGCCACTGGGTAATGGTGCCTTCGGAGACTGATTCTCCCAGTTCCGGCATCACCACATCAACGGCGCCAGCAGATGAGTGTGCTTGTGGCTTGGCTTCAGCTTTAGGCTCTGGTTTAGCCTCAGGCTCTGGCTCAGGCTTGGTCTCTTCCTGAACGGCATCGGGGTCGCCGATGCGCACAATGACGTCACCGACGTCAACGGTATCGTCTTCCTCGAACAGGATCTCCACGATCGTGCCGGCCACGGGGGAGGGGACCTCGGTGTCTACTTTGTCAGTGGAGACCTCGAGGAGGGCCTCGTCGACCTCGACGGTATCGCCGACGGCCTTGAGCCACTGGGTAATGGTGCCTTCGGAGACCGATTCTCCTAGTTCCGGCATCACCACATCAACGGCGCCAGCAGATGATGTCGCAGAGGAATCTTTTTGAGGAGCCTTTTCCGCTGCGGGGGCAGCTTCTTTTTCATCGTCTTGGTTGTCAGCTGGAGCTTCATCGGGGTCGCCGATGACGGCGATTACTTCACCGACGTCCACGGTATCGTCCTCGTTGACCTTGATCTCCAACAAGACACCAGCAACGGGGGAGGGGACCTCGGTGTCTACCTTGTCAGTGGAGACCTCGAGCAGGGCCTCATCGACCTCGACGGTATCGCCTACGGCCTTGAGCCACTGGGTAATCGTGCCTTCAGTTACTGATTCGCCCAGCTCGGGCATGATAACGGAGTGCGCCATGGTTAATTTAGCTCCTATGAATTTAACGTGTGATTGCAGTAGTCACAAAAGGTCTTAATACCCCTAGAGCGTACCCGTTTTATGGCAGAAATGTGACACGGATGTCCGCAAGTTCTTATTTTTCCCCCTACAATTGTTCCTTGTGTTCAATATATTTGGCCGCAAAGGCGCGAAATCAAATCTGAAGCCACCCCGCGCTCCCGGGGATACTATCCGCAGCAATGACCTGGCCTACCTCAAAGGGTGGGTGGCATCGCGGCTGTTAGTCGAGGGTTTTATCGAGCCAGAAACCCTGGTTAACGAAATGAGTGTGTGCCTTGTCGATGAATCGGGTGATTTCACCCGCCGTCGCATCGGCGGTCCTAAGGGTATTGATGTGGTGGCCAAAGAACTAGGTATTGCCCTCTATGATGTTGAGGAAACTGGTTACCCCCAACGCATGCGTGAGCGTATTGAGAGAGAGCGAATTTTGCGCAAGCGCCGCGAGCAAAAAGAACGCCGCGAACGTTTCGAACGCGGCGAGTATTAGGGTGCTGCAGGTACTTACGTGACCTGCAGCATCAGTTTAAGAAAGGCTATCGAGGAAGGCTAGGAAGGTGCGCACCGGCACTCCAGTGGCGCGCTTCGCGGTGAATCCATATGGGCTACCAGAATTAAATGATGGGCCAGCTATATCCACGTGAGCCCATGTAATATTGTCGCCGACAAATTCTCTTAGGAAACATCCGGCGGAAAGCATCCCGCCCGCCCGCGAATTAGTCACATTGCGCAGGTCTGCGACCTCTGATTTTACGGCTTCAGCCAACTCCTCCGGTAGAGGCATTGGCCAAGCCCCTTCGCCCACCACGTTGCCCAGCTCGGCGAGTGTCGTAATGAGCTCGGTATCTCCCATGATTCCCATGGTGCGATCGCCTAAGGCAACGATCTGGGCACCGGTGAGGGTAGCGGTATCGATGAGGTAATCGGGATTATCCTCGGAGGCTAAGACTATAGCGTCAGCCATGACGAGGCGGCCCTCAGCATCAGTATTGAGTACCTCAGTGGTTTTTCCGCCGTAGTGGGTAATCACATCACCGGGGCGGTAGGCATTGCCACCAGGCATATTTTCAGCCAAAGAGACAGTGGTTGTGATATTGACATTTAAGCCTAATCGAGCAGCAGCGATCGTTGTGGCGATAACGGCAGCAGAGCCACCCATATCGGTGATCATGAGATCCATATTGGCCCCGGGCTTGATGGAAATACCACCGGTATCGAATGTAATACCCTTGCCCACGAAGGAAATATGTTTAGTGTCTTCGTGCCCTTGAGGTGCGCGGTATTTCAATTGCACCAAGCGCGGCTTGCGGCTCGAACCCTGGCCCACGGCTAGGATGCCACCGAAGCCCTCTGCGGCGAGCTGGTGTTCATCGCGAATGCTCACCTCAAGACCGTAGCTCTGAGCCAGCGAGTCGATGATGTTCGCGTAGCTTTCGGGGAAGAGGTGTGAGGAAGGAGCATTGACGAGATCGCGGGCCAGAGTAACCGCCTGAGCGGCAATAAGGCCGCGGTCGAAGTCATCCCGTGCGTCCTCGCGGGTACTGATGATGGTGACATTTTCGACAGGGGTGGTGAGGGAGGACGTTTTAAGGCCGTCATAATGGTAAGCGCCTAGGACGATGCCCTCGACTGTTTCTCGAATTCCAAAGATGCCTAAGGTGGTGGCTACATATTCGAGCCCTTTGACCGAGCGAGCTGCGACTCCGGCCGCCTGCCGCAAAATATCCGCGTCAAAAGCGTCATTATCGCCAAGACCCACAGCCACCACGATATCGGCGGCGATACCTTCGATGGCGGGGATTTTAGTAATCTCCATCTTCTTGCCCGTCGCACCCAGCGCGGTGAGAAGTTCGAGAAGGTCTGCCTCGATCTCGTCGTCGAAAAGCCCAGATGCTGCTAACTCAAGACCGTCCTCACCAGCGAAAGCGGGGATGATCAAAGCCTCGGTATTATTGGGCAGTGAGTGTTCTAAATGCACGCGAGTCCGCGCACCAGTAATGAGCGACGATAATTCGTTCATCGATGACTCCTTTATTCAAGCACAATAGCTGAGATTTTCTCGGCCAATCCCCAACCTTAACCAAAATTCCGCTGGATTAGGTATTGAGCTGATCGTCGATGAAGCGGTGTACATTAAAAATATGAGTAGCCTAGAATTCCGCATCAATAAAACTTCCGAGCCAACCGCCGCAGAGCGCATCGCCGAAATCCACAAAAACCCCAGATTTGGTCAGTATTTCACCGACCACATGGTCACGATCTCCTGGACTGAGGAGGCCGGCTGGCATGACGCCACGGTGACCCCATACGCCCCTTTGCACCTCGACCCTTCGACGTCGGTTTTCCACTACGGTCAAGCCATTTTCGAGGGGATCAAGGCTTATCGGCATAAGGACGGCAGTATCAAAACCTTCCGCCCCGATGCCAATGCTGCCCGCTTCCAGTCCTCCGCCGCCCGACTGGCTATGCCGGAACTTCCCAAGGATCTTTTTATTGAAGCCCTCACTCAATTGGTCACGGTGGATCAGCAGTGGGTACCAGCCTACGGAGGTGAGGAATCGCTTTACCTGCGTCCCTTCCTCATAGCCACCGAATCCACCCTGGGCGTACATCCATCATCCTCCTATATCTTTGTGCTCATTGCTTCCCCCGCTGGCGCCTATTTTCAAGGCGGAATCAAACCAGTATCTGTTTGGTTATGCGAGGACTATGTGCGTGCCGTGAAAGGTGGCACCGGCTTTGCCAAATGTGCCGGCAACTATGCCGCTTCTTTGCTTGCCCAAGCTCAAGCAGCAGACAAGGGGTGCGACCAGGTGGTGTGGCTTGATGCTCACGAGCACCGATACGTTGAGGAGATGGGCGGAATGAACCTTTTCTTTGTCTACGACGGTGACAAGGCCCCGAAGATTGTCACTCCACAACTCACTGGCTCTTTATTGCCGGGTATTACTCGAGCTTCTTTGCTCGAACTCGCAAGCGATATGGGCTACGAGGTCGAAGAGCGCCTGATTAGCACCGATGAATGGGAGCGCGATGCAAAGAGCGGGATGATGACGGAAACCTTCGCCTGCGGAACCGCTGCGGTCATCACACCTGTGGGCACAGTGCGCTCCCGGCACGGAGATTTTGCCGTTAATGAAGGTCGGCCGGGTTCGATCACTATGAAGCTGCGTGAGCACCTCACGGGAATCCAGCGGGGCGATCTCACTGATACCCATCAGTGGCTGCACACACTCGTAGCCGCGCCTTAAATGAGGCTTAATCCCAGGCTCGTGATCAGGAGAAAACTTGCCTGGGATACCTGTTGGATAAAGCCGCACGCATCGCCATTGAGCCCAGCCAAACGATGGTCACAGTAGCGCGACAAAACGTAGCTGATTCCTATACTTCCTCCGTAAGCCAGCATAATAACCCAGCTCGGTTGGATACATAGTGCCACAAGAACAAAGATCAGTGACCATAACGCGAGGGCGAGTGGCTTAATCGTTCCAATTATCAGGCCACCAAAACCCGTGGGGCGAATCGGGCTGAACCTCGTCAAACAAGGCACCATGGTGCATATCCGGCTGGCCCACGGCGCTAATCCCAGTAGTAAAGGGTAGCTAAGTTCGAGCATCGTCGACATCGCTGCAACCTCGGTCATAAAGACCAACACAATCGCAGCAGCCCCCATGGAGCCGGTATGAGGGTCATCCAAGATCAAACGAGCTTTGGCGCTATCGGCATAGGAACCCAAAGCATCTGCCATATCGCTTAAACCATCGAGATGCATGAAGCGATTGGCTAATTCCCACCCCAATAGAATAATAACCGCGCCTAAAAGCGAGCTGACCCCCAGAGCTGAAAAGGCTAGAGCCAAAAGAGCCGCAATACACCCGAAAAGGGCTCCCACGAGAGGCAAACTCAGCATGACTCGAGTGCCTGTGACCCTGTCATAGACATCCGCACCGCGAATGGGGAGAACCGTCAGCCAGCTGAGGGCAGTAAGTGGGCCCTCGATGAGCGGGTGTTGATGCTCGCCTGAGGTGAAGTGAGCTTTTCCGGACATCTATCAGTGAGTGTTGGAGAAGCGATCGGCGGGGACGGCATCGGCGCCAGCAACATGGGACTGCTCGAAGGTCGCCATATCATTGAGAATATGACAGGCCATTTTGACCAGCGGGTAGGCGGCGGCCGCCCCAGACCCTTCACCTAGCCGCATACCTAGATTCACGAGAGGTGAAAGGCCCAGATATTTTAAGGCGAAGGTGTGGGCTGGCTCGGCGGATTGATGTCCAGCGAGCATCCATGCCCGAGCTCCAGGGGCGAGACGGTCAGCGAGGATGGCAGCAGAACCAACCACCACACCGTCGAGCAAGATAGGGGTGCGGCGCACCGCGGACTGAGCTATAAACGCTGCCATAGCTACCAGGTCGGGAGAGGTAACCTTACGCATAACGGTCAGAATATCGCCCTTGTCGCGCCGCGCACGGAACATGGCATCGCGCACGACGCTGACTTTATTCTTCCACGCTTCATCATCACAGCCGGCGCCACGGCCGGTAACTTCAACAGGCTCGTGATTAGTGAGTAAACCAATAATGGTAGAGGAGATCGTGGTATTTCCGATTCCAGCATCGCCAGCCATGATGAGGTCGCAACCGCTATCGATTTCCTGATCGGCAATACGCTTACCAATCTCGATGGCGCGCACTAATTGCTCTTCGCTCATCGCATCTTCGATATCGATCATTCCACTCGAGCGAGAGACTCGCTCCTCGCCCCACACATCATGGTTGAGCGAAATATCTACCACACGGATCCCGATACCGGAAGCATTAGCAATGGCATTGACCCCAGCACCACCATCGCGAATATTATCGGCAATCTGTGCGGAGGCCTCTTGCGGGTAGGCCGAGACATGACGAGCTGCGATACCGTGATCACCGGCGAAGACCACCAGCCGCGGTTGGATAAGGGGACGTGGAGGTAGCTGCGATTGACAGGCCGCAAGAAAAATCCCGATCTCTTCAAGTCGACCCAAAGATCCCGCAGGTTTAGTCAAGGCGAGCTGGTACTCCTCGGCCTGCCGCGCCACCTCGCTATCGGGGGCGTGAACTCGTGGGAAAAAATCAGTTGGATGCATAAGCCTTCAAACCTCAAGCCTTTCTCGGGTCTTTGTCGGTCAGCTGTTTCTTCAAGGGTAACGCTTGGCCTGCTACGACAAAGACTACTTCCTCGCAGATATCTGCTACGAGTTGATTGAGTCGGCCCAATTCATCGCGGAAAAGTCGCCCGGAGTGAAAGTGGGGGATGATCCCCATCCCCACTTCAGGGCTAACAATAACGAGTGGATAATAGTCGGGGAGATCGTCAATCAACGCGCATAATTCCTCAATCTCAGCGTCCACACAGCCACGCGGTGACTCCCAGGCCTCTTTGGCGTCAATAAGCGCACTCAGCCAGGTGCCGAGGTCATCAATAAGAATCGGGGTATGTGGCTTGATCCAGTCCTCGGGGCTGGCGAGAACGGATCGGATATCCGCGCGGTCCTCGGTTATCCAGGTCAAGGGGCGTCGGCGTTGATGCTCATAGATTCGGGCGCGAAAATCCTCGTCCCCATCAGCTCCACGAGCAGTCGCTATATACAGGCACGGGCCCGAACCAGCCAGGCCTTCAGCGAAAGCCGATTTACCGGAACGAGCCCCTCCCACTATTAGAGTACGCATGTGTACTACTTCTTCTTCTTGCCGCCAATATAATCGCCCGCTGCAACCTTAGGCTTCGGGGTGCGCCAGCGCCGAGGTTGAGAGGCGCGGCCGAAAGCATAGAAGCCCAAGGCGAGGCCAGATTCGGCGGTGGCTGGGAATTTATCGCGCACTGCAGCCACAGCGCCGCGGCCGAGCATGACTCCTTCAACGGCCAAGCCGATCATAACAGCCATGGCAAAGAGACTGATGAAATAGGAGATCTCAGGCCAAGAGGAGGATATCACCATGCCAATGAGCAGGATGAGAGCAAAAGGCATCATAAAAGAATTCATATAGCGGCGCGAGTCAATATAGTCGCGTACATAGGCTCGCTCTGGGCCCTTATCACGTTCGAGGAGGTAGCGTTCTTCGCCGCGATCCATGCCCTCTTTGGTGCGGCGGCTGCGCTCGAGGCGTGCTTCCTTCTCGGCCTTCTTATGAGCCTTCCACTCCTCTTTGGTCATGGAAGCTTTCAGCTCTTTCCGCATCTTGCGGTTGCGGAGGAAGGCTTCATCAGAGGCATAACGCGACTGGAACGTCCCCGGGTGCGCTTGAGCTTCTTTGCGCTTCGGCGTAGGGCGTCCCTTCTTGGGCGTATAAGCCTTGGAACGTGGGGCTTCGGCGGGCTGCTGTTTATCGGAATTCACGATATCAAGACTACTAATATTGCTCCGCTTTTACGAAAGCATCACAAAAAACTTTTGCACCGAGCCTCATTGGGAATCGTATCGGGACCAGAATTCGGCTAGCAGGCCAAAGGCTCAAGGAGGCATAATAGAGGTACGTACCAACAGTGCCGACACTTATGTGATGGCTGCGGTAGAGTTGTATCAGGAATTACCGCGTTAAGGAGTAAAGACTTTCATGACTGCCCCACAGACTCAAAGCAATACCGGAGTTATTTTAAGCGAAGCGGCTGCTGCTAAGGCTAAAGCGTTGCTCGAGCAAGAAAATCGAGATGATTTGGCGCTGCGGATTGCCGTCCAACCAGGCGGATGCGCCGGATTGCGCTACCAACTCTTTTTCGATGACCGTTCACTCGACGGTGACAAGGAAGACGTCATCGGCGGCGTCCGACTCGTGGTGGATAAGATGAGTGTGCCTTATCTTTCGGGAGCTACTATTGACTTCCAAGACACCATCGAGTCCCAGGGGTTCACCATCGATAACCCCAATGCTGGCGGCTCGTGTGCGTGTGGAGATTCTTTTAACTAACGAAAATCAGGCGCTTGGCAGGGTAAAAACCCTGACAGGCGCCCTTTTTGTCGCTCGAATACCTATAGCTCGAGAATGCCTATAGCTCGACTGGGTATTCGCGCTGCTCGATACCAGGATCGATGCGCTTTTCCACGAAGATTCCATGCCAGACCATAAAGGCGAGGACCGTCCACAGGCGCCTAGAGTGATCGCTGTGACCGTTGCGGTGCTCTGTGAGCATGGCTAGAACCTCATTTTTATCAAATATCTCCGCCGTGCCGGAGTTGCGGATGGTGTCCTGAGCCCAGCCAAAGAGCTCATCGCCAGCTAACCAGTGCCTCATAGGGACGGGGAAGCCTAATTTCTTACGGTGCAACACATGCGCTGGGACGATGGATTCCATCGCTTTACGGAGGGCGTATTTAGTGGTCCCATGGCTGATCTTGAGATCGTAGGGGATTGTTTCTGCCACGTGGAAAACTTCCTTATCGAGGAAAGGAACACGCAACTCGAGCGAGTGGGCCATATTGATTTTATCGGCTTTGACCAGAATATCGCCTCGCATCCACGTAAAGAGGTCAAGGTGTTGCATCCTGGCGACGGGGTCCATCTCCTGGGATTGAGCATAAATTCCAGCGGTGACCTCTCGGTGATCCCAGTCTTTGCGGGCCCACGGAATGACACGCTGCATCTGCTCAAAATTAAAGGAGCGGGCATTACCGTAGTAGCGCTCCTCCATAGTTTGGGAGCCGCGCTCGAGTAGGGATTTACCCTTCATCCCCTCCGGAAGAATGCGCGAGAGCTGCCCCAGACCACGGCGCAGGGGACCCGGAATTTTCTCGAATGGTGCCAGCGAGAGCGGCTCTTTATAGATGGTGTAGCCGCCGAAAAGCTCGTCGGCGCCTTCCCCTGAGAGCACGACCTTGACGTGCTTGCGAGCTTCTTGGGCTACGAAGTAGAGCGGGACGAGGGAGGGGTCCGCCACGGGGTCGTCGAGGTACCACATGATCTTAGGAATGGCGTCGGCGTATTCCTCGGGTGAGACAATTTTGACGATATGCTCAACTCCAATAGCCTCTGCGGACTCTCTAGCCACATCGACTTCGGAATAACCCTCGCGCTCAAATCCAGTGGTAAAAGTGAGTAGATTAGGGTTGTGACGCTTGGCTAGAGCGGCGATAGCAGTGGAATCGATACCACCCGAGAGGAAGGATCCAACGGTGACGTCGGCACGCATATGCTTCTCTACGCTATCTTCCAGGGCGTGGGTGATGCGATCGAAGAGCTCCTGCTCACCAGCGGGACCTACTTTTCGGGCTGGGAATTGGGGACGGAAATAACGTGAGTGCACCAGCTTCTCCCCAGGGCGGACAGTAGCAGTACAACCCGATTCAAGTCGCCTTATCTCCTGATGCAGGCTCTCGGGTTCGGGGACGTATTGCAGGTCCACGTAGTGCTCGATGGCTCTGCGATCAAGGTCGAGACCTAGACCAAGTGCATCGGCCATATCAAGGATGCACTTCTTCTCGGATGCGAAGACGGTACCCTTCTCGGTTGTGGCATAGTAGAGCGGCTTGATTCCAAATTGATCGCGGGCGAGGAAGAGCTGATGGTCCACGCTGTCCCAGATTGCGATGCCAAACATGCCGCGGAGATGCTCAACCACCTTCTCTCCCCAGTGGTGGTAGCCCACTACGATTGGCTCCCCGTCACCAGAAGTATTGAAATGGTAACCGAGAGCTTGTAATTCCTCGCGAAATTCGAGGTAGTTATAGATCTCACCGTTGAAGGTCATGGCATAGCGATTTTCCTGACCTTCGGGCCCCCACTGCAGAGGCTGGTGGGAGTGCGCTAGATCAATAATAGAGAGTCTGTTGAAACCGAAGACGGCGTCATTATCGTGCCACGTACCAGCCTCGTCGGGCCCGCGGTGGTGCATGCACGGGAGCGCACTCTCGATCGCGGAGACAAAGGTCTGCGCTTGGCCGTGGGCGGAGAGGATTCCGAGTAAGCCGCACATAGAAAGTTAAGGACTCCTTCACTCTAAGTATCAGGGTTAGAAAATCTGGTCTCTAAGGTTACTCCATATATCCGGGCTTAGCTCGGTGCGCGTGGTGGGGCGGGCGCTGGCTAAAATGCGGGGGAGAGGTGTGGGGGTAGAGAGCTATCGGTTTAGTGGGCATTCAAAAGGTTGAGTGCGTCAACTGCAGAGTGTGATTCGAGTCACGTGTTTATCGAGGTTAACTAGCTAATTATCCACGTCAATGGGGTAATGAAAATGCCGTTCTCGGCCAAATAAGCAGCACAAATGGCCTATGGAGTTCCTCACGGGCGCGCTGGATACGATATTCTGTCAAGATAGGCATAGGAATACTCTCGGCCGCTCGTGGGCGAATGGTACTCCTGCGATGAACTGAACGAATGTGAAAAGGAAGGCAGACACGCGTGGCTAATCAACACAAGCGTGGCTTTGGGCGGGTAGCACTTCTAGCAAGTGTACTGACCTTAGGTGCTGGAACCCTTGCGGGGTGCAATGTCGATGCTCCAGGTGGAGCTCTCGGCTGGTTCCTCGCTATGGGCTGGCCTAAGGGTATTACACCCGAAGCAACCGCAATGTATAACTTCTGGGTATGGGTATGGGTAGCTGCCTGGACGATCGGCGTCATTATGTGGGGCCTGTTCATCTACGGCATGTTCGCCTGGTCGGCAAAGAAGGCCGAAAAAGACGGTAAAGACGAGTTCCCACGTCAGACCCAATATAATATTCCGGTCGAGCTCTTTTTAACCATCGTCCCGGTGGTTATTGTTATGACGCTCTTCTTCTTCACCGTGCAAACCCAAGACAAGGTTACTGCACTGGATAAAGATCCTCAGGTTGTTGTCGATGTCACCGGCTACCAGTGGAACTGGAAGTTCGGCTACCGCGAGGTTGCTGCTGAACTCACCACCGACGGAAAGACTTACGACGGAATCGACACTGAGCGCCAAGAACTAGCCGAGGCTTCTAAGATCGACCCGAGTGGTCATAACCCAATCAACGGGCGCTCGAAGAGCGATATGTCTTATTTGCACTTTGACGAGATAGAGACTTTGGGTACGACCGACGAGGTCCCCGTGTTGGTCCTTCCGAGCAATACACCCATCGAGTTCCAACTCGCTTCCTCGGATGTGAGCCACTCATTCTGGGTTCCAGAGTTCCTCTTCAAGCGCGACGTATACTCCCATCCCGAGGAGAATAAGCAGGAGCGTCGTTTCCAGATCGAGAAGATTGAGAAGGAAGGTGCCTTCGTTGGCCGCTGCGCCGAAATGTGCGGCACCTACCATGCCATGATGAACTTTGAGCTTCGAGTGGTCACGCCTGAAAAGTTCGTTGACTATCTCGACTTCCGCCGCAGCAACCCTGAAGCTCCAAATTCAGCTGCATTAGAGGCAATTGGCGAACCAGGTTATGCAATCACCACGAGCCCATTCAACTCAGGGCGCACTGCAACCCGTGATGGCAATAATGTACGTGAGCTTACGGGCGAATAAAGGACCGAGGTAAGAGAAAATGCGCGGATCATCACGAATCATGTACTCCATAACCGTCTTCTTGGCGATTATGTCCGTACTTTACTTCCTGGCCACCATGTATGTCGACGATACTGGCAACCGTTTCGTTGCTGATGGAGGCGGCTATAACTTCGAATGGGCGGGTGGTGTCTCCCTGATTTTGGCCACCCTGCTAGCTCTCATGCTGGGTGCCTATCTGCACTTCACCGAAGTGCGCATGGATGTTGTTCCTGAAGACTGGGAGGAAGCTGAGATCTCCGACGGAGCGGGAACACTAGGATTCTTCTCCCCGTCCTCCATTTGGCCGGCTGCTATGTCCGGGGCCATTGCGCTGCTGGGCTTTGGCATCGTCTTTATGCACTACTGGCTCATTGCTTTAGGTGCCGTCGCGTTGATTTATACAACCACGATGTTGAACCTGCAATACGGTTTACCAAAGGAAAAGCACTAAAGATCTGATTCCTCTCCGTTCGTTCTTCTCTCAGACCCCCACCCGAAATAGTCGGGTGGGGGTCTGAGTGTTAGTGGGGTAGTTGTGGTCGGATGAAACTGAAAAAAGTTCCCGGAGATTTTTCAGGGGCAATAAAGGGGGGTAGTCCTTCGATAAAAGTGCAGGTAGGCGTGGGGCATACTTAAGTATGAGTTTTAAGACTCGATCTGAATGAAACATGTGTTTTAGCTCACAATAGTAACTTAGTGGCTATAGACCAGTCGGACGCCGTTGAGTGTTCCCTTGCGGGGGGTAACTGTGGTGACCTGCGCTTATGGCTATTTTTACGCATAAGTGCATCGGCAAACACAGGGAAAATGCATGATGAGCTGTGTTGTAGAAGGCAATAGACGGAGAAACCGGTCATGCGCGCGAGGTGACGGGCTAACAGAAACAAGCCATACTTATAGATGTGACGAACGCAATTGGAAACCCAGACAAGGCAGCAACGCCGAGAGTAGCCGCACTGAATCGCCCTAATATGGTCAGTGTGGGCACGATCGTGTTCCTGTCTCAAGAGTTGATGTTCTTCGCCGGTTTGTTCGCGATGTATTTCACCTCGCGTGCGAACGGGATCGGTAACGGGTCCTGGCAAGAAGGTGCTGATCACCTTAATGTCCCCTATGCCCTAGCCATCTCGGCCATTCTGGTTTCGAGTTCGGTGACCGCCCAGTACGGCGTTTTTGCAGCAGAAAGGGGAGACGTCTTCAAGTTGCGTCGGTGGTATGCACTGACCATCCTTTTAGGTACGATCTTCCTTCTCGGCCAGGCTTATGAGTACTACCACCTGGTAGAGCACGGCCTGACCATCCCTAGCAGTGTCTACGGTTCCGTATTCTTTATTACGACTGGCTTCCACGCAGCCCACGTGCTCGCTGGTGTTCTAGGCTTCGTTGTTATTCTGCTGCGCATCAAGATGTCAAAGTTTACCCCAGCCCAGGCAACTGCAGCGATGGTGGTGTCCTATTATTGGCACTTCGTCGACGTGGTCTGGATTGGATTGTTCATTACTATTTACGTCATTCAGTAGGCCGTAGCGGCCATCTATGGATGATCTGATCATCCACCCCCTGGCCTACAGCCATTCACTTTCCATAATCGAGACATAAGGAAAATGATGGAGACCAACCATACAAACTCCGAGACGGTGAGCTCAACCGACTTGGCCGCCCACGCGAAGAAGGTGCGTGGGAAGCGGAAATTGCGGCGCACCCTCGCTGGTGCCCTTGCACTTGCCTTCGGCCTCACCGGCACCGGCCTATTAGTAAACGCTGCCACCCCAGATCCGCAAGTTGCCACTGCGCAAGCCGATGAGCAGGCTTTGATCCAAGAGGGTAAAGACCTCTACGAGCTAGCCTGTGTGACTTGCCATGGCACCAATTTGCAGGGTGTGGAAGATCGTGGACCATCACTGATCGGTGCTGGATCAGGTGCGGTCTATTTCCAAGTGCACTCCGGCCGTATGCCGATGCTGCGCAATGAAGCCCAAGCCGCTCGCAAGACCCCTCGCTATAATGAAGCGCAATCGCTAGCGATCGCCGCTTATGTAGCCGCCAACGGTGGCGGACCCGAAATCGTCTATAACGAAGACGGTTCGGTAGCCCAAGAATCTCTTCGCGGGCACCAGTTCGACGGCAAAATCAATCCCGCCGACGTAGCGCGCGGATCTGATCTCTTCCGTCTCAACTGTGCATCCTGCCATAACTTCACTGGGCGCGGCGGGGCATTGTCTTCGGGCAAGTACGCTCCGTACCTTGACCCAGCAAATGAGCAAGAGATTTACCAAGCTATGCTCACTGGTCCACAAAATATGCCTAAATTCTCCGATCGGCAGCTATCGGCGGACGAGAAAAAAGACATTATTGCTTTCATTAAGTCTGCGAAGGAAACCCCATCTCCTGGTGGCTGGAGCTTAGGTGGCATCGGCCCCGTTGCTGAAGGCATGTTGATGTGGCTTGTAGGAATCGTGGTCCTCGTGGCCGCCGCTATGTGGATTGGATCGCGCTCATGAGCGAAAATACTTCAAAGAACTTCAGCGACAAAGAGCTCAACGCAATGACCAACGAGGAACTTGCGCGCCTTGGCACGGAGCTCGATGACGTCACCGTTGCCTACCGCAAGGAACGGTTCCCTATTAAAAACGACCCCGCCGAGAAGCGTGCTGTTCGTATTGTGGGCATCTGGCTTGGTCTAGGTATAGTAGCTGCTTTGGCCTTCCTGGCCGTTTATATCGCTTGGCCGTGGCAGTATAAGGGTCATGGCGATGACGGGCTGTGGATGTATACCCTCTTCACCCCGCTTCTTGGCCTCACCGCTGGTCTGGCCATTTTGTCCCTCGGCATGGGCGTGGTCATTTACGTGAAGACCATCGTTCCAGACGAAATCGCGGTGCAGCGCCGCCATGATGGCCCCTCAGATGAAGTCGATCGCCGCACCATCGTAGCCCTACTGAATGACTCATGGCATACCTCGACTCTAGGGCGCCGTAAGGTTATCCAAGGTCTCCTCGGTCTCGGTGGCGTGCTAGCTGGCTTAGTGATCATCGCCCCACTAGGCGGCATGATCAAGAACCCGTGGAAAGCCGGCAAACTCGGCATTCAGGGTGACGGTACACTCTGGACCTCCGGCTGGACACTCTCCGAGCAGGGAGTGAAGCTCTATCTTGGACGTGACACTGGTGCCCTCGCCGAAAAGCATGAAAGCTCCTCCGGTGAGCACTATACGACCCATGGCGTGACCCGCTTGGTTCGCATGCGCCCTGAGGATCTAGTGGCAGCTGGAATGGAGACCGTTTTCCCACTTCCTGCTGACCTCGTCAACGATGGGGACTTGTACGACCCCCAGGCGGACGTCTATGAGAATCAGATGCACTCCATTCATGGCCCTCGCAACGCGGTCATGCTCATTCGCTTGCGCTCCTCGGACGCTGAAAGGGTCATCGAGCGCGCTGGCCAAGAAGATTTCCACTATGGCGATTACTACGCCTATTCCAAGATCTGCACGCACATCGGTTGCCCAACCTCCCTCTACGAAGCGCAAACGAACCGAATCCTGTGCCCGTGCCACCAATCGCAGTTTGATGCTCTGCATTACGGAAAGCCTATTTTCGGGCCAGCCGCACGTGCTCTGCCACAGCTGCCGATTACCGTAGACGAAGAGGGTTACCTCATCGCCGCAGGCGACTTCATTGAGTCTGTCGGCCCGGCATTCTGGGAGCGTAAGTCATAATGACAAACAAACTCGCTGAAATAGGCAATAATATCGATTCCCGCTACACCCTCGCTGGTGGTATGCGGACCCAAATAAATAAGGTCTTCCCGACCCACTGGTCATTTATGCTCGGTGAGATCGCTCTCTACAGCTTTCTCATCCTGCTCCTGACTGGTGTCTATCTGACCCTCTTCTTCGATCCATCGATTACGAAGGTCATCTATGACGGCGCTTATCTCCCACTCAATGGTGTGGAAATGTCGCGCGCCTACGCCACCGCATTAAATATCTCCTTCGAGGTTCGCGGAGGGCTGTTCATTCGACAAATGCACCACTGGGCTGCGCTGATGTTCATGGTCTCAATGACCGTGCACATGCTGCGCATCTTCTTTACTGGTGCTTTCCGACGTCCCCGCGAGGCCAACTGGATCATTGGTTGTGTACTCCTGCTTCTCGGAATGGCCGAAGGTTTCATGGGTTACTCGCTACCTGATGATCTCCTCTCCGGTGTTGGTCTGCGTATTATGTCGGCCATCATTGTGGGACTCCCAATTATTGGAACCTGGTTGCACTGGCTGATCTTCGGAGGAGACTTCCCCTCCGACCTCATGCTCGATCGCTTCTATATCGCCCACGTTCTCATTATCCCTGGCATCCTCCTCGGCCTGATCGCTGCACACTTAGCGCTCGTGTGGTACCAGAAGCACACCCAATTCCCCGGACCAGGTCGTGCTGAAAATAACGTCGTGGGAATTCGTATCCTCCCACTCTTCGGTATCAAGGCAGCCGCCTTCGGCCTTATCACCGCTGGTGTTCTCGCCTTGCTCGCTGGATTGACCACAATCAATGCCATTTGGATGCTGGGCCCATATAATCCATCGCAGGTATCTGCTGGCTCCCAGCCCGATATCTATATGCTGTGGACCGACGGCTTGGCTCGCGTTATGCCGGCTTGGGAGCTGTATATTGGCAACCACACCATACCGAATGCCGTCTGGGTCGGACTCGTCGCGGGTCTAATGGTTGTTTTGCTCATCACTTATCCATTCATCGAAGCAAAAGTGACAGGCGATAATGCCCATCACAACCTGCTGCAGCGTCCACGCGACGTCCCAGTGCGAACCTCCATCGGAGTTATGGGTATTACCTTCTTCGCGGTACTTACGCTCTCCGGCGGTAACGATCTCTTCGCCTTGCACTTCTATGTATCGCTGAATGCCATGACGTGGTTTGGTCGCATTGGACTTCTCGTATTGCCACCACTGGCCTACTTCATCACGTATCGTCTGTGTATAGCCCTGCAGCGCTCAGATCGTGAAGTTCTAGAGCATGGTATCGAGACCGGCGTTATCAAGCTCATGCCTAATGGCGCCTTTATCGAAGTACACCAACCTCTAGGACCTGTGGACGAAAATGGACACCCCATCCCACTGCCTTATGCCGGTGCCGCTGTGCCGAAGCAGCTGAACCAGCTGGGATTCGCCGGCGAGCCCGGGCGTGGTAGCTTCTTTACTCCCGACGATGCAGAGATTGCTGCAAAGGCTCGAGAAATCGAAGAAGAAAACCACCACGAACAGGTCGAAATGCTGGAAAATCTCAATGAAGCAAATAGGGCAGAGGATATCGATAACAATCGAATCTAAATAGGCTCTATCAGGTGGTGTCTCCTTATATATAGGGAGACACCACTTTTTTGCTTGCTGTATCAACTTACCCGCAACTCACCAGCTGAGTTTGAATGGCTTTCAGTGGCCTCAATCAAGTGTTGCCGAACCGAAAGTTTGCTGCATCCAGGGGTAGTGGGGAATTGCCCGATGGAATATCCCTTGAAAGATTCGGCTAGCGCCCCGTTTAAGCCTAGTCACGGCGCAGTTGTGGCGCGGGTGAGCCAGATAGAAGGCGCGTTAAATATCTGCGTCAGTTTCTACTACACCCTTAGTAGATTCGGCCTAAATTTGAGTCCTGGTGAATACGATATAGATGCCCGCATGTGAACGAGCCGATCGTATGGGGAGTGCGAGCAGCAGCATGTCTAAAGAGTTGTGGTTGTGGGACCGTCACCACCACGCTATATCGAGGCCTAAGGACGAAGCTCAAGATGACCGTCCTACCTCCTGAGCTATTGGGAGGTAGTAATGGAGTTTGCGATCTAAACCAGCGCGATTTTCAAGTTGTGAATGCAACACGGCCCGGTGGGGATCGTTTAATTATCTCGTCATTTTTTTAACGCCCGAAGATCTCCTGGGAAGATACACCCCGCCCTGGGGCCGTGGAAACGATACGCGTGCTATCTGAGTAGGCCATTTGCGAGAGGTCTCTGGCAGTACCGTAGAGGGGATGTGGACAGCGCACAGTTTGGTGGCAGTGACATCTGTTTCCTGCCAACGATGTGGAAGATAGTGATAGGTAGAGATCTGTGCCGCTTTTTTGAGCAGAGCTGGGGGGATCTGAGGGGTTCTGAAGGGATATATGCTCGTGCGCCGTCTGTACATTTCTGTTACTCGAGTGAACTAGAGAAAAGGCGCGTCTAGCTGCCGTTTAGCGTGAGCATTTCGCACATTTTCGCCGATATACCCCTAAATTCCCGGAATGTGTTATAAATCACATTAACTTTTTACGTTGGTTTTATAACGGGATGACCTCAAAAGTGTAACGGTTTGATAACGCTCCTATGTGCAGGTAGACGGCCTTTCCGGAGAATATACCAACGTCTCATAAACATTCCCTTCATCCTTCTTTGTGCAGGGCACCCCTCCTGAATCCGCTGGTTTTTCACCTAAGGAGTAGACACGACTTGTAATCATTTCGTAACCTTATTGAGACAAATCAAAAAGCATGGGTTGAGAAATTCTTCCTACCTTTGGTCCCACTGAGATCTTCTCGAAGCGACCGCCAGTTTTTAAGGACACTCCTTGGCTGGTTGAGATTTAGTATTGGAGACTGAATTCGTGGCTAAGCACCGCCGTCAAACCAACTCGACTGCTCGCAACGCAGCGGCTGTAACCGCCGTCGCAGCGGCAGCAACCTTGGTTAACCCCGCCGCCCAGGCTGCGCAGGTCGTCGTCCCTGGAACTGATCTTGCAGTGGAAATTCCAGGCATCGAGAATATACCGGGAATCGCTAATATCCCCGGTGTTGAGCAGTGGATCCCATCGCTTGCCGGGCAAGCCTCTGTTCCTAACTACTCAGCCGTCGTCGGATTCCCTGGCGTCGAGCAGCTACAAACCCAAACCCTCGGACAGGCAGTAGTCGATGCAGCTCGCTCTCGTATCGGCTCCCCATATGTATGGGGCGCAACCGGGCCACATGCCTTTGATTGCTCAGGACTAACCACATGGGCCTATTCGCAGGTAGGTAAGAGCATCCCCCGGACGTCATATGCCCAGGCGTCCTCGGGCCAGCCGGTGTCTTACCAGGATCTACAGCCTGGAGATATCGTTGTCTTCTACTCAGGTGCATCCCACGTCGGTATCTACTCCGGCAACGGCATGGTAATACACGCACTCACCGAAGGTGTCCCACTCTCCGAGACTGCAATTTCTACGATGCCCTTCCACTCGGCAGTGCGGTACTAGTCTGTATGCTCCCATTCTCTAAGCCCTGAGCCCTAATAATCATAGGGGCTCGGGGTTTTTCGCTTTGTCCCATCTGGATGAGGGATGGGATAAAATGGCGGTTTAACTTTCATCTGATATGCCTAAAAGGGGTGGAGTATCGTGCACATTCGTGCCGTCGGCATAGTGACCGTGCTTGCTAGCGTGAGTTTGGGGTTGCCAATACTTAATGCCCAAGAACTTCCAGACCGTGATGTGGACAACCTCATCGCGCGTATGGGCGAGATCTCCGCAGAGGCTAATATAAAAAGCGAGGAGGTCAAGCAATTAGCTGAGGACCTAAAAGCCGCCGAAGCAGGATTACCTGATTTCGAGCACCGCGCTACAGAGGCCACGGCGCTCGCCGATGACGCTCTGAGAAAGCAACGCGATTACCAACGGAGTGTTAATTCGATTGCTCAGGCGAAATATCGGGGCGCAGTAAAAGATCGAGTCACCCAGGTTATCGGATCGAACAATCCCCAAAACGCCATCGACCGCTCAGCCTATTTTGCAACGTTGACCCATACCACCGAGAAGGTAGTAGAAAGCCTGCAGCAGGCAACACGCGAGGCTAACGAGGCGCGTAACGAAGCCCGTCAGGCCCTGGAGGAAGCAAAATTTAAGCGTAATAACATCATCGCTCGACAAAAAGATCTGGAGCGAGAAAAAGAAGAGCTCAAGACTAGGATCACCGAGGTGATTAACCAGGTTGATGCCCTCAGTCCTGCAGAACGGGCTCGCTGGGTGGAGAAGAATGGTCCGGTAGATTACACATTAGCGGGTATCGAGGGCGATAATCCCTCCGGTATGCAAGCCCTTGAAGTGGGTTTGACTAAGCTCGGCTCTCCCTACGGGTGGGGTTCCGCCGGCCCCGACGCTTTCGACTGCTCGGGACTAGTGGTCTGGTCTTATGCTCAGCAAGGAAAAGTACTTCCCAGAACCTCCCAAGCCCAGATGTCGGGTGGTAAGCCAATTAGCCGAGCAGAATTGCAGCCCGGTGACGTGGTTGGCTTCTACCCAGGGGCCACTCACGTCGGCATCTACGCTGGTAATAACAAAGTCCTCCACGCCAGCGACTATGGTATCCCCGTTCAGGTAGTGAGCATGGACTCCATGCCGTTTTATGGGGCGCGTAGATACTGATGCGGATCCTACTCGTTACTAACGATTTCCCCCCTACCACAGGCGGAATCCAATCATATGTGCGCGATTTTGTACATACCCTGCCTGCGGGCGATATCGTTGTCTACGCCTCTACCCAGGACCAACACGAAGCGGCACTCTATGATGCCACGGTTAGTTACCCGATCATAAGAGACTCCGCGCGAGTGCTGCTTCCCACTCCTCGGGTGCGCCGAAAGATGCAGCAAATAATTCGCACATATTCAGTCGATACCGTGTGGTTCGGGGCAGCAGCTCCCCTCGGACTCTTGGCGGCAGCAGCAAAAGAAGCCGGCGCGACTCGCGTAGTGGCTACCACTCACGGGCATGAAGTGGGCTGGTCCATGCTGCCTGTTGCCCGCTCCCTCCTTGGCACTATAGGAAAACACTCTGACTGCGTCACCTATATCTCTGATTACACCCTGGATCGCTTTGCGTCTGCCTTCGAGCAAAAAGGTTCGTGTCACTTTGCGCATCTGCCTTCAGGCGTGGACCACGACGTATTTAGACCTCGACCCACCCAGCACAGTGAATCTCTGACGGTTGTGTGCATCTCTCGTCTGGTTCCGCGTAAAGGTCAAGATCAACTCATTCAGGTGTGGCCGGAATTTCTCCACGCATATCCTCATGCCCAACTTATTATTGCTGGTAGTGGGAGAGACGAGAAGAGGTTACGCCGGTTAGCAGGTGATGAACCAACTATTACCTTTTCAGGTCGGATCAGTGAAACCGAAAAGGTAGAGCTCATGCAGAGTGCGGATATTTTTGCCATGCCTTGCCGCACGAGGGGAGGCGGACTCGACATCGAGGGCCTAGGGATTGTCTATCTTGAAGCGCAAGCTTGCCAAGTGCCGGTTATCGCTGGGAACTCAGGGGGTGCCCCGGAAACCATGACCGCTGATAGCGGTCTTGTAGTCCACGATTCGAAGGAGCTCCTTCGAGCCTTGTGCTACCTTGCTGAAGATGCTGAAAGACGTCGTGCCATGGGGGAGGCAGGCCGGAGGAATATCGAGGAAAATTGGACCTGGGATACCATGGGTCGGCGGCTGCGCACAGTTTTGGGTTATGCCGAGTAATTTAGAGCCAAGCTTCAAGACGTTATATCCTTGAATAATTAATCTACGTCAAAGAGTGGGTACAAAGGTTGTCTAAGGTCATGCATGAAATTCTCACCGTCGGTTTCGATATCGGGGGAACCAATCTGCGTGCCGGCGTGGTTGACCACGAGGGACATATCATCGATGCAGTAGCTACTCCCGTCCCGCGCAGTCCTGAAACCCTTGTGCGAGGTATTATCCAGGCGGTAGAGCATCTAAAATCCTCCCATGATATTGCTGCGGTGGGACTTGCAGTTGCGGGGTTCTTAGATCCTGAATGCGAAATCGTGCGCTTTGCTCCGCACCTTTCCTGGCGCGACTATCCTGCCAAGAGAGAACTTGAAAAGGCTCTGAGGTTGCCGGTTCGACTTGAACACGATGCCAATTCGGCAGCGTGGGGCGAAAACCAATTCGGTGCAGCCCGTGGTGTGGACAATTGGGTATTATTCGCCCTCGGCACCGGCATTGGGGCAACTTTGATGGATCGAAACACTATCTATCGCGGGGCCTTCGGCACCGCTCCGGAATTTGGGCACCTTACCGTCGTTCCCGATGGACGTGCCTGCGCCTGCGGGAAAAAGGGCTGTTTGGAGCGCTACTGTTCGGGATCGGCTTTAGAAGAAACCGCGCGAGAATACCTCAATCACCCCCACCATCTCCCCACAGCTTTAACACATAAGACAATCAGCGGCCGCCACATTATGCATCTGGCCCGTGAAGGCGATCCGCTAGCAACCGAGGTGCTCAAGGATTTTACTATCTGGCTGGGCAAGGGTCTGTCCATCGTCGGCGATGTCCTTGACCCCGGTCTTATTCTGCTGGGTGGGGGAGTCTCCCAAGATGCGGACCTTTATCTGGCTACTGCGAAAACGATTATGGCTGAGAATCTGGTGGGCGCCGGCCACCGCCCCGTGGCCGAGGTGAAATGCGCTGAATTGGGCGCTGATGCGGGTATGATAGGCGTAGCTGACTTGGCTCGGCGCTACGTTAACACATCCCTGCCGGATTAAGACTATTCAGGAGCTTTCAAAGGATTATGACCAGCAAACAATGGTATTGGATATTCAAGTATATTGTGATGGGTCCTTTCCTGAAGCTTTATAACCGTCCCGAGATTACCGGCGCTGAAAATATTCCCCACACAGGTGGCGTCATACTAGCCTCCAATCACCAATCGGTGATGGATTCCTTCTACTTGCCACTGATGATTTCCCGCCATGTGACCTTCTTAGCCAAAAGTGAGTACTTCACCGGTACCGGCGTTATCGGGGCTATTCAGCGGTGGTTTTTTAATACAGTAGGCCAGGTTCCACTTGATCGCACATCGTCAGACGCCAAGGCAGCTTTAGAGGAAGCCGCGGCGCGAATTCTCACCAATGGGGAAGTCCTGGGTATTTATCCAGAAGGCACTCGCTCTCCAGATGGCCGCATCTATCGCGGTAAGACAGGTATGGCACATATAGCTCTCAAGCTGGGAGTACCAGTGGTGCCGGTGGCTATGATCGGTGCTCGAAAGGCCAACCCCATTGGTTCCTGGATTCTTCGACCACATAAAGTAGGACTACGCATCGGCGAGCCTATTGACGCCCGCGCCTATATAACAGGTCTCGGCTTAGACCCCGAGACTCATGAAGCGAAGAGAGCCTTCACAGACTATTTTATGAAGACCCTGGTTGAGCTGGCACAGGCAGATTATGTCGATATATATGCCAGTACAGTCAAAGAATCCCTAGCCGCAGGAAAAGGTTATCCACGAGGGGCGGAACCGCAAGTTTAAATCCCGATTTTGGGGGCAGAACTACTACTTTGAGCCCGCCCCTTGTTATGCTTAGCCACTTGTAAAAACGATCCCCAGTGGCTGGAGAAAAAGACTGTGAGCACCCCATCGGATAAGGCCCGCCTACCGTGGCCTGATGTGGCGCGCGGCATCTCCATTATCGGCGTCGTAGCCCTCCACGCCACAATAGAGGTCCCCGGCGGGATAGATACCGGCTTAGCACGACTCAATGCCTTCATCGATCCCCTCAGAATGCCCCTTTTCTTCCTCGTTTCGGGCTTTTTTGCCCTGAAAGTCACTCGTTTTACAGCCAAAGAACTCTTCACCCACAGGCTGTGGTACCTATTTGTACCCTATATCCTCTGGACTCCCATATGGGTGCTGTTGACCGAGTACCTCCATCGCGGGCGGATAGTGGGGTTGCGAGAACTAACTGAGCTATTATTTGCTGCACATTCCATGTATTGGTTTTTGTATATGCTCATTCTCTTCACGTGTGTCTTGTGGCTGAGCCGCTCTTGGCGATTATCCCAACAGTTGCTCATCCCGAGTTTAATAATCGCTGTGACGCCACTACTGATCCAGCTCCCCATCCCAAATATTCACCGCTTTTTGTACTACCTACCCCCTTTTCTTCTAGGTGCCTACTTGCGCCCGTGGATAACGCACTTTGCCATGTCAGCTTTCAAGCCGGGCCATCTCCTTGGGGCTGGAGGTTTAGCGGTCGGAGCCTACCAGATTGAATTGATCGAATTCTCTGCCTTCTGGGAGCCGCTACAGTTCGTGGGAATCCGCTTAGCCTACCTACCTCTAGCAGTTATAGCCGCCATGGCACTGAGTAAAATCCCCCTGGTAGGTACTGTGCTCGCTAGTGTTGGGCAACATACTTTAGTGATCTATCTCGGTCACCCCATCGGGCTCAGTCTTGGTCTACTCATCCTGTTGCCATTCGAGCATTTCGGACATACTCACTTCATGGTTGGGGCAGCACTAGGGTGTTCCATTCTCGGGGCATGGGTGCTTCATAGAGTGCATCAACTCCCAGGCCTTAGATGGTTGGTCACTCCACCGCCTATTTCGCTACCACTTTGGGGCACCCGCACCCAATCAGTACACTTGGCTTCACGATGAAGATCAAGATTATCGCGACCCTCCTGCTGCTGATCGGCTATGTGATCGTGGGGGCCTTGGATTTCCATAATTCGGTTATCGCCCCTATGGTGTGCGTTGCTGTGGCATTGATCTTTTTCTGGCCCAGTCGAAAGGACAGCTGAGATGAGATTTTTCTATGATACCGAGTTCATCGAGGACGGCACCTCAATTGATCTGGTCTCTATCGGCATTGTGGCGCAAACAGGAGAAGAATTCTATGCCGTATCCACTGATGCAGACCACCGCTTGGCCAATGCGTGGGTTAAAGAACATGTACTCAACCAGCTTCCCAACCCCGCTAGCTCGGTGTGGATGAATAATGAACGCATTGCTGCAGAAGCTTTGAAATTTATGAGCAGTTTCCCCGGATCAATCGAACTCTGGGCTTGGGTCGGGGCCTATGACCACGTGGTCTTTGCTCAATTATGGGGCGATATGCAGGGGATGCCGAAGAATCTGCCACGTTATACTCGAGAACTTAAGCAGTACTGGGAATTAGCTGGTAAACCACAACTTCCTCCTCTTCCAGCAGGAAACCACGATGCTTTAGTCGATGCCAGACATAATCTCGCCAAATTCCAGGTCTGCATGGCCGCTATGCCCCTCAATCAAAGGAATGCGGTCATGACATCGGGTGCTATGGATTAAGTCACTATGTGATTTTCGTGATAAACATAGAGGTGTGAGTTGGACAGTAGATATTCCTAAAGAAGCCCTCCCAGATTTACCGCCGCTACCTGATGGCATTCGCGAAATCTTCGACGACGTCATTGCGCGTCCCGCCCATCAGCAGCCAAACTGGGACCCGCACATCGCAGCGAATGTGCGCAAGATTCTGGAATCGGTGCCGCCGATCGTGGTTGCCCCCGAAATTAGAGAACTTGAAAGCAATCTCCGAGATGTGGCTTTAGGGCGAGCCTTCTTGCTTCAGGGTGGCGACTGCGCCGAAACCTTCGAGTCCAATACTGAACCCCATATTCGCGCCAATATCAAGACCTTGCTGCAAATGGCTGTCGTGCTCACCTACGGTGCGTCAACTCCAGTAGTGAAGGTTGCGCGCATTGCAGGCCAATATGCAAAGCCCCGTTCGAGCGATCTCGACGAAAATGGTCTACCCAACTACCGCGGCGATATTGTTAACGGCGTCGAAGCGCACGCCGAGTCACGCTATCATGATCCAGCTCGTATGATCCGTGCTTATGCAAACTCCTCGGCTGCCATGAATTTGGTTCGTGCCTTGACCGCCTCGGGTACCGCCGATCTCACCCGAGTGATGGAGTGGAATCGCGAATTCGTCTCCACATCTCGAGCCGGCGCCCGCTATGAGGCACTCGCTCAAGAAATCGAGCGCGGACTGGACTTTATGGGAGCGTGCGGAGTCAACGATGATTCACTCCGCCACGCTACGATCTTTGCTTCCCATGAGGCTCTCCTTGTCGATTATGAGCGCGCCCTCCTCCGCCTTGCAACCGATGAAGAGGGTCGTACCTCCTTATACGATCTGTCAGCGCACCAGCTGTGGATAGGCGAGCGTACCCGAGGTATCGATGATTTCCATGTGAACTTCGCCGCCATGATCTCTAATCCCATTGGTTTAAAAATCGGTCCGAGTGTTACCCCGGCTGAAGCTGTAGCCTATGCAGACAAGCTTGACCCGAACTTTAAGCCGGGTCGACTGACTCTGGTGGCGCGAATGGGACACGACAAAGTGCGCTCAGTTCTGCCAGGAATCGTCGAGGCTGTGGAGGAGTCAGGGCACAAGGTCATTTGGCAGTCTGACCCTATGCACGGCAATACCATTACATCGTCGAATGGCTATAAGACGCGTCACTTTGACAAGGTTATCGACGAGGTTCAGGGCTTCTTTGAAGTCCACCGCGAACTAGGCTCGCACCCCGGCGGAATTCATATTGAATTTACCGGAGAGAATGTCACTGAATGCCTAGGAGGTGCTGAGGATATCCAAGACTTGGATCTGCCCGGTCGCTATGAGTCAGCGTGTGATCCCCGTCTGAATACTCAACAGTCTCTTGAACTGGCATTTCTAGTCGCTGAGATGCTAAGAAATTAAAAAAAGAACCCGCCAGATGGCGGGTTCTTTTTTCCTAGGACACGGTGGCAGTTATGCGCTGGCCCGGTTTAACGGATTTACCCGCTTTCGGTGATTGCTTAGTCACAATTGCTCCGTCGTCCGCACTCGACGCTACAACTAAACTGAGTCCAGCGTCTCGAGCGGCGCGCGCGGCATCGGCAACGCTCAAGCCAACAAAATCGGGAACCGATATCCTCGACACTACAATGATGGTGACCTCCGCTGCGTCGGCGTCGATGAGTGTTCCAGGTGGCGGATCGAGCGTGGCTACCGCCTGATCAGAAAAGCCCGCAGCGGTGGCTGAAGATGCTCGTTTAGTGGCTTTAACCTTAACGCCTAGGTCCTCTAATTGGCTGCGAACCTCGGCAGCGTCAAGCCCGACAACCTCGGGCAGAACCACCGCCGTGGACACTGAGATTGTAATATCCTGACCTTTCGCCGCTTGTTCGCCAGCAGGCGGATCACTCTTGATCACTTTGCCATCTGTCATCGTCTCATCGTAGATTTTTTCAATAATGACATTGAAGCCAGCCTCTTCGAGGATGGTGCGCGCCTGTGGGCTTGTCTGGCCCTTAACCTCAGGTACTGTCACCGGCTCGGGCCCCTTGGAGCGATGCACTGTGACTACCGATTGGGTAAGCACCTCTGTGCCGGGTTCCGGTTCCACGCGGCTGATCTCACCCGCTGGGATATCGGAGGAGAATTCTGGTTCTCCCTCCTGAGCCGCCAATGTGTAATTGGCCAGAATCTGAGGGTAGTTAGCGATTCCCCGAAAATCAGGCACCCGTGGACGCCCCTTGGACACCAAAAGGGTGACAACGTCACCCTTAACCTGTCGTCCACCTGCTTGAGGATCGGTGCCAGCAGCAAAACCTACCGGAATATCGTTGGCATAGGCCTCCTGGCTGGTGGTTGAGAAACCGGCTTCACTCAGTACTCGTTCAGCAGCTACTCGCTCCATACCAATGACCTGTGGGATCTCCCCGTAGCGGCCGGAACCAAACCACCACCCACCGATCGCTACCGCAATGGTGAGAATGAGGGCCAAAATTGTCCACGCAATCAGTCGCCCTTTGCCGCGGTTGTGAGCGGTCACTGGTGGGGTATATGGGATGGTTACTGGCTCCGGAATATAGCGTGGCGCGCTATTTACGGGAGCAAAGGTAGTGGTCTCGTTGAGAGCGTCAAAATCGGGGGCTGATTCTGTGGCAAGAATGGAAGTCTCTTCATTGCTGCCGATTACTGGCAGTACAGTGGTGCTATCCACCGGATTCTCGCTCATCTCTCCAGCAGTTAGCGCCGTTGTGAACATGGCAGAATTGTCGTCTTCGATTATGCCTTCAGCGGCACGCGAGGCCGCACCGTCGCGAGGCACGGGCACCGTGAAATCAGGAAGCTGCAATTCCTCAGCGACGTCTTCGAGTGCGAGTAGAAATTCCGATGCATTATTAAAGCGCTCGCTGGGACTAAAAGAGCACGACGACACTACCAATTCATCGATGAGCTTCGGAACCCCGCTGATTTGAGAGCTGGGAACAGGCACGTCGACATCGAGCCGCGCAAATGCTTTTTCCATATCGGATTCACCCGTAAAGGGTGTTTCTCCGGTGAGCAGTTCGAAGAGCACCAGACCTGCGGAGTACACATCAGACGCTGGGGTGATGGAGGCACCGGAAACCTGTTCTGGTGACAGATAGCTAACCGTACCGACAATTGAGTTCTGATCGCCGTCGTGGGCGGCGGCGCGCACGAGACCAAAGTCGGAGAGCTTAACCTGGTGATGGGACGAGATGAGAATATTATCTGGCTTCAGATCACGGTGGACGAGTCCGGTTTGATGGACGGCATCAAGCCCCTTAAGGACCTCGCGCATCACCGCGACGGCGGCATGCGGTGGCATAGGACCGCGCTCAGCGAGTAATTCCCGCAACGTGCCGCCGGTGATCAACTCCATGATGAGGTAGAGGTGTTGCCCCTGCGAGGAGAAATCATAGACGCCGACAAGGTTAGGGTGGTTGATGCGCGCCATCGCCTGGGCTTCGCGGTGGAACCGCTGTCTAAAGACAGGGTCGTTAACGTAGCGTTCGTTCATGACCTTGGCGGCCACGCGCCGACCCAGGCGGGTATCGAGGCAGCGGTAAACCGTGGACATTCCACCTTTCGCAATCGGTGCTTCGATTTTGTACCGGTCTTCGAGGATATCGCCAACGTTTAACTGCATGCTTTCGATTATTCCCTAAAACCTCGGAGTTGCGGAAACTGCGTCAGTGAGAAAAGTCTTGGTATGTTAGCTGTGTGAGTAGTGAAAAAGTTTCAGCTTCGATAATCCCCGCCGATACCGAATTGCTAACAGTGGTTGAATATGCCCAGCGCTTGGGTGTTGCAGTGACCCGAGTATTCGATATGTTGGGCGAGCATAGGCTCATCTGTGTATACGATGGTGCGATCAAAAAAATTCCGGCCGATTTCCTTTCCGCGAAGGGAACAACCAATAAATTCGTCCCAGGTCTTATCGCCCTACTCTCGGACGGTGGCTATACCGATACCGAAATTTTTACCTATCTCTACACTGACGATGACTCCCTTCCTGGTCGTCCTATAGATGCCCTCCACGGGCATCTAGCGCGCGAAGTTATGCGGCGCGCACAGGCTATGGGTCTCTAGATTCTTATAAGCCGTGCTGCGCTGACGGCTACCAGGGCGCAACAGATGACCCAGATCGGATTATAGAGTTGGTGATTGCCCGAACCGGTAAAGCTGGCCGCAATGAAGATGCTGCAAGCTGCGAGTGCCCGGATGAGTAAAGGCCTCTCGCGTAGTCCAACTACCACCGCGCTCAATGGCAGAATACTGGCGTAGTACCACGGTAATACCACTGCATTAAAGCTCAAGACCACGATATACATGACAGCCATAGCGGCCACCGGTTTCGTGCGACCCCACCACCAACAGAGGAGATACCCTCCGACCATGATGACAGCACCCATCTGGCGCATCACTGCCAGAACCTCGTTATACGGGAAGGGCTCGATAAATAGTGACCCAATAACCGCGATCTGGTCACTGATAAGGGTAGGGACGGACAGCGGATTTATAACCTTGGAATTACCCGTGAGCGCTTGGATCCATCCATAGGAAGCACCCGAAGCGGTGGTGATTAACGCTAGAACGGCTACACTAAGAAGTGCTCCGATTGTTGCGTGCAAGAAAAAGGCGCGCACCCGAGCAGCTGTTGAGTTGTGGCGATTGACCGCGATCCAGATCACAAAAGGTAGGACAAAACCCGCCGTTGCCTTTAGCGACATCGCTAATGCAATGAGCACAATACCGCTATAGAATCCCCCAATATTGGGAAAGCGGTAGATGCTCACGAGGCCGACCATCACCAGACCTACCATGATGGCCTCATTATGCAGGCCACCAATAAGATGGATGAGCATGACAGGATTGAGCACGCCTATCCACAGCGCAAAACTTCTGTCTACACCGAATATCAGCGCCAGCCGAACCACACCATAAGCTATGAGTGCACACCCGATCAGCATGACGGCTTTTATGAGGTAGACACCTATGAGCACCTGATCGCCCGCTAGAATCGTGATTCCCTTGCTCAACCATAAATGCAATGGCCCATATGGGGTAGTGGTATTACGCCAATCATGGGAGACCTCGAAGAGGTAATTATTGGGATTAACAGCGGGGCCTTGGGTGTAGGCGTCGAAACCGTCGCGCAACAGAGTACCTTGCATGAGGTAGGAGTAGACATCACGCGACATAAGGGGAGCTGCTGGAATGAGAGGCACCACCCACCACAGCATAACCTTACGCATAAAGGAATAACTTGGTAGGCAGAGTCCGAGAAGAACCCACGCCGCTATCAGACCCATGGTGCCCACCCACACCGCGGTATTAGACAACGTTGCTCCGTGACCAAAGCTGAGAAATTCCCAACCGAGACGCTTGAGTAGCCCGTCGCGCCGCTGGATTGCACCGCCACCAAAAGAACCTAGAGTAAGCAGGAGAGCAGAGACTGAGCCGAGGATGAGGCCAGCGCGGGCGGGGGAAAGCTGGGTGATGTGCGAATAAAAAGGTGAGCTGGCAGGCATATCAGTGGCTAAAGGGCACGCGCCGTGGCCTGGGAGGCAATCTGCGAGAGTAACTCAAATACTTCTGGCTTCAGGTTAAGCTGCTCCAGATAGTGAAGTCCTTGTGAGACCATCGTGTCAATTCGCTCTTCGATTGCTTCATCGGCCCCTGTGCTTTTGATATCGGCCGTTAGCTGGCTAATAGCTGCAGCGTCCACGACGTTGCCTATACCAGCTCGAATCCGCTTTTTAGTTGCGGGATCAGCAAGTTTGAGCGCAGTGGCGAGAAGTACCGTTCGTTTACCCTCGCGCAGATCGTCGCCTGCTGGTTTGCCGGTAACCTCAGGATCCCCGAAGACCCCCAATTGATCGTCTCGGAGTTGGAAAGCTATACCGATTTCCCTACCAAAGTGTCGCAAACCGGTGATTCGTTCGGCCGAAGCATCACCGAGTGCAGCTCCGATATGTAAGGGGCGCTCGATGGTATAGGCGGCGGTTTTGAAACGATTGACATTATTGGCTAGGGCGAGATCTTCGCTTGAGCTAGCCTCTAGCGCGATATCAAGTAATTGGCCGCCGATAACCTCCGTTCGCATTCCGCGCCATGCCGGTAGGGCTCTGGTGATGGCAGCGGGGCTTAACCCAGAGGAGTGGAACATATCGTCGGCCCAAACGAGCCCGAGATCGCCCATGAGGATGGCGACTGATTCTCCAAAGTGAGCGCTATCGCGAGACCAGCCGCGCTGTCGGTGTGTGGATTCGATGAGGCGGTGAAAGGTGGGATTGCCGCGTCTCGTATCAGAAGAATCGATAATATCGTCGTGGATGAGAGCACAGGCCTGAATAAATTCAAGCGAAGATATGGCAGTGATAACAGCTTCGACGTCTTCACACTCATGACCAGCTGCCACATAACCTGCCCAGGCGCACAGAGGTCGCATCCTTTTCCCGCCGCTTAGGACAAATGTTTCCAGTTTCCCTACAGCCTCCGAGACAGGGTCTCCGATAGTAGCAATAGCTTCGCGCTGCTCGCTAAAGAAGCGGCGGAGCTTATCTTCAACACGAGCTGGTAGATCCTCGATTGCAGGGTACTGATTCATGATTCCTCGCGCGGGTGAATGAGTTCGAATTATTAACGTATTGCGGCGGATGTCACCAAGTCTTCCTGACTAGTTTACGGTATATCCGCTACCGCGCAGCATTTTTTTAAGCAGCGCACTCTCATCAGGTCTGTAGTGAGCTGAGCGCCTGCACTGGCTTAGGGGCGCAGTTGCTTAGAGAGGATGGCAAAGGGGCGGGCATCGCCGCGAAAGTGAAAATCGCGAAGTACATCTTGAAAGCCAAAGTTCCTATACAGGTGGAAGGCTGCATTCTCTTCTGCGTTCACTTCGGGAGTAGATAGTATCGCGTACTCACAGTCCACCTTGTGCAGTAGCTGTTGGAGGAGGGAGTGGCCGATCCCCAGTCCTTGGAGTCGGGGTTCGACGTGAATTTCGGAAATAGTGAAATAATCTCCTAGCACCTCTAAGCGGTGTGACCCATGCTCACGCAAACCGCGCCGAATTTCTTGGTCCCACCACTGGTGGCGGGCTCCGCGGTGGCCAAAACAAAAGCCCAAAAGGTGGCTGGCATCATGCGCGATAACTGATTGAAAATCTTTTTCGAGGGAGGCAATCCGCCACGCTTTCATCGCTGTGTTGTGCACGTCTGTGCCATAACTCATCGCACGGATATAAATACTGACCAGTTGGGGACAGAGCACCGAGAATTCATAAGGGCTCAGGCGTGAGTAGAAGATAGGCACCCTTGTATGGAACCACGTTTTTAAGCAGATAACTTTGTTTAGCGGAAAATACCCCTTCTCATTTTAGAACATATGTTCTAAAATGAGGAGTGTGTAGTCCACCTCATTCGATAATCTGAGCTACAACAAGCAAATCTTCGTTCTAAAAAGGCATAAGCCCCCTGAGTCTCGTCGCTCGAAAGGCGTGAATGATTAAGGAGAAAGATAATGGGAGTCGTCGTTTCGGCTAGTACACGTTTTCAGGCTGGTCAGGGGAGTGCCGCGGGTTTCTTAAACCGTGCTCAGGTGCTCACCCGTGAGGCGGTGCAGGCTCGCGACCACGGTCGTCTCGATATCGCCTTAGAATATGCATACCTGGCATCCATTAAGGTTGCGGCTGCGTGGGTGTCCTGTACCGTCGTGGCGAAGCGTAAACGGAAGCCGCGTTCAGTTTTTGCTCAGTTAGCTATGGTGGGCGGCGAGGCTACGCAGTGGGCGCAGCGTATCGGAGCCTTTTCGCAATTGCGTTGCCGATCTCTATCGGGATTGGAGTGCCAGCTAACCGTGGAGGTCTTAGATGAGCTCATCGAGCTCGTGGCCGAGTTTTATAACGAGGTGGATCGGATTACCGTGGTCTCCTACCCAGCGGCTTCTTAGATGGGGGTGACGTGGCTAGAAAAGTGTTCGCTAAGGGAACTTTCGCTTCGGGGTGGCCGTTGTAGTACTAAGAAGGCATAATCTTTGCTATGTCGAGAGCGGTTTCATGCAGCTCCTCCCGATAAAAAGGCATTATGCTGGTTGTATTCACAATATATCGCTGCATTGCGTACCAAGGGAGGCGCCGTGTCACTTTCCGAGCACGAGCAAGAATTACTCAAGGAGATCGAACGGTCGTTGCTGGCGGAGGATCCACATTTCGGTAAGTCGGTCCCGCGAGGCGAAGCTCATAGCGCGCTGAGCTTCAGGGGCTTTGCAGTTATCGTCATTGGCCTTGTGATGTTGGTCGGTGGGGTAGCACTTAGTCAAATCTCCCTATGGCTGGTTGCCCTCAGTATTGTCGGCTTTGTGGTGATGGTGGCTGGCGCTATCTGGATGCTCAGCGGAGATGGTGCTTCTAGTGGTTTAACGAAGAGAGAGAAAACCCTACCACGGCCGGTCAAAGACGACGGCTTGGGGTCGCGTATGGAAGAGAATTTCCGCAAACGCTTCGAAAAATAAACGCTTTTTATCTCAGCCCTCAAGAGAAATCTTGGGGGTTTTTATTGTGCTCCCCACTTCCCCCCACCATCAATGGCTGGGTTTTAAATTTTTTGGATAGTGCTGGAATGGTTCTCGGTTAAGTTGTGGATGATGGTGCAGTTCGCCACAGAAATATGAGGTTTTTGAGGACTGCTGTTAAGTCTTGTGAATGATGGGTGTGTCTTATACTAGCGGTGTACAACGATACCAATGGGGGAGAATCCAGGGGTGAACTGGCTATAGCTAAAATTTTGCCCCACTCATATCTGCGCAGGTAAAAGCATTTTTTGCGCGCAAAAAAAGGGTGGATTCAATGTTTGGCTACAAAAAGTGGGGGATTGTGGGGTAGAGTGGGGCACGTAGTAAACGGGAAACCTTCGCAGATAAGTGGAGGACACACGATTACTGCCCCTTGATTGTCAACCGAGGCTTGGAAAAGAAAGGTGGGTGCCTGCATCCATGTTTCTGGGAACTTATACCCCCAAGCTGGACGATAAGGGCCGCCTGACTCTTCCGGCAAAATTTCGAGAGGAATTAGCCGGCGGTCTCATGGTGACCAAAGGGCAAGACCATTCCCTGGCGGTCTACCCGAAGGATGAATTTGTCAAACGCGCTCGCAAAGCGGCAGAAGTTTCGCGAACGAATCCTGAGGCACGCGCCTTTATCCGTAACCTCGCAGCAAGTGCGGATGAACAAAGGCCAGATGGTCAAGGACGCATCACTTTATCGGCTCCGCACCGTGAGTATGCGGGTCTTGTGAAGGAATGTGTGGTCATAGGATCCATGGATTTCCTTGAAATCTGGGACGCCGAGGCCTGGGCAACGTACCAAGAAGAAACTGAAGCAGCCTTCGCAGCTGCCGATGGTGATATCTTGGGCGGTTTGCTCTAACGCTGCATCGAGTACGCGGAGTGTACATATGAACTCCATTCTTGATCGTCGTTCTGGTGTACTTCCCCGACATCAGAGCCTGGATCTAATCCAGTGGATGAAGAATGGGGCTCTATGTATACCCCACCAACTCGACTGGCATGACGAAGAGTTCAAGGGAAAGAGACGCTTGTGGTTGACAGCACTACTCAGTTTGATCACACCGCGGCCAATCACGGCCACATACCGGTTATGCGAGACAGGATCGTTGAACTTCTCAGTCCCGCTGTCGAGCTCATGGGCGATAACGCCGTCATTATTGATGGCACCCTAGGTGCTGGAGGGCACAGCGAATCCCTTCTGAACACCTTTACAAGCGTGCATATTATCGGCCTCGACCGAGATGAGCGGGCCCTAGACCAGGCCCGTGAGCGTTTAAAACCCTTTGGCTCTAGGTTTATCGCCTTCAATACTCGCTTCGATCGCTTCCTGCCTCTCTTAAGAGCCTCCGATGCCCCTGGGTGTACCTTACTAAAAGAATTCGGACTCACGGGTGCTCTTTTTGACCTGGGAGTGTCATCGATGCAGCTTGATCAGATTGAGCGAGGCTTTGCCTACCGAGTCGATGCACCCCTCGATATGCGTATGGATGGCAATGACGGGCTCACCGCCGCCGATATTCTCAATACTTACTCCCACGGCGACTTGGCTCGTCTGCTCAAGACCTACGGCGAAGAACGCTTCGCTGGAAAGATCGCTACGGCCATCGTGAAGGAACGCGAGAAAGCACCATTTGTTACCTCGGCGCGCCTTGTCGAACTTCTCTATGCCACTATTCCCGCCGCGACTCGCCGCACTGGTGGTCACCCCGCAAAAAGGACATTCCAGGCCCTACGCATTGAGGTGAACAAGGAGCTCGAAGCCATCGAGAATGTACTTCCCGTCATCACTGATCTTTTAGCTCCAGGCGGGCGATGTATCTTTATGGCCTATCAGTCTCTTGAGGACAAGATCGTGAAGAATTACTTCAAAAAAATTACGGCGGACACGACACCCTTGGGGCTACCGGTTCATTTGCCTGATGATTCTCCTCGCTTCAAACTTCTGACCCGGGGAGCGGAGAAGGCTTCTGCTACTGAAATTGATACCAATCCGCGTTCCGCCCCTGTTCGGGTTCGGGCTGTGCAAGCAATAAAAGAAGGCATAGGATCATGAATGCAACGACCATCGAGCCCCGCAAGCGCACTGGTCAGTCTCGCGACTTAAGCAAGGGGTCTATGCAAAGCTCGCGACTTAGCACGCTAGCACCTCCTCAGCGCCCCGTGGTTACCCGCACGGTGACTGCCCCTCAAAGGCGCTTCCAACATAAGAGTGGCTCAAAGCAACAGTTCACACACCGTGGTCGCCGAATCGAACGCCCGCAAGCTAATCGTCGCGCGGTGTATACGGTTGTAGGCTTCACCCTCCTCATTCTGCTCGGTTTCCTGGCCGCCTCAATTGTCTCTGGTGTGACCACCCAACAAGCCTTCAGGATCACCGAGCTAAGGATCGCGCAGCAGACTTTGGATAACCAGCTCGAGACGCTCAATAGAGACGTGGAGCGAGCCGCAGCGACAGGTCAAATTGCCCGCCAAGCACAGCGCTATGGCATGGTGATTCCAGATCAGCCAGGTGTCTTAGTGCGCAATCCCGATGGCACCGTAGTCGAACAGCGGCCCCCTAGTGATCGCACGCGCCCGATCACCGATATCAACGATGAGTATATGACGTCTAATATCCCCACCAGCGATCCGCTCCACACACAGGGTACGATGGATCAACAGACTACGGCGCCCATCGAGGGTCCCGTGGTGGCAGATATCGCTCCCTATACTGCAGGGAACTAGAGTATTTCGAGGTTCTATAAGCCGTGGATAAGCCGAGATCTCAGCGACCGGGACGAGAGGATAGCTCGTCCCGGCTTCGCGGTTACCCGAATCTAGCGCCCGAACGACCTCAGAAAGCGCCACAAAAGACTGCCCCACAAAAAGCAATGCGCCAGCGGATCGCTCTAGTGCGAGTATTAACCGTCGTGATCGCGGTCGTTCTTATCGGGCGAATGGCTTTTATCGATATCGCTTGGGGACCGGAACTAGCCGCTCGCGCCGAACAGCAGCGCACCCGAGTATTCGAGGATCATGCAAAGCGCGGGGAGATTGTTGATAGACAAGGTAAAAAACTCGCATTCACCATGCGATCGAGTATGTTAAGCGTTCACCCGAATCTATTGCGCGACGAGCTTCCCTATGTGATCAAAATGGATCTGATCAAAGAAGGCAAGTGGGGCAGCATAGCCGTTAAAGATCGCGATAGCGTCCTTGAGGGCCTCGTCGATACCTATCTGCGCAATTATGCAACAGAAATAGCTTCCATCATCACCGAGAACGCAGCCTCCCATCATGACGTCTCCGCCAAGGAGATCTATCAGACGCTGACTAGCGACAGTACCTACTCGGTTCTGGTCGCTCGGGTAGACCCAGATATAGCGCAGATGGTTGCCGATAAGTTCTTCGGCATTGTGGTGGAGAATAAATTTTTAAGGGAATACCCTAACGGTGCCATTGCCTCTAATGTCTTAGGCAAAGTAAGCCCCCAGGGTGCGGGGCAGTTCGGCTTCGAAGCCTCGCGAGATTTTCTTCTCGCTGGCCGCGATGGCCAGTACACGTACGATGTTTCAAATGGGGGACCCGTCATCCCAGGTACTCGTCGCGATAAGACCCTGCCCGTCGACGGAGGAAGCGTTACCCTCACCCTCGATTTGGATCTGCAAACCTATGTGCAACAACAACTAGAACAAGCCAAAGCAAATTCTTTAGCACAGAGCGCATCAGCAGTTGTTCTCGACGCCCACACCGGTGAAGTTCTGGCTATGGCTAATACGGACGCCGTTGATAACACCGGTGATCTGCAAAAGCAACTCGACGAAGGCAAGAATTTCGGAAATCCTACGATATCCGAGCCCTTTGAACCTGGATCGGTAGCTAAGATCATTACTGCCGCCGGCGTCATTGAGGATGGTGTGAGCACGCCCGATGAGGTGCTCACCGTCCCAGGATCCATCCACATGGCGGGAGTCAGCGTCAAAGATGCGTGGGACCATGGACCAGTGCCCTATACCACTACTGGGATTTTTGGAAAATCTTCCAATGTAGGAACCCTCATGCTAGCCCAACGTCTTGGCGAGCAGCGCTATGGGGATTTACTCAAGAAATTTGGCATTGGACATCCCACGGGCATTGAATTGCCTGCCGAGTCGGAGGGACTCTTACCGCCGATCGAACAGTGGTCGGGAGGAACCTTCGCTAATCTTCCCATCGGCCAAGGCATGAGCTGGACATTGCTTCAAATGGCTGGAGTTTACCAAACTCTCGCTAATGGCGGTGAGCGTATCGAACCTCGCATTATCGCTGAAGCCCGTGATACTTCAGGCACCGTTATTGAACAACCGGAACCTCGAAGAGTTCGGGTAGTGAGTAAGGAAACGGCGCAAACCGTGGTAGATATGTTCCGCTCTGTCACCCAATCCGATCCCAGTGGACTGCAACAAGGAACCGGTAGCACGGCAGCGATTGCGGGTTACCAAATCGCCGGAAAGACTGGTACCGCACAGCAGGTTGATCCCCTCACCCAGGCCTATTCCAATTCCGCATACTGGATCACTTTCGCCGGTATCGCTCCAGCGGATGACCCCCGCTTCGTTGTGGCCCTTATGTTAGATCGGCCGCAACGTGGTGTTCACGGTGAAGGCGGGCAATCAGCAGCGCCGCTCTTCCACGATGTTGCGAGCTGGCTTCTCGATCGCGATAATATTCCGCTGAGTCCCCCCGATTCAGGTCCGATGATCCTGCAGGTTCCTTAGCAACCGGCGAATCCCCCCCTTATATAGGGCTACCGAGCAAAAAATACAATGTGGAGAGAAGGTTAGTGACAGTGCAGAATCAGCAGCAAGGAATCACCCTATCGATTCTTGCCGACATTGCAGGTGCGACTCTGGTGAACGCAGACGCAGCACGGGGAGGGATCACTGGCATTAGCCTCGACTCGGCGTCGGTGCAGGAAGGTGAAATCTTTGCCGCTTTACCAGGCACCCGTGTCCACGGCGCCCAGTTTGCAGGCTCCACCGCGGCAGCAGCTATTCTCACCGATCGCAAAGGATTGCTCATCCTTGAAGATGAAGGAGAACAGCGCCCCATTTTAGTGGTGGAGGATATTCGTTCCATTCTCGGCCCCGTCGCCAGTTATATATTTTCCGACCCTTCTGCTGATTTAACCGTTATTGGTATCACCGGCACATCTGGAAAGACCACCACAAGCTACCTGTTAGAGGCTTGTCTCATGGCAGCGGGGAAAAAGGTTGGCATTATTGGCACCACGGGCACGAGGATTAATGGCGTGAAGGTGCCTACCTCACTTACCACCCCAGAGGCCCCAACTCTGCAAGCCCTTTTCCACCAAATGCTCGATAGCGGTGTGACCCACGTGGTTATGGAGGTATCCTCCCACGCTCTTATGCTAGGGCGTGTCAATGGGGTTCATTTTGATCTCGCAGGGTTTACTAACCTTTCTCAAGACCACCTTGATTTCCACCGCTCCATGGAAGAGTACTTCGAGGCTAAGGCCCTTTTATTCGATCCCCAATCAGCCATCCACGCATCTCGAGCCGTTATCAACACCGACGATGAATGGGGAAAGAAAATGCTGCTCAGAGCGGGTTCGCTAGCCCGTGCTTTAAGGACTGTGGACAATTATACGAGTCAGAGCACTCACTATGAGGTCACCGGCATTCGCAGTGCCAAGGCGGGATCTCAGGAGTTTAGCTTTAATTCGGTACCAGTTGTCCTTCCTATGCCAGGGCGTTTTAATAGCGCGAATGCGGGCCTCGCCCTAGCCCTCGTCGATAGTCTCGGACTCGATATATCAGCGGCAGTCAAGGGCTTAGCTACCGTCGGGGTGCCCGGACGCATGGAACGTATCGACGGTGGTCAAGATTTTCTGGCTGTGGTTGATTATGCGCACAAACCAGCAGCAGTACAGGCCATATTAGAGACCGTGAGAGCACAAACTCAGGGTCGTGTGGGCATTGTTCTTGGCTGCGGCGGGGACCGCGATGAATCTAAGCGGGCAGTAATGGGTCAGATAGCTGCAGGGCTTAGCGATCTTTTGGTGGTCACCGATGACAATCCGCGCTCGGAGGATCCAGCACAGATCCGACAGGCCATGCTCACTGGGGCACGGGAAGAAAAGGAGAGCGGTGACGTCATAGAAATCGGGGATCGCAGAAACGCAATAGAATACGCAGTGAATTGGGCTCAGCCTGGTGACTCGATCATTATCGCTGGAAAAGGGCATGAAGTAGGACAGCTGGTCAACGGAGTCAATCACCACTTTGACGATAGGGAAGAACTAGCCCTGGCCATAGAAAAGAGATCCCGCAAATGATCGCCATGAGCTTAAATGAGATCGCCACCGCCGTGGGCGGAATTGTCGTGGACGCCACCGGCTCCGAAATCGTGGATGGGTCAGTGGAATTTGATTCGCGGGCAATCAAACCAGGCGATCTTTTTCTAGCAATACCAGGAGCCCGCGTAGATGGCCATGACTTCGCACAACAAGCACGGAAGCGGGGAGCCCAGGCCGTCATGGGCTTGCGGCCTACGGGCGTACCCACGGTCGTTGTCCCGCATATCGGCCCCGCAGATAGCAATTCATATGCCACAGAGCACGACCAGGACGGTTCGGTAAGCAGTGTGCTCGCCGCTTTAGCCACACTTGCTCACCACCTGATCACCCGTCTTGACCAACTCACCGTGATCGGCGTTACTGGCTCGGCCGGCAAAACAAGTACCAAAGATATCATCGCCAGTATTGCGCGACTCGCGGGAGAAACCGTCGCGCCACCGGGCTCCTTTAATAACGAAATTGGCCACCCCTATACCGCCTTACGCTGCACCGAAAGCACCCGGTATCTTGTCGCAGAACTTAGTGCGCGCGGACTCGGACACATCGCTCACCTAGCTCAGATCGCACCTCCACAGATTGGAGTGGTGCTCAATATAGGAAGCGCCCATATGGGGGAATTTGGGTCGAAAGAAATTATTGCTCGCGCCAAAGGAGAGTTGGTCGAAGCTCTCGACCCTCAAGGGGTAGCCGTGCTCAACGCGGACGACCCCTTAGTCATGCAGATGCGCCAAAGGACATCCGCGCGGATTCTCACCTTCTCCACGAAAAAGCCGGCCGATCTGTGGGCCAGTGATATCAGCCTTGATAAGCTCTCACGGGCCCGGTTCACGTTGCACTACGGTGGCGAAAACGCGGTTATCCACCTCAATATTTTCGGTGCTCATCAGGTTTCTAATGCTCTTGCCGCCGCGGCTGCGGCCGTGGGAGCGGGAATCGCCTTTGCAGATATCGTCGCGGGACTAAATTCTCACCAAGGGACATCAGCTAACCGTATGGATGTCAATATTCGCCCAACGGATAACCTAGTGGTCATCAACGATAGCTACAACGCCAACCCGGAATCTATGCGCTCAGGTATCGATGCAGCTATAACAATGCGCACTCATCGGGTAATCGCAGTGCTCGGGGCCATGGGGGAACTAGGCGATGAAGCACTTGCCGCCCACCGAGAGATTATCGACTACGCCGTCAATCAGGGGATCGATATCGTCATAGCGGTAGGTCAAGACCCAGCTGCGGCAACAATCTATTCTCATGCCCTCACCCGGGGAGTAGAAAGTTACCAAGAAATGACCCCGGACGCCGCGGCAGCACGAGTCGAAGATATCTGCCACGAGTCCGACGTGGTATTTATTAAGGCTTCACATGCATTGGGCCTCTGGGAGGTAGCAGATAGGCTGCTTCCTCATAACCGCATAACGATAAAAGATAACCAGGAAAGTACATAACCCATGACCCAGATTATTATTGCCGCGCTTAGTAGTTTTATTATCGCTATGAGCCTGACCGGGGTCTTAACAAGCAAATTTAGGGCCTCAGGGATCGGCCAAGAGATCCGGGAGGAAGGTCCAGAGTCCCACCAAACAAAGAGGGGTACGCCCACAATGGGTGGCCTTGCCATTGTGGTATCCATCGTACTCGCCTATGCTTTCGCAACGGTCTACGGGGCTCTGAACGGTCATGGCGGTCCGAGTGCCAGTGGCATCATCGCCCTCGCCTTAGTCCTTGCGCTCGGGGGACTGGGTTTTGCCGATGACTATATTAAAATCTTTCGTCAGCGCAATCTAGGTTTAACGAAGACACAAAAATTAGTGATCCAAGCTGTCATCGGAATCTGCTTCGGGATCGCCATCGTTTTGTTCCCTAATGAGGATGGGCTTAGTCCCGGAAGCACTCATCTCAGTTTTGTGCGTGATATAGACACCATCGATCTTGCCTTCGGTGGGGGCTTGGGCATGATCATTTTTGTGCCCTTCATCTACTTGGTGGTGGCCGCATGGTCGAATGCAGTGAATTTGACCGATGGCTTGGACGGGTTAGCGGCGGGCATCTCAGTGCTCGTCTTCTCAGCTTATGCCGTCATCACCTTTTGGCAATATCAAAACTCCTGTAGTGTCGCAGCCGTACCCGGCTGTTATGACGTACGAGACCCCCTCGATCTAGCCATCATCGCCGCCAGCGGCATTGGGGCGAGCCTCGGCTTCTTGTGGTGGAACCGCAACCCTGCCCGAATCTTCATGGGCGATACCGGATCCATGGCGCTCGGCGGCATGGTGATCGCACTTTCGGTTATGAGCCGCACCGAATTACTGGGCATCATCATCGCTTTGATCTGCGTTCTCGAAACCATCTCCGTCATCATTCAGGTCGCAGTTTTCCGCACCACGGGGAAGCGATTCTTCAGAATGTCCCCGCTGCACCATCACTTCGAAAAAGGGGGCTGGCGCGAAATCCATGTGGTGTGGGGCTTCTGGGCCTTCACTCTGCTCAGCGTCGGAGTAGGGCTAGCGATTTTCTTCAGCGAATCTCTCTCCTACGGAGTCAACTAAATGAATATCACTGGACCAATTCTCGTAACCGGAGCCGGCGTATCTGGTACCGCTATGGCACGCCTGCTCAGCAACCAAGGCCATGACGTAACCCTTGTAGACTCCAATGAGACCGCACTCGCCATCGCCCTGGAGCTCACCGGAGTCCCAGGTATTACTCCCGAACGGGCGCACCACGCACTAGCGGATACCGCCCTCATAGTAACGTCACCAGGGTGGCGCCCTGACACTCCACTTTTTGACGCTGCCGCTCAGCGCGGTGTCACAGTCATAGGCGATGTGGAGTTGTGCTTCCGCCTTGATCAGGCTGGCTTCTTTGGACCTCCTCGCACATGGATGGCAGTCACAGGAACTAATGGGAAAACCACCACGACCTCCATGCTCGCTGCAATGATGCGAGAGTCAGGGGCCAAGGCCCAAGCGGTGGGCAATATCGGGGTATCAATCGCGGAGGCCCTGGAGGCGAGCGAGCGAGTCGATATTGTGGTCGCCGAATTATCGAGTTTCCAACTGCACTGGGCTGAGGACCTGAGACCCCATGTGGGTGTATTGCTCAATCTTGCTGAAGATCACCTCGATTGGCATGGCTCCATGCAGGCCTATTGTGAGGATAAAGCCAAAATTCTCACCGCAGAGCACGCGATCGCGGGCGCCGATGACGTCGCTAGTCGTCCCTTCATCTCCAAGGCTAACGTAACCTTTACGGCGGAGGAGCCCCGCAAAGGTCAAATAGGTGTGCGTAATTCTAAGATTTGTGACCGAGCTTTTGCCGAAGAAGAGTATATCGCTCCCATAGCGGGGATTCAGCCACCGGGACCTGCCGGACTTTACGATGCTTTAGCTGCCACCGCCGCTGCACGCGCTGTGGGCGTTGAGCCCCAAGCCATCGCTCGCGCTCTAAAGAATTTTCAAAGCGCTGGCCACCGCGGCCAGGTCATCGCTTACGAGCGAGGCATCCAAGCGATCGATAATTCAAAAGCAACCAATCCTCACGCCGCAGACGCCGCCCTCGCCGGTCACGATTCCATCTTATGGGTTGCCGGTGGACAACTTAAGGGCGCCGATATTGACGGCTTGGTTAAGAAATATGCAGCTCAATTAAAGGCCGTAGCACTTCTTGGTGTCGATCGTGAGACCATCGCCCGTGCTGTGGCACATCATAGGCCTGATATAGAGGTCTATTCCATTGCAGAAAAAGATCCCGTTATCGCGATGGACGACGCTGTCGCCTGGTTAAGTGACAGAGCCTGCGCCGGCGATAGCCTGATTTTGGCGCCCGCCGCTGCAAGCCTAGATATGTACACCGGAATGGGCCAGCGAGGGGATATCTTTAGCCAAGCGGCAAAGAAGTACCTAGCAGAGCATCACCAATGAGAAGAGGGTTCAGACCATGACAGCGAAGTCCACAGCGCGCCCAGGCCTCTGGCACCAGCTCACGATGAGGCTAAAAGACAATAGCGCACGACCCTATTTCGACTATGTCAATATTTTAATAACGGTGGCGCTACTTGCCACCATAGGCCTCATCATGGTCTCAAGTGCGGCCGTGGCAAAATCCGAACGAGAAGCCAATAGCGTGTGGACTCTACCGCTGCACCAGCTCACCATGGTGTCCCTCGGCTTTGTAGCCCTGTGGGCAGCCTTAAAGATCCGCCCTCAGGTAGTAAGGCGACTCAGCTCAGCTATTCTCGCCGTTTCCATCTTGCTACTCATCCTCGTCCTCATTCCCCAGGTCGGAACGGGATTAGCGGAAACGGGCTCGCAGTCATGGATAACCCTAGGGCCGCTGACCATTCAGCCTTCGGAAATCGCTCGCGTTGCCATTGTTATGTGGGGCGCCGATAAACTAGCCGGAAAAAAATTGCGGATGACCTCAATGCACGAACCGCTAGTCCAGTACCTCGTGGTATCCGCAGTGATGGCGATGCTCATCGTCGCCGAGCACGACCTTGGGATGGCAATCAGCTTCATGCTCGTCGTTGTGGTTTTGCTATTCCTCGTGGGTGTGGACATCCGTTTCCTTGGTGCCATGGGGATGCTGTTGGTCATCGGAGTCATCGGACTCTCGCTGTTTTCTACCCAATTCAGAAAAGACCGCATTACGGTATTTCTCAATATCTTCTGGGGCAAATTTGAGGACTCTACCCATTCATCCTTCCAGTCCTATCAAGGTCTACTCTCCATAGCAGAAGGAGGGATCACGGGAGTAGGAATCGGGCAATCACGTGCTAAGTGGTTCTACCTCCCAGAGGCTCATAATGACTTCATCTTCGCCATAGTTGGTGAAGAGATCGGGCTGATCGGTGGAGTTCTTCTCATTTCCTTATTCGCTTGGTTGGGCTATATCGGGCTGCGTATCGCTCAGAAATCTTCCAGCCCTTATCTCAGTCTCCTGTCCTCCACACTTGTCATGGCTGTCGTGCTCCAAGCCTTCATTAATATCGCCTACGTAGTGGCCCTGCTCCCCGTGACGGGTATCCAATTGCCTATGATTTCATCGGGTGGAACCTCGGCGATCATTACTCTGGGCGCCATGGGCCTCGTTGCGAGCGCGGCGCGTCATGAAAGCGATGCAATCTCAGCGATGCAGGCAAATGGCCGGCCCTGGATCGACCGGGTATTGTTGCTCCCTGAACCCCACCTTGAGGGCCTCGACCGCCCAGGCGCTGCACGCCCTCGGACGGGAACAAGGGCAAGCCACACACCAATAACGCGGCAGCTACCTGCGCGCAATCAGCGTCGGACTCCGCCACAGCCAACTCAACCGCGACAGGCTCGTGGGCGCCGTCACATGAACGGGAACTCGCTCAGGCGATCACCGCGCCGAGAATATCCCCGCTCATAGTTCTGAGCAAAAGCCATTTCAGATCAACCTCGGAGCGCATACCAGCGGTTCGATGCGATGGAGACTAAACTGAGAACAATTATGACTACAAAGACAGTGAATATCCTCGTCGCTGGCGGTGGCACCGCCGGGCATATCGAACCGGCACTCGCAGTGGCGGGGGAGTTAAAAAGCCGCGGTTATAACGTCATAGCCTTAGGTAGTCCCAAAGGATTAGAGAAGAACCTCATACCGGCACGCGGCTTCGAGCTGCGCATGATTCCGCCGGTACCCGTACCGCGCCGGGTGAATAAAGACCTGATGAAACTCCCATTCAGGCTCCTGGATACCATTCGGCAGACTCGTCGTATCCTCACTGATAATGACATTGATGTAGTGGTGGGATTCGGGGGGTATGTAGCAGCGCCTGCATATTTAGCGGCGCGCAGTCTAGGTCTGCCCTTTGTGGTTCATGAAGCAAATGCACGGGCTGGCCTAGCCAATAAACTGGGCCAAAAAATTGGTGGCCTAGGGTTGAACGCCGTTAAAGGCTCTGGGATGCCCGGGCGTGTGGTCGGTATCCCTATTCGCTCATCACTTGGTAGTGATAGTGATATTCGTGCGGCTCGTGAGCGTGGACAGTCGCTGTGGAACCTCGATGAAACGCGCCATACTTTACTCGTCACTGGTGGCTCTCAGGGGGCGAAGTCGCTCAATGATGCCATTGAACAGCACGCCGATGAGCTTATCGCTCGCGGATATCAGATCCTCTTGGCACACGGGCCCAATAATACCGCTCCCACTGCTCGGGAACACCTGGTGAGCGTGCCTTATATCGAAGATATGGCGGCTGCCTACCAGGTTGCAGATCTCATCGTGTGCCGCTCTGGAGCTATGACGGTGGCAGAAATTACCGCCGCAGGAGTCCCCGCGCTCTATGTACCGCTTCCTCATGGCAACGGAGAGCAGGGGCTCAATGCGCGAGCCGTGGTTGATGCAGGTGCTGCCCGCATTATTGCAGATCACGAACTATCCGACCGCCTGGTTGATACGGTGGACGCATTGCTGCGTGACCCCGATGCACTGCAGCGCATGCGTGAGGCCGCAAAGATCTCTGGGGTGGGTAATGCCAGCCATACGATCGCCGATATCGTGGCCGATATCGTTGCTCGATCATAGTCATAGTTAAAGAATTGGAAGATAGCATGGTCACCTCACATGATTTGTCCCGAGTTCACCTAGTGGGAATTGGAGGCGCCGGTATGTCAGGGCTTGCCAGTATCCTTCTTGAACGGGGGCTTGTGGTATCTGGATCGGATATCAAAGAATCTCCGGCTCTTGGTGATTTGCGTACCTTGGGCGCCCATATCGCTGTCGGACACGCAGCTGACAACCTCACCCTCTCAGGTCAGCTCCCTACTGTGGTTGTCACCTCATTCGCCGCGATCCCACCAGATAATCCAGAATTATCGCACGCCAACTCACTTGGTATTCCAGTGATTCGGCGCTCCGATCTCCTGGGAGAATTGATGGCCGATAAAACGCAAATCCTCATCGCCGGAACCCATGGCAAAACCTCGACCACCTCGATGGCCGTCGTAGCGATGCACCACGCGGACATGGATCCCAGCTATGCGATCGGTGGGCAACTCAGCGATTCAGGCAAGAATGCCCATCACGGTCTCAGCCAGTTCTTCATAGCTGAGGCGGATGAATCGGATGCGTCGCTGTTGCGGTATAGCCCCGATATTGCGGTAGTAACCAATATGGAGCCCGATCACCTCGACTATTACGGCTCCAATGATGCGTATATGCAGGTATTTTACGATTTCGCGGAGAGAATAGATTCTGGAGGTACGTTGATTGTCTGCCTCGATGATCCAGCTGCCGCACAGTTGGGAGAGGACTTTAAGGACTTCACGGTGGTATGGGGATATGGCACACCAGAGGCAGCCGCACAGCATCCCGACATTGCTCATACGATCGTTGAATCGATGAGCACCGGCACCGATCACACCACCGCCGTGCTGAAGATGGGGGAGCGGTCGATGCCTATCAGCCTGAGCATTCCAGGCCAGCACATGGTGCTAAATGCTGCGGCCGCCGTGACCGCAGGTGTGGCCGCTGGAGGGGACTTCGCTGCTTTGGTTCGCGGAATTTCTGCCTTCGGTGGGGTGCGCCGTCGTTTTGAGTACCGTGGTAGTGCCAACGATATTGATCTCTACGACGATTATGCCCATCACCCCACGGAAGTTGCGGCCGTGCTGCAAGCCGCACGAGAGAGAATAGCCGCTCGAGGCCACGGACGCTTGGTTGCTGTGTTTCAACCCCACTTATATTCCCGTACTCTAGAATTTTCCTCGGAATTCGCCAGCGCCTTATCGCTTGCAGATCGTGCCTATGTCTTGGATATTTATGGCGCCCGCGAGGAAGCTGTAGAGGGAGTGGACTCACAGATTATCACCTCGGCTATGACTATCCCAGCTAGCTTTGTGTCAGATTTTTCCGCAGCCGCAGCCACTATTGCGCCACAGTTGCAACCAGGCGACCTGGTGATCACGATGGGGGCAGGAAGCGTGACCATGTTGGGAGCGTCCCTTTTTCACGAGCTAACCACCGGTGCCTAGGACCTGGAAAGGATCGATTTATCTGATGATGGCGAAAAAGATATCACTGACCTTGGTAGGCATAGGGTCAATATGCCTCATTCTCTTCGCCATCGCCTTTTTCTTCCCCGTATTTACGGTTAAGGAGATTATCTCCCAAGGTAGCCAGCACACCCACGCCGAAGATATCCAGAACGTCACCGATCCGCTGATCGGTACGAATACGGTGCGAGTAGATACCCAGGATATTGCTCAGGATCTCGTTGCCTTGCCGTGGGTACTGACGGCCACAGTAAAAACCCAGCTTCCGAGCACCGTGGCAATCGAAATCGTTGAGCACGAGCCAGTGATGTACGAAGCTAAAGAGGACGGGGATCACCTCATCGACCGTCAAGGGCGGGTCTTTGTCGTCGAACCGCACCCCGAGGGGCTCATTGCAGTGACAGGGGTGACCGATGACCAGGGCTACCGCGATATCCTGGGGGTAATCGAGAGTATTGGCGTTGCGGAGCGGTCGGCGATTGCGGAGATCCAAGCACCGTCGGCAAGCAGTATGGCACTCCTTCTTAAGGATGGAAAGCGGGTTTTTTGGGGTAGCAATGAGAATAGTCATGATAAAGCAATCGCTTTGTCGGTAGCGGTGACTCGACCCGAGCAAACCATTGATATCTCAGGTGCGCCGATCGTTTCTGTCGTCCCTTAGAAATATCGAGCCGCAACGCTAAAATCGCATGTCAAAACTCTAAAGTTTAGGTTGAGGGTATCGACACGCCACGAAAATGTACCAAGAATTTTTGGGTTCGTCCGCGAAGATAGAAGCTACAAACCTTCACGCTTTCTGGTTGACCACAGCCCGAAAGGGTGACAGCTAGATTAATACGAGCACAAGAATTTCCAGAAAGGCGAGTCTTCTTTATGACTTCCCCAGATAACTACATCGCCGTAATGAAGGTCGTTGGTGTTGGCGGCGGTGGCGTCAATGCAGTCAACCGCATGATCGAAGAAGGTCTGAAGGGTGTTGAATTTATCGCCGTGAATACCGATTCGCAGGCACTGATGTTCACCGATGCGGACGTCAAGCTCGATATCGGACGCGAGGCCACCCGAGGCCTTGGCGCCGGAGCTAATCCTGAAGTTGGACGCCAATCTGCAGAAGATCACAAAAAAGAAATCGAAGAAACCCTCGAGGGTGCCGATATGGTCTTCGTAACCGCTGGTGAGGGTGGGGGAACCGGAACCGGTGCCGCCCCAGTGGTCGCCTCTATTGCGCGCAAGCAGGGAGCTCTGACAGTGGGTGTGGTGACCCGCCCCTTTAAATTCGAAGGTCGCCGCCGCACCAAGCAGGCCATCGAAGGTATTGAGAAGCTAGCTGAGGTCTGCGATACCCTCATCGTGATCCCTAATGATCGACTCCTCGAATTGGGAGACGAGAACCTCTCCATGATGGAAGCCTTCCGCGCCGCTGACCAAGTGCTCCACAACGGCGTCCAGGGCATCACCAAGCTCATCACTACTCCAGGCGTTATCAACCTTGACTTCAATGATGTCAAAACCGTGATGGCTAATGCGGGAACCGCCTTAATGGGCGTGGGCTCAGCCAGCGGTGAGAACCGTGTGATGGAAGCCGCCCAGCAAGCGATTAACTCCCCGCTGCTCGAATCCACCATGGAAGGCGCTAAGGGTGTGCTGATTTCAGTGGCAGGCGGATCTGATCTGGGACTTATGGAAGTGAATATGGCGGCGTCGATGGTTCAAGAAAAGGCCGACGAAGACGTCAACCTGATCTTCGGCACCATCTTCGATGACAACCTGGGAGACGAAGTTCGGGTAACCGTCATTGCGGCTGGTTTCGATAACACCGGGGACAACAATTCCACCGACTCTCAGCCTGCCATGGCTGCATCACCTACCCCAGAACCATCACCCACGTCTGGGATTATGGGCTCGGGTGAAAGCGGTGAAAGTCAAGAGAGCTATGATGCGCGCCATCGACGCTACGAATTCTCCTCGGATACCTCCAGTGGCAAAGGGGGTTTATTTACATCGCGTATAAGCGAACCGACCCCAAAGCGCCCCGAGGATGACGACGATCTCGACATCCCCGACTTCATGCGTTACTAGATCATATGCCCAAGCCTGAGGGGCCTCAGGGCCCCGATTTCCCTGCGCGCCCTGTGCGCCAGTTCTTCACGTCCAGGCGTGGAGGCGTTTCCCCAAGCCCCTATGATTCCTTCAACCTCGGAGATCACGTGGGTGACCATGAGGACAACGTGCGCGCGAACCGAGCGCGGCTCGCGCGATTAGTCGGGCTCGACGAACAAAATTTGGTGTGGATGGAGCAGATCCACTCACCCAATATCACCGTTGTCGAATATCCAACAGACCAACCTGTGCCGGCAACGGACGCTCTCATAACCGCGACGCCGAAGCTGGGTATGTGTGTTCTCGTGGCTGATTGTGTTCCCGTTCTCCTGAGTGATTCGCAGGCTCCGCTCGTGGCCGCGGTACACGCCGGGCGCATGGGGGCTCGAAATGGCATTGTTCGCCGTACTGTCGAGCGCATGGTAGAACTTGGGGCAATTCCGTCTCGGATGCATGCCCTCATAGGCCCTGCGGCCTCGGGCGACTTTTATGAGGTGCCGGAGGCTATGGCGGCCGACGTGGAACGACATCTTAGCGGTGCGCGTACAACAACTCTTAAGCAGACCCCGGGCCTGGACCTGCGTGCGGGGATCATAAACCAGTTATACGCTCTCGGAGTACGCTCGATCGACTGTGATCACCGATGCACCATCAGTGATCAACAATTCTTTTCTTATCGTCGGGACGGGAATACCGGACGTCAGGCGGGTGTTATTTATATCACTAGTTAATAGAGGCGCACAATTGGGCGTGTTTGTCTCCATGTCCAGCACTGTTACCCGATAATCTGAGTACTTGACAATACTTCCACCACCGCAGTAGCGCTCGAGAGATCGCGGCGCACACACCCGAAAGGTTCCCACTATGTCCTTGTTTAAATCCACCAAAGAATTCTTCTTCGGCGCTGACCCCGACTCCTTCCCATATGACTCTGAGGATGCCTATTTCGAGGAGCCTCAAAGCTATGATCGGACCCCAAGCTACGCTCGTGAGCGCGAGGATCACTATGCCATTCGTACCCGTGTCGAAGCGTCGGTAGTTTCCGTGAAAATCTACCGCAATAATGATGCCGTGAAGATCGGTGAGCCCTTCCGTGACGGGGATGCCGTCGTATTCGACCTCGCGGCCTTGGATGCCAAGGAAGCCAAAGGAATTGTCGATTTCGCCGCAGGTCTTTGCTATGCGTTGCGTGGTCGAATGGTTAAGCTAGAGAACCGTATTTTCGCTGTTATCCCTGAGCACTGCGATCTTGACAGCGAGCAGTTGAAGAAGGCTGCACATATCCACTAATTTCGGCGCTCGATGGTGGAAGTCATCTTTTTAAACCTTGTCACGGTGCACTAGGCTGACTAGTGTACCGAGACAAGGACTTTTTTGTCCTGTTTATCTGTGAAAGGGCCCGAAGTTCTCCGTGGAAACTATCAAAATTATCCTGTTGTGGGCGATCGAACTTTATCTCTTCGTCCTTATCGCGCGCATCCTGGTTGAGATGATTGTGACATTCTCTCGAAACTACAGTGCGCCTAGCTGGTTCAACCGGCTCTCGGAGGCTGCCTTCGTGGTCACTGATCCGCCAGTCAAGGCGCTCAGACGAGTGGTTCCTCCGCTCCCACTCGGTGGCGTATCGCTCGACGTTTCCATCCTTATCCTTTTCTTCGCCCTCTCGTTTTCCAAGGTTTTAATAGCGGTTTTGCTCTAAACAGTATGTGAAGGTTCGCAAATCCCCCTCCTAGTCTTGACTTTCGTTGAGGCGCTGGGAGGGTTTTTTCTTGGTAATCGCTCATCATAAGTCACCGTTGGGCAGGCACGGGAGTGCACAAGCAATGGGGTAATAACCTGCAATTTACTTATAGAAATTGGTGCGCATATCAAAATAAGGGGCTAATATAAACGGGAGTCCACTTTTAATTAGTCGTGTCTTCATTACCTTTAGCGACTTTAGTGGGTTATTCTAGGTAAGAAATGTAAGTTCGGCGAGCGACAGAGCACGTCGAAATAGATTGAATCTCGAAGGGAAATTTCCATGCCGCTGACTCCAGCCGATGTGCATAATGTCGCATTCAGCAAGCCGCCGATTGGTAAGCGTGGCTACAACGAGGACGAGGTCGATCAGTTCTTGGATCTGGTTGAGGATACCCTCGCCGAGATTCAAGACGAGAACGACGATCTGCGTAAACAAATCGCCGACTTGCAATCGGGTATCGTTCCTCAGGCTGTACCAAGTGGAGCTAACGAGACAGCTATAAGAGCCGAGGTGGAAAACCAGCTCAAGGCCGAATACGAAAAGAAACTCGTCGAACTAGAGTCGGCTGTGCGCAAGGCTCAGACTGAGGCTCAGTCCGCAAAGGACGAACTTGCTGCCGCCCAGAAATCCGCACCTGCTACCATCGCAGCTCCAAGCGGAGAGGCAGCCTCCGCCGATACCCATATGCAAGCAGCCCGCGTACTTGGTATGGCTCAGGAGATGGCGGACCGCTTGACCTACGAGGCAAAGACCGAGTCCAAGTCGCTTCTTGACGACGCTCGCTCCGCGGCTGAGAAACAAGTAGCCGAAGCTGAGGCTTCCGCTAAGGCTACTTTGGATGACGCTCGCGAGCGCTCCGAAAAGCAGGTCCACGACGCTCATATCACCGCCGAGCGTCTCCTTGAGGAAGCGAAAACCAAGTCCTACCAAGCTCTATCCGAGGCCCAAGCTCAGGCAGATGCACAAATTAAGGCCGCTGAGGACAAGGCTAATGCTCTCCAAGCTGACGCAGAGCGTAAGCATACCGAGACCATGGCTACCATCAAGCAGCAGCAGAATGCTCTGGAAAACCGCATTGCTGAGCTGCGCACCTTCGAGCGCGAATACCGTACCCGCCTGAAGACCCTCCTTGAGTCGCAGCTTGCTGAGCTGGAGTCCCGAACCTCCGCTAAGCCAGCTGAGTAGTTCGGTTAGCTTAATGGCCAGTTTCCACCTCGTGGTGGGAACTGGTCTTTTTTTGTCAGGACGCGCTATAATTTATCTCACTATAGGCAACGATCTCGGCTATCACCGGGGGAGCTTCTCGGAAGAACGGAGAAAACCGCACCGAAGTGCGTTTCCTCTCAGTAGAACTGAGCGGGTGGGACCGTCATATCCTCGCAGCAAGAAAAACGAAGCGGAATGCTGATGGCATTCAAGCAGGGTGGTACCGCGCGACACTAGCGTCCCTGCATCTGGTGGAACCCACAAGTTTTTCTTGAAGGAGCGTTGAATGTCCGAATTCGGCAAAGTTTATCCCAAGGTCGATATGACAGGGGGGTCAACCAGATTCCCCGATATGGAAGAGGCAGTACTGAAATACTGGAAGGAAGATTCCACCTTCCAAGCTTCTATCGACCAGCGAGAGGGGCAGGAGGAATACGTCTTTTATGACGGTCCGCCCTTCGCGAATGGCTTGCCTCACTACGGGCATCTTCTGACAGGCTACGTCAAAGATATTATCCCTCGTTATCGCACCATGCAGGGCAATCTTGTCAGCCGTGTGTTCGGTTGGGACTGCCACGGACTGCCCGCAGAGCTGGAAGCTGAGAAGCAGCTGGGCATCAAGGACAAGGGCGAGATCGAGTCGATGGGCCTGGAAAAATTCAATAAGTTCTGCGCCACCTCGGTTCTTCGTTATACCGAAGAGTGGAAGGACTATGTAACCCGACAAGCCCGCTGGGTGGATTTTGCCAATGGGTATAAGACCATGGATCTCGGCTTTATGGAATCGGTCATGTGGGCTTTTAAGGCTCTCTACGACAAGGGCTTGATCTACCAGGGCTTTAGGGTACTGCCCTATTCCTGGGCCGAGCATACTCCTTTATCTAATCAGGAAACGCGTCTCGACGATTCCTATAAGATGCGCCAAGATCCCACATTAACGGTTACCCTGCCGATCACTGGGTTCCGAAAGGGAAGTAGTGCTAATCCCGATCTTGTTGGAGCGGCTGCGATTGCCTGGACCACCACGCCGTGGACCCTGCCCTCCAACTTGGCACTTGCGGTCAACCCCGACGTTGAATATGTGCGCGTCAAGGTGGGCCCATCGGGAGCAGCGGATTTTGTGGGTCAAGATTTCCTACTAGCCCGAGCCCTCGTGGACTCCTACGCGGCTGAGCTTGGGGACTTTGAGATTATCTCAGTTCACCCCGGTACCGACTTGATCGGACTGACCTATGAGCCGGTTTTCAATTATTTCCTTGACCACCCGCATGCCTTCCAGATCATCGGCGCTGACTATGTCACAACCGAAGACGGCACCGGCATCGTACACCAAGCTCCGGCCTTCGGTGAAGATGATATGATCGCCTGCCAGGCCCATGGAATCGATGTGGTGATTCCGGTGGATATGGATGGAAAATTCACCAGCCTCGTTCCTGAATATGAGGGTTTACTAGTCTTTGATGCCAACAAGGAGATCATCAAAGATCTTAAAAAAGCGCAACGGGTGGTGCGCCATCAAACTATTGAGCACTCCTATCCGCACTCGTGGCGCTCCGGTGAGCCGCTGATCTACATGGCTTTGCCGTCCTGGTTCGTGGCGGTCACTAAAGTCCGCGATCGCATGGTGGAACTCAACCATGAGCAGATCGAATGGATGCCTGCGCATATTCGCGACGGCCAATTCGGCAAATGGCTTGAAGGTGCGCGCGACTGGAATATCTCCCGCAACCGTTACTGGGGATCGCCTATCCCAGTGTGGGTCTCCGACGATGAAAACTATCCACGCATAGACGTCTACGGCTCCCTTGATGAACTTGAGCGCGATTTCGGAGTGCGGCCGACCTCCCTTCACCGCCCGTATATTGATGAGCTCGTGCGTCCGAATCCCGATGATCCGACAGGGGAGTCGATGATGCGGCGCGTTCCGGAGGTTCTTGACTGCTGGTTTGAATCTGGATCGATGCAATTTGCGCAGAAGCATTATCCCTTTGAGAACAAAGAGTGGTTCGACACCCACGCACCAGCAGATTTCATTGTGGAATACTCGGGGCAATCACGTGGCTGGTTCTACACTATGCACGTTCTGGCTACGGCTCTCTTCGACCGCCCAGCGTATAAGAAGGTAGTTGCTCACGGCATCGTACTCGGCGACGACGGTCTGAAGATGAGCAAGTCCAAGGGCAATTACCCGAATGTCAATGAGGTTTTCGATCGAGATGGGTCCGACGCTATGCGCTGGTTCCTCATGTCTTCACCGATCCTGCGTGGCGGCAACCTTATTGTCACCGAGCAAGGCATTCGCGAAGGTGTACGCCAAGCTTTGCTGCCCATGTGGAATGCTTATACTTTCCTCCAACTCTATTCCTCGAAGCCGGCCCAGTGGTCCCTAGATTCCGAGGACGTCCTCGACCGCTATATTCTGGCTAAGCTGCACGATTTGGTGCATAACATCACCACAGCGCTCGATGCAACCGACGTAGCACGGGCCTGTGATGAGGTGCGTTGGTTCTGTGATGCATTGACGAACTGGTATGTGCGTCGCTCCCGTGAGCGTTTCTGGGCGGGCGACGAAGAGCACCCCGAGGCCTTCAACACCCTCTACACCGTGCTTGAGACGCTCACCCGTCTAACCGCGCCACTACTGCCCATGATCTCGGAGGTTATCTGGAGGGCCTTAACCGGAGGTCGCTCTGTGCACTTAACGGACTATCCTCGGGCCAAAGATTTTGCGGCCAATGAGAACTTGGTCGGCGCCATGGATGATATCCGCGGGGTATGCTCGGCGAGCTCCTCTGTGCGAAAGGCTCATAAGCTACGTAATCGATTACCGCTGTCGAAGCTCACGGTGGCTCTTCCTGAGGCAGAACGGCTGGCGGAATTTACTTCGATCATTCGCGACGAAGTGAATGTAAAAAATGTAGAGCTAACTTCGAATGTTGATTCTGTGGGCCGCTTCGAGGCCGTCGTGAATGCCAAGGTAGCTGGTCCTCGCCTCGGCAGGGACGTACAACGGGTGATTAAGGCTGTGAAGGCTGGTAACTACGAAATTCTAGAGACCGGAACCCTGCTTGCCGACGGCATCGAATTGCAACCAGCAGAATTTAGCGAGCGGCTCGTCGCCGCCGATCCAGCCTCGACGGCAGCCATCGAGGGCGTCGGTGGACTGGTGGTATTGGATACGACGCTCTCGGAGGACCTTGAAGCCGAGGGATGGGCCGCTGATATTGTGCGCGGTCTTCAAGACGCCAGAAAGAATAGTGGCTTTGAGGTATCCGATCGCATCAGCGTGGTGCTGTCGGTGCCAGGTGAGAAGGTGGAATGGGCTCAACGCCACCGCGACTTTATCGCTGGCGAAGTATTAGCCACCGAATTCTCTATCGTGAGCAACGAAACCTTGGATCACGAGGTGCTCAGTGGAGTTAGTGCGCACCTGCAGCGCAGCTAGGTTATAAAAAGTTATAAAAAGGAGGCCTCATAGCGAGGCCTCTTTTTTTACTGTAGATTCAAATACTCGGCAACCTTGCGAGCCTGGAATTCAGTACCTAATTCGGTGGGGTGTAGCGGCAACATCGGATCGCGCGCCGGAGTATCCACAATGGCTTTGATATAGCGCTGATTCTCAGGTGCACACAAACCGTGCCCAATCGAATCGGTATAGACATCGACGTACTCTACCCCTAAAAGTGGGGCGGCCTCCTGCATTGCGTGATTTAGAGCACGCACGTAGTCGTAGGCACCCACTACAGGTATGGATAGGTGGATCGGAAATCCAAAGCGATCACTACTGATCAAGCAGCCTTGATTATCGGGGCCGACAACTTCGGGATACCCCACCAATAAAATACGCGCCTGCGGAGCTAATTCTTTAATGCGGCTGATCGACTCTTTTATACGAATAATATAATTATCAGTGGTGACAAGGGGCGTTGATCCAGCAAGGCCGTAGTCACGGACACCATTCCAGGATTCATTTCCTCCGATAGTGATGGTGACAATCTGAGTATCGGGGCCGAGAGCTCGAGATGGGGCGGCATTGTTGAGAAGTGTCATCATCGTGGCTTTGACTGGCCGGCCGATATAATCGTCGCGGATGACAGCACCTGAACAGGTGAAATTAGCAAAACTGTTGAAGTATCGAGCAAGCGCTTCTGGGTATGAGATATCCCCATATCGGCAGAATTCATTGGGGTTAAGGATCTCGTAGTGTTCTATGGTGCTAGGGTTCGCGGCGAAGGAGTCGCCGAGAGCCACGTACTCGGCGCCAGTTCCGGAGCCGATAAGCGTTGTGGAGTGGAGTTTTGCCTGCGCCGGGGTGCAAGTGATGGCGAGCAATATGATGAGTGTGAGGACGTATTTGATCGATGTTTTTATCGCGTACACATTAATCATATTAGTTGTTTTGACTATCAAATAATAGCCATATTTTCCCTCAAATTTCCGCATTTGCACCTGATAGTGCTTTTAGTACACTTGTTCGCATGGATAAGAGGTGGGTACTGCACATTGATATGGATGCCTTCTTCGCCTCAGTGGAACAGCTCACCAAACCGACCCTCAAGGGACGCCCCGTCCTTGTGGGCGGCACCTCCGGGCGCGGAGTAGTAGCGGGCGCTAGCTATGAAGCGCGTGCCTTTGGTGCCCATTCAGCCATGCCCATGCATCAAGCAAAAAATCTCGTGGGATATAGTGCCGTAGTTATCTCACCCCGGAAAAACGTCTACTCACTAGTATCTCAGCGGGTCTTCCGTATTGTGAAAAATAAAGCGGGTCTCATCGAACAGCTCTCTATCGACGAGGCATTCCTAGAGCCGGAGAACCTACGTGGTCAAGAGGCTGAAGAGGTGACAGCGTGGGCTGAAAACTTGCGACAAGCAATCCGCGAAGAAACAGGACTCACGTGCTCTATTGGGTGCGGAAGCGGAAAACAGGCTGCAAAAATCGGGTCTGGTTTGGCGAAACCGGATGGGGTAGCTGTTATTAATCACGAAGATGAGCGCGAAATTCTCGGTGCTCTGCCAGTAGGAAAACTATGGGGAGTCGGACCAGTGGCTTCCCGCCGATTGAAAGATCTAGGGGTTCATACGATTGCCGATTTTGCCGCGCTTGAAGAAAAAGAAGTGGAAATTGCCCTCGGTCGAGCCACAGGGCTAGCTTTGTGGGAGATTGCCCGGGGAAACGACAACCGTCCCGTAGCCCCCCGCGCAATTGCAAAATCTGTGGGCGCCGAATTTACCTACTCAGAAGATTTGATCGCAAAAGACGATGTGGACCAGGCTTTGCAGCGCGCTTTTCGCAGCGCTCACCAACGTTTGCTCAAAGATGGACGAGGAGCGCGCACTGTCAGTGTCAAACTTAAAATGGCCGATCACCACAACGAAACACGCTCCCACTCTTTCCTCTACGCCACCGACGACCAGCAATTATTAGAAAAGACAGCGGAATTGCTCCTCCGCTATCCGCAGGAAGTAGGACCTATTCGCCTCGTCGGCGTATCCTTTTCCAACCTCGAAATGCCGAGCCAGGAGATGCTATTCCCTGAATTGCTGCCCAGTAAACCAGTAGCGTCGGCAGAGTCTGACTACGAGGTCGGAGTCCGTAGCTCGACCCCAGAAATCAGCACCGAGGTTGATATTAGTTCCCACGATAATGGCGGATGGCGCCCCACCCAAGATATCTCCCATCCTGACTATGGTCATGGGTGGATCCAAGGATGTGGACACGGAGTGCTGACCGTCCGTTTTGAAACCCGCGCGACAGGCCCGGGATTTATTAAGACATTCTCAACCGATGATCCCCTCCTAGAGCCGGCTGATCCTATAGCGAGCCTGGCGTGGCCAGACAACCTAGCTGAGGAAGATTTCTAAAAGAGAGTTTCCGGCACACGGCCTGAGGCGATGGCAATCGCGAGGAGCACGCGAGCCTGGGCGCTGCGAAAATAGCGCGAGCCTACGACACCATGGGCCTTGAGAGTACTACCACCGCCCGCCCCGCCGTACAATGCCTTCACTTCGCCTCTGGGCACACGCGTGCTTATCACAACGGGAATATTTTTCTCACGGGCGTCGATCAACGCCGCCGCCATCTCAGCACCAACATTTCCGGCCCCCATCGCCTCGACAACGAGACCGTTCGCTCCAGCTGCTAGAGCAGCATCGACAAGAGTGCGCGGAGCCCCAGGATAAGCATAAATAATGTCAACCCGAATATCTTCAAGTGGAACCACCGGCACCGGCTCTGCCCGCTCGGGTTCCTCGGGTGCATTCGTGGCAAAACCGAGGAAGTCTCTGGTATGCCATTTCATCATTCCGCGTGCGGCTAGGACTGCGCGACCGAAGGTGACCAGTACTCCTATATTACGAGCGCTTGAATCTAAAGCGACTATTACAGCATCAGCAAGATTATCGTAGCCGTCATAGTGCTCCGAATCGAACGGTTCCTGGGAGCCAGTAACAACAATCGGGCGAGCGTCGGTGTGGAAGGTATCGAGGGCGATCGCTGTCTCTTCCATCGAATCGGTTCCGTGCGTGACTATGACACCCGTTACCGTGGGATCGCGCAGGGCTTCGTGGCAGGCAGTAACGATGGTGTCGATGGTGGCAAAGGTCATGGCGGACGAGTCAATGACGCCAATAGACCTGACCTCAAACGTGCACTGATCATGAAAACGCTGGCGAATCGGGGCGATGAGTTTTTCGCCAGTAATTTCTGGATGGCGAGCGCCGCCGGCATGTGCCACGGAAGCGATGGTTCCGCCGGTGGTCACGACAACAATCTTGGGCAAGGTAGGAGAGCTCATAGATATAGGGTGCCACAGTGGCTGGTGGTGCGAGAATTTTTCGCCCTGAGGATATTCCTGCGATAGTCTAGAGGGATTAGATCCGATCGTGAACCGATAAAGGAGATTTCTTTGATGACCTCGTCGAAAATCGCGGCCCTAGCGCTTGCTGCCACCACCGCATTCAGTTTGAGCGCCTGCTCGACCGATACCGATGCAACCACCGATACAGTGGCCCCTACAGAGACCACGATGAGTCCCACGGAGGCTATGGCCCCCAGTTTGCCTACTGCCGAGGAACTCAATGCACTCTTGGCTCTCGCAGCCGACCCCAACGTGCCAGTGGAAGAGAAGACCAAAACGGTCCAAGGTGGCGAAACTGTACCAGAGCTCTTCCAGGTCATGACCGATTCTAAGTTGGAATCAGGTGCAGAGTTCCAGGTGGTTCAGCCCATTCTTCCCGGTTATACCCCTGACTCAGTACTGGCAACGGTCAATTTCATGCTGCCGGATCGGGAACCTCAACCAGCGGAGAATGTAGAATTCATCTACGAAGATGGGCACTGGAAGCTATCCCAATCCTGGGCCTGTACCCTAATTACCAATACGGTTACTCCCGAACAGGTCCCACCGCTATGTAATGAGACCTTAGGTAATGAGCCTGCTGCTCCTGAGAACCCTGAGGTGCCAGCGTCCCCAGAAGATGCTGAGATGCCACCAGCCCCACCAGCAGCGTAGAAAATATTAACCAGAAAGATACAGGACGGCGACGAAGAATTGATGAAGAGCTTAGTCAAGATAGCCCTGATCACCTTAAGTAGTGGTGCTCTTATCGCAGGGTGCAGTACTGATAACTCATCGACGGCACCAAATGGCGAAGCAGCGCAAGACGCGACAGCGGTTTTCGCCGCTGAGTGTGGTGTCACGGCAGAGGGATTCGGTGATATCTCCGAAAAACTCCCGGAAGACAAACTATCTGACCCGGTCTCCTTAGTCTTTGAAACTAACCGCGGCGATATCCCCTTAACCCTTGACCCGCACAAAGCTCCCTGTACCTCGGCGATTATCGCTCACCTGGCGAAGTCCGGCTTCTACACCAATACGGTGTGCCATCGTCTGACTACTGACGGGATCTATGTGCTCCAGTGCGGCGACCCAGAGGGAACCGGACGAGGTGGCCCCGGCTTCCGCTTTGCCGATGAATATCCGGTTGGAGAATCTGCGCAAGGACTCTATATGGCCGGCACTGTAGCCATGGCTAATGCGGGCCCTGATACCAACGGATCTCAGTTCTTCATCAACTACAAAGACTCCCCATTGCCCCCTAACTACACACTCTTTGGAACCGTGGAACCTGAAGGGATGGACGTTCTTAGGGATATCGCTGCTCATGGAGTCAAAGATGGCGCAGTCGATGGCCCACCCGCACAGAGTGTGGAGATCGAAAAAGTTAGCATATCAGCGCCGAAAAAGAAATAACCTAGCAAAGTCACACCCCTTGGGATTCCCAAGGGGTGTTGTGTATGTGGTATCTCGTGCACGACGAGAAGATGCGCTTAGGCTATAGAGAGCGTTTCAGCAACTCACCACATAAAACCAGCTATACACCAGCGCTGATGGCGCGATCACCACCTATGCCTTACTGCTTTCCGTGCGAGCACGCACTCCAGCGGCCGCCCGGTGCCTCGAGTCCGGCACCCCGCGAAGCAGGGAATGCGGGGACCGCTTGATCCCCTCACCACAGCAGTGGGGGTATCTTATGCTCGATGAGATAGCGCGCTCACGGCGTCCACACCGCCTAGAGTCGTCGATAAGTGCATCATCAATCTGCCTGTGCGCATCGCGTACCTACGCTACACTCCAGAGCTGAAGGTTGCTTTCACTGGCATCTCTGCGAGCAAGCTGCACAATCTTCCCCCTATGATCTTGGCTCAAAGACTCTAATTGCTCAGTGCGACAGGACCTGTACACTTTTTCGTTCCTATAAATCTATTGACCTCATGACGCCTGTGTGGCCGTGGGCAGGGAGGTGGTGGCACCTAGTATCTCCACTACCTTTTTACTGCGGTGGAACGAACTCCACAACGGTGCTGTTATCTTGTACCACCCGCACCTCATTACCCGCGGCTGCATATATAACTCGCGCGATAACTTTTAAACTACCGGAAACAGGCAGCGGGTGGGAGGTATCAATGACTAACTCGCCTTCGCTTACACTCTCGGCGCTGATAACCTCTAGTTTTTCCCCTTGAGCCTCGATGGCTCCCTGCGAGGGACGTTGCTGAACACTCACTCCTAGTCGCACCACAGATCCAGATCGCTCGAGAAGCTCGAAGGTCATATCCTGTAAGTAGCTGGCGGAAGCACTAGTGATCCGTGATTCAACTGTCCATCTAGCGCCGACCCCAACGGGCTCTTGGGGGAAAACTACCGGTAGCCCCACCAGGGTCAGCAAACTGTCTTCTGTCTGGGCTCGGGCAGCATCTGTGGCCTGAGTGGGAGCAGCAAAATTAACGGAAGAGATCCTCCCGGAATCGTCAGCGAACCATCCAAAACCGAAGCCGCGGGCAGTATCGAGATCGGTATCGGAATTGGCGCTGCGGACCTTGAGAAAAACGCTTCGAGTGGACTCTTCGGATTGCTGAGCAGGGACGCTCTCCGCAGTGACCTTAAGCGTGGTCACCGCAGGTGACGCCGCGTCTAAGGAAGGCTGGGGGCTGAGCGTATCGCCGGTCGATATCTGCTGACTCAGCGAGGACCCGACCTTCACGGTCGCTGCTTGAGTGGGGGTGTTGTGATCCTGAAAGATCAGGGGGTTGCGGGGGCTTTCCCCTTTCTCAATAAGTCGAACTCGTGGGGGCTGTAGCGCTAGACCTACAGCCTGGTCAACCGGTACTTGATCGCGCTCACCGGTGACACTACATCCTGCAATACCTGTCAATATGATGGCTACCGAAAGACTGACAAGGGTACGAGAGAGAGAAAACATGTACGTAGCCTACCTGTTGGTAGCGGGGGCAAGGTAGCGAAAAGAGGGTCCTTTTGCAAAGATAAGAGGGTGCAGAGATCGAAAAGCTTATATTTAACTGGCATGATCTGGGGGATCATCGTGATCTTGGCTCTCCTAGACCAAGGCATCAAAGAGTGGATCCTCGCCAATATCGCCCGCGGTGACAGATGGCCGATCGTGGGGGAGTGGCTGAGCATTCGTCTCGCCTTCAATTCTGGTGCCGCCTTCTCCCTGGGCTCGAGTACGACGTGGCTATTTACGCTCATTAAAACGGTCGTGCTCATTGGCATTCTAGTTTTTTCGTTCCGTGTTAATACGGTGTGGGTCGGTATCGTCCTTGGTCTTGTCGGCGGTGGCACCCTGGGAAACCTTATTGACCGTTTGATACGACCTCCAGGATTCTTTTTTGGGCATGTTGTTGACTATATTTCGGTCTCACGGTTCGCGGTTTTCAACTTTGCCGACGCCTGCCTCACCATAGGAATCGCGATCTATGTGGTACGTTCGCTCCTCGCGGAGAGGAGTGCCCAGTGAGAGAACACCGCACCTTCTCAATCCCCGAAGGTTTAGATGGAATGCGTGTCGACGCTGCCATGTCCAAATTGCTTGGGATTTCACGCACCGTTGCCGCTGAGCTCGCCACTAATGGCGATATATCAGTCGATGGGAAAATCCTGGGAAAGGCAGATAAGATCACCCCAGGTGGCCTTCTCGAAGTGCTTCTTCCTGCGCCACAGGAGCCGCTAGAACCCAAAGCTGAACCTGTTGAGGGCCTCGACATCCTCTATGCTGACGAGGATGTGATAGCGGTAGATAAACCGGTAGGAGTAGCTGCCCACCCCACGGTGGGCTGGGAAGGTCCCACTGTTGTTGGGGGTTTAGCCGCTGCGGGTTTTCGAATATCTACCTCCGGCCCCCCAGAACGCAACGGAATCGTGCAACGTCTAGACGTTGGCACCTCAGGTGTCATGGTAGTGGCGGCGAGCGAGCGCGGTTATGCGATACTCAAGCGCGCCTTTAAGGAGCGGACCGTCAAGAAGACCTATCATGCGCTCGTGCAAGGTCATATGGATCCCTTCCAGGGGACAATTGAGGCCCCCATTGGCCGCCACCCAAGTTCGGGATGGAAGTTCGCGGTGACCACTGACGGTAAATATGCGGTTACCCACTATGAAACCCTAGAAGCTTTCGTGGAGGCTTCGCTTTTAGAAGTACACCTTGAAACTGGGCGGACGCACCAAATTCGCGTGCACACAGCTGCACTGCATCACCCGTGTTGCGGTGATCCGATGTACGGCTCCGATCCGGTTATGGCACAGCGCTTAGGCCTAGAGCGGCAATGGCTGCACGCGGTTAGACTCGGTTTCGAGCACCCCGCCTCGGGTAAATGGATGGAGATCTGCTCACCATATCCACCGGACCTCCGTCATGCGCTCGACGTAGTGCGCGCTGGCAATTCTTAGTAGCCATGGCGGCTGATACTATCCGCGTCGGCCTAGCTGTTGTATCGCTTGCCGTGATGGGCTTGGGTTATAGCTTCTTTGTTGCTGATACTGCCAAGGAACCACCCGTGATCTTTAACGGCGATGTACTAGGGCCAGAACGTGGGGAGACGCGCGCGGATTATCAGCAGCGATCACGTATGAGTAGGCGAGAGCATCATGCCCCCGCTTTTGCCTATATTAGTTTTGTGCGTCCCATCCCCGCCGACCTGGCCGGCGAGATCGTCTTAGCGGTCGAAAGAGTCAATGCGGTGGGGGTAGGCGAAGCTGCGGTCATTGGTATACCCGAAACTATTACTCAACCTCGGGGTGACCATCTAGAGGAACAAATTCGGCTGAAAGGCCTCGATCCCAATGCTGTGACGGGGCTTGTTGTCCACGCCTCACCGACAACTCTTGATCAGGTGGCACAAGCCTCAGAGGTACTCGCTATCGAGGTTCTCCCCTCCGATGCTCGCTGGGGACTGTTTAGCGTTCGACCCGTCTCCTATTAGTCCTATGTGACCGATGGGATCTATGGGATCTGGTGGCGCGAATGAGGGTATCGCTCATATAGATGGCAACAGCGATCCAGATGAGGATAAAACCCATCCACTTCCATGAATCGACGCTCTCGTTGACAACAAAAACTGCCCATAGTAGCTGCATAGTCGGGGTCATATACTGCAACATCCCCACCGTTGACAGTGGTATCATCCGCGCGCCCTTTCCAAAGAGGAGAAGAGGAACAGCAGTAATCACGCCTGTAGCGATCAGAAGGGCACTGTGATGAGGTCCCACGGAGGCGAAACTACCCTGACCGGAGTATTCGAGGTAACCTATCGCCGCTAGAGCGCAAGGAGTGAGCACCAAAGTTTCAGCCGTCAAGGTGAGCGAAGCTGGAAGATTGATTTTTTTCTTAATCAGACCATAGGTACCAAAACTAAATGCCAGACTTAAAGCAATAATTGGGGGCTCACCTGCGAGCACTGTCAGAAATACTACTGCGAGAACCGCAATGCCGATGCTTATAGTCTCGAGAAAACGCAAGCGCTCCTTAAGAAAGATAATTCCGAAAAGAACGTTGACAAGAGGGTTAATAAAATACCCGAGTGCGGCATCGGCCACATGCCCCGAATTAACAGCAATCACATAAATAAGCCAATTCAATGCAATAGCGATACTGGCAAACGACAACCACCCCCACGTTGTGCGGTCGATCTCGCGCAGTCTGCGTGCTGTGCCCGTAAGAGAAATGATGACCAGCATGATAACGGCGGTCCACACAATACGGTGGGCTATAATCTCATAAGGGGAAGCCGCAGCAAGCAGCGGAAAATAAGCAGGGAATAGACCCCACAGAAGATAAGCCGAAACGACATACAGCATAAGCGCTCATCATAGTGCCAGAAGCCTAAAAACCTCGAAAATCTCCCAGCCCACCAGACAGATGCACGGGTGAAGTAAACACACTAGACTCAACACCTATGGCAAAAAAATCTTCCTTCGTACACCTGCATAACCACACGGAATATTCCATGCTCGATGGGATGGCTAAGGTGAATATGCTGGCCGAGGAAGTCTCCCGCCAAGAGATGCCAGCAGTGGGAATTACCGATCACGGCAATATGTTTGGCGCGGACGCCTTTTACCGAGCAATGACCGGCGCCGGCATCAAGCCAATTATCGGCATCGAAGCATATCTAGCCCCCGGTTCTCGTTTCGATCTCAAGCGCCAGCGGTGGGGTGATGAAAGCCAAAAATCCGACGATGTCTCCGCGTCGGGAGCGTATCTACACCAAACAATGGTGGCAGAAACAGCTGAGGGGCTTAAAAACCTCTTTTATCTCTCGTCGATGGCCTCGTATGAAGGTCAACTGGGCAAGTGGCCACGTATGGATGCCGAACTCATTGCTGAGCACGCAACCGGCATTATTGCCACAACTGGGTGTCCCTCCGGCGACGTTCAAACGCGCCTGAGGCTCGGCCAATTTGATAAAGCCTTAGAAGCTGCCGCGATGTGGCAGGACATCTACGGACGAGACAATTATTTTCTCGAGCTCATGGACCACGGCCTCAATATTGAGAACAGAGTTCGCGGCGAATTGCTAGAGATCGGGAAGAAACTCAACCTTCCACCTCTAGTGACCAATGACTGCCATTATGTCTTGGAGTCTCAAGCTCATGCCCACGAAGTCATGCTGTGCGTGCAAACGGGTAAAACAATGCACGACCAAGATCGCTTCAAATTCGACGGCAGCGGCTACTATGTCAAATCTGCCGCACAAATGCGTGAATTATGGGATCATTTGGTTCCGGATGCGTGCGATAACACCCTCTGGATCGCCGAGCGTGTTCAAGACTATGGTCGCCTGTGGGAGCCACATCCCCATGACCGCATGCCCATTGCGGATGTACCGGAAGGACATACTCCGACCTCGTGGCTTCAGCACCAGGTCGCAGAAGGCCTCAAAGAGAGGTTCCCTGGCCAGGAGGTGCCCCAAGAATATCTCGACCGCGCACGATACGAAATCGAAGTAATCGATTTGAAGGGCTACCCCTCGTACTTTTTAATTGTCGCGGAGCTCATCAAATACGCACGTTCGGTGGGTATTCGTGTGGGACCAGGCCGAGGTTCGGCCGCAGGTGCACTCGTAGCCTACGCGCTCACTATCACCAATATCGACCCAATTGAGCATGGATTGCTCTTCGAGCGCTTCCTCAACCCGGAACGCCCCTCGGCCCCCGATATAGATATCGATTTCGATGATCGCCGCCGAGCGGAGATGATCCGCTACGCGGCCGAGCGCTGGGGTGAGGACAAGATCGCCCAAGTGATTACATTCGGCACCGTGAAAACGAAACAAGCGCTGAAAGACGCCGCTCGAACCTTGCACGGCCAGCCAGGATACCAAATTGCCGATCGCATCGCTAAAACCCTCCCGCCTGCGGTAATGGCCAAAGATATCCCGCTATCTGGCATTATGGACCCAGAGCACCCCCGCTACCAAGAAGCCGGTGAGGTTCGCAAACTCATCGAAGCCGACGCAGAAATAAAAAAGATCTACGATACTGCCCGAGGCCTTGAAGGAGTGGTACGGCAGGCGGGTGTTCACGCTTGTGCCGTGATTATGGCCTCAGTTCCACTGCTTGACTGTATTCCCATGTGGAAACGCCCAAATGACGGTGCACTGATCACAGGCTGGCCCTATCCAGCATGTGAAGCCATAGGCTTGTTGAAAATGGACTTCCTAGGGCTCCGCAACTTAACGGTTATCGGCGATGCTATCGAGAATATTAAGATCAATCGCGATACCACCGTGGATCTCGAGAGCCTCGACACCCATGATCCTGAAGTCTATAAATTGCTGAGCCGAGGAGATACCTTGGGTGTCTTCCAGCTCGACTCTGCTGGCATGCAAGAGTTGCTCAAGCGCATGCAGCCAACTGGCTTTAACGATATCGTGGCATCCTTGGCGCTCTACCGCCCAGGGCCTATGGCAGTGGGCGCGCACCATGAATACGCCGACCGGAAAAACGGACGGAAGCCCAAAGAACCCATCCACCCTGAGTTGGCGGATGTCCTTGAAGATATTCTCGCCGAAACTCATGGGCTGATTGTTTACCAAGAGCAAATCATGGCGATCTCTCGCAAGCTGGCCAACTACACCGCGGGTGAAGCAGATGGCTTCCGTAAAGCCATGGGTAAAAAGAAAAAAGAAGTCCTTGAAGCGGAATACGAGAAATTTTCCACTGGCTGCTTCAGCAATGGGTTTTCCAAGGAAGCGGTCGACGCATTGTGGAATGTGATTTTGCCCTTCGCCGGCTACGCTTTCAATAAGTCCCACGCCGCAGGCTATGGACTGGTCTCCTATTGGACCGCCTACCTGAAGGCTAATTTTACAGCTGAGTATATGGCGGCACTGTTAACATCGGTGGCGGACAAAAAAGATAAAATGGCGATCTATCTAGCGGATTGTCGTCACCTCGGGATTTCTGTGCTGTCCCCAGACGTGAATGAATCGCGATTCAACTTCCTCCCTGTGGGTTCCGATATCCGCTTCGGACTCGGAGCGGTGCGAAATGTCGGCGAGGACGTGGTGAATTCGATTGTCAAAGCGCGCGAAGACAAGGGCAGTTATAGAAACTTTTCTGACTATCTCGATAAAATTGACCTCACCGCCTGTAATAAGCGCGTCACGGAATCGCTGATCAAAGCGGGTGCCTTTGATTCTCTCGGGCATCCGCGCCGGGGACTTTCACTTATCTCCGATGAGGCCGTTGATGCCGCCACCGGGCCGAAGAGGGCCATGGATAAGGGGCAATTTGATCTTTTCGCAGGTCTCGGCGCCGATTCGGACTCGAGTCCGGCGGAGATTTTCACTATCGACGTCCCTGATCAGGAGTGGGATAAGAAGCACCAATTGGCTCTCGAACGCGAGATGCTCGGCCTGTATGTATCTGCGCATCCTCTCGATGGCTACGAAGATGCCCTTGCCGCTCAAACCAAGACTCCGCTGTCGATCATCGCTTCACAGGACGTCAGTCATGGCCAAGAGGTCGAGATTGGTGGCATCATCTCAGCCGTTGATCGGAGAGTATCGAAAAAAGATGGTACACCGTGGGCCATTGTGACCGTGGAGGACCATGCTGGTGTGCAAGTTGAGGTCCTGGTTTTCTCGAAGACTTATGCCATTGTGGGTCCACATATCGTTGAAGACAATATTGTTCTCATCAAAGCCCATATCAGTATCCGGGAGGATCGGGTTGGAGTTTTCTGCGATGATCTGAAAATACCCGAATTGGGTATAGGAAATGGAACCGGGTTACCAGTTCGTTTGAACCTGCGCACCGATCAATGCACGATGGAGAATCTTGGCAAGCTCAAATCTGTCTTGCTGGCTAATAGCGGGGAATCGGATGTGTATCTCAACCTTGTCGACGGAGATGAATCGCACACAATGATCTTAGGTGAAAGCCTTCGAGTCGAACGGTCAGCTAGCCTTATGGGTGACCTTAAAGCGACCTTGGGCCCTGGGATTCTGGCTTAAAGAATAAAGGCGCTGCTTGGATATGCAGCGCCTTTATTCAGCCGACAAGCACGGTAGATAATTGCTGGGTTCGAGCGATGAAATCATCGATTTGCATACGAAGGCCCACAAGGAAATTATGTGGCCCCTCTGCAATGATGCGGTAGATCAGAGCTGCACCGCCCACTAAGGCCGCCGCAATCATAGTGAGATCGATAGGGGTACTGCCGGTTAAAGAGGAACCAGGTTTGAGCGCCTGCTCATAGAGTGACCCCTCTTGCTGTTCGACGTCGGTGGTCATGAGTTCCGCTGACTGCTGTTTCTGGTTAGTGGGCGCCTCTGCGGCCACTGCGTGCCCGGTTATAAGCGGAAGGGTGAGCATAACCGCTGCTACACTGTGGGTCACCCGCATTAAACGCGCACCCCAGCCTGCTTAAGAGCGTTGTTGAGCATCCCCTGTAGTTCAGGGAAAGCCCGGAATACCGAAGCCCCGAAAACGGCAATAGATGCTATAAGACCGAATACTGCACTAATAATGGGAAGGTGCTTTTCCTCGAGGTCGCCCATCCGGACAAGGGCTCCATTCTCGTTGAACTCGAAGAAATCATCCTCGGAAGAAGCTACGCCATCCGCACCCTTGTCACTGCCATAGTGGTCGGGTTTTTTCTCCTCAGTTGTGGGGGCTGCAGTTGTCCCGGTGGTGCCGGTGGTCTCAGTGGTCTCAGTGGTTTGGGAACTTTCGGTGGCTCCAGCGGGCACGGCGATCAGAGCCGCGACAGTACCTAGGCTGACCACCAGGGTGCTAATAGAACGAGGGCGCATCGTTTGCTCCTTTATAAATGTAGTGAGTCTTGTAGTGAGCGTGATTCCTTGCGATAATAACGCATTGAAGCAGTGTGATCACCAATAGCAAAGACGTTAGCAGGTTTGACCGCACGGTGCGCGATACCAGATGCACACTAGCTGGTGAGAGCCCGCAGCCGAGGTGATTTTTTTCGCTCGAAACCTAAAGCGCTAAGCTAGGTATTCATGAGTACCCCAGCAGATCATTCGCCAGCACAAACTCCGGTTAATATCCACGCAGCGGATATTCAAATTGCGCAGGCTCGAATTTCTGCAACAATCGGCACCACACCTTTACAATTCTGCCCCAGGCTCTCACAATTAACGGGCGCCGAGATCTACCTGAAGCGCGAAGATCTTCAAGATGTTCGTTCCTATAAGATTCGCGGGGCTGTTAACGCTATTTCACAGCTCAGTGATGAGCAGAAAAAGGCTGGAATTGTGGCAGCATCGGCTGGCAATCATGCCCAAGGCGTTGCTTTCGCGTGTCGGACTAAGGGAATCAACGGTCGTATTTTTGTACCCTCAGCTACCCCCAAACAGAAGCGGGATCGCATCATGGTGCACGGTGGCGAGAATATTACCTTGGAGGTCACTGGGGCAAATTTCGATGAGGCAAGTGCTGCAGCTCATCATTATGCCCTGGAGACAGGAGCGACGATCATCGAGCCCTTTGATGCCGCAAATACAGTGATCGGCCAAGGCACGGTGGCGGCAGAAATTCTCTCTCAGTTATCGGCCTTGGGTAAAACCCTTGACACAATTGTGGTCCCCGTGGGCGGGGGCGGATTGATCTCGGGAATCTTAAGTTATTTGGCTGATCTGTCGCCTCGTACCGCAGTGGTGGGGGTCGAACCCAAGGGAGCTCCATCTTTGGAGGCGGCCTTAAAAGCCAACGGCCCTGTGACGCTTCCAGCTGTCGATCCCTTCGTTGACGGAGCAGCTGTGAAGCGTATAGGGGATATTAACTACCAAGTAATTGAACAGAATCTCGGTCGGCTGCACCCGTTGACGGTCAGTGAGGGTGTGGTGTGTACCGAGATGATCGAGCTGTACCAGAACGAAGGAATTATAGCTGAGCCCGCGGGAGCTCTTTCCGTGGCGGCGCTGCGAGATCTGAAATTTGGTGCTGGTGATATCGTCGTGTGCGTGATTTCAGGCGGCAATAACGACGTCCTTCGTTATTCCGAGATCGTCGAGAGATCACTCGTGCAACGCGGACTTAAGCACTATTTCTTAGTCAGTTTCCCCCAGGAGCCCGGACAGCTGCGAAGCTTTCTTAACGACATCCTAGGGCCCGATGACGATATCACTCTATTCGAGTATCTCAAGCGCAATAACCGCGAAACTGGCACTGCATTGGTAGGTCTACAACTAGGGTCTGCTAGCGATATCGACGGGCTCAAAGCGCGGATGGATGCATCCCGAATTACCTGCCGACACCTTGAGCCTGGAACGCCAGAATACGAATTTGTGGTGAGTTAACCGTTGGCAAGAGCATATCGGCGCCCGAGAGCCCATCGAGAATTCTTTAACGAATTTGAGATCAAGCGCAGTAAATTTCTCACCTTCATCGCTCGGGTTGAAGATGAAGAGCAGGCACGCGCGTTTATTGCAGAGATTCGATCCCGTTACCCAGATGCTCGCCATCACTGCAGCGCCTACCTCTACCACGTCGACGGGTCGAACCCAATCGAGCGATCCTCAGATGATGGTGAGCCCTCTGGCACCGCTGGTACCCCGATGCTGGATGTGCTTCGAGGTTCCGGACTCCTAGATATCGCAGCGGTGACCGTACGATATTTTGGTGGCATCAAGTTGGGCGCTGGTGGTCTAGTACATGCCTATTCCGATTCTGTTATGCGCTGCCTTGATCAAGTCGAAAGTGTCAGTCGCGCACGTCAAGATCTTTTTCAAGCCGACTTCAACTACAGTGATGCAGGCAAGATAGAAGCCGAATTACGTGGACGCGGATTTCATGTGACTGAGGTGGAGTACAAGCATCGCGCACATTTTACAATCGCGGTAGACCCGGGTGGAAAAGCGGAGTTAGAAAGCTTTCTAGCGGCACTGACTGCAGGTGGGGCGCGGCTTACTGATGCCGGAAGTACGTGGGTAGAATCAAACCTATGACTCTTCAATCACCACATAGCACCGAACAAAGAAAAATAGCCGTGCGCAGTCACGCCCGCGCCGCCGTCGCTTGGGGCGGTGCTGGGTTGGCCGCTGCCGTGGGAGGGCTTTTAGTTTCGCAGATCGGCATCAGCATCATCGCCGCAGCCGTTAGCTTAGCTGGAGTGGGTGTGAACTACGGGCGAATTCGTGCGATTATCAACTACCGTGATCAATGGTGACCGATAACAGTCCCGTTCGAGTCGACTCCTGGGTATGGGCGGTACGGTTACTTAAGACACGCTCGAAAGCAGCTGATGCCTGCAAGGCAGGCCATATCAAGGTGAATGCGAAAGCAGTGAAGCCTTCGCACCTTGTCGTCCCTGGAGATCGGGTTAGTGTTTGGGCAGATCATCATTTCACCGATGTTGAAGTGACCAAAACCGTGAAAAAACGTGTGGGCGCCAGCATAGCTCGAACGTGCTATATCGATCATTCGCCGCAGCCTCCGCCAAGAGATTTAGGCATCCCACGACGAGATCGTGGTGCGGGCCGCCCGACGAAGAAGGAACGTCGACAGCTCGATCGTTTAATCGGGCGCGACCGTTAAAAGACGTGGGAAACTAACGGGAGACTCCGCTCGAGGCGATGAACGCGCTGTTTAGGGTGCTTTCCACTTGATCCAGTGAGGCGGATATGCTCGCGACCGTATTGTGCAAGGAGAAGATCGTCGATTACTCGCACGTGTCCAGGGCGGAATTTATAATTCATGGCTTCACGGATACGGGTGATATTCCGAGGGCTCAATAATGCTTCCAGTTGGCCAGCAGTACGAATTTCGTGAGCGTGGAGAAGCTCCTCAAGCCACTGGTAGCTGGAGATAGACGACTGAGGGATCTGGTTGCCGTTGATCATGGTGATAATCCCCGGCAAGGTTTCGGCAGTAAATTCCACCCCAGGATCGGCCGCGGAACTTTCGCGAGGTTCCTCGATAGCGGCAATCTGATCAAATTGTTGATCGGCTAGTTCGATCAAGCCTGCAGCAAGGGTAAAAGCCCGATCAACTTGAGGAGACAATTTACGCGATCGACGCTTGTATCGGATATCGTGCTCGAATTCGGCCCAGGCATGCTGCAGAACGGTACGAATCTGCACCTCAAATTCTTGGCCCATATAGTTAGACAACTCGCTGGTTCTACTATCAACTTCCACGATGAGATGGTGAGAACCGTAGCCAAAGGTTCCTGAAATGCGAGCCTGCTCCGCCTTATCCACACTTCGGCGCACCGTGAATTCATCGCTTAAAGCCTCAATGATCTGTGGAATCTCAGTCGAGTGGTAGGTGGTAATACGTACTCCGATGAGATCGTGGATATCACGAATCGGGTTGGGGTAAACAGGGGAGCCATCGGCGTGCTTCTTTTTGATCTTAGCGCGCAAGGAGCGCCACGATTTTATGCGTACGCTGACCCGATCGTAGGCTAAGCCAGCATCTGCTAGCACTCTCTCGATAGCATCACGGAACTCAGGTACAGCATCAGGGTGAGTTTTGATGAAGTCCTGGTGGAAATTATGAAGATCCGAGAGCGAATTCACAATTACCTATCATAGCGAGCGCCGTGCGGGAGCTACGAATTGATCGTGCATTATGGGTCGAGAACGCAGTATACGAGAATTCCATCGGTATAATTTTTTTAACCACCATTCCTTGGGGCTATGAGAAGGCGAGACGCTGTGGTTCTCTCACTTTTACTCGTTGGGGTTGAGCAAGAGGAGCGCCTTGACTGGGTGAAAATCTAGGCAATAGTGAGATGATGCCTTCATTGAGCCACCGGCGTGTACATTAGCTGAGGACCTGCAGGGGGAGCAGGAAAACCACTACTAAGTATGGGGTATAGAGTCAGAGAGGTTTAGAATCGTTTGGTTTATTGATGGGGTAGCAGTTTAGGGATATCTAGCTTTCCCCGTCGCATCCAAGGAGCGGATGAAACGAGCTTTGTATACAACCTTCATCGCTGGGGTTTAGCGCGATTTGTGCGTTGGTTCTGACGCATACTCGTCGATGATCTCATGGATATGTCAATTTAATATGTGGAGCACACCGGGCACCGAGACAGGTTTTATTATTGCTTCGTCATAAGGGGCGGTATGGATATTTTAAGCTCTCCTTCATATTTCAACGGTGCGGCGAGGACGAGCGAGCCGAAGTAGGATGAGATCGCCCTGGATATAGAGCTGCTGACGTGTTAAGGGAGGCTATACTTCCTACCGCATGAGTCGCAATACCTTCTGGTTTAGAAAGGAGGATTGAGATTGGCGTCTAGGCCAAGAACGTCAAAAAGTTCTTGAGCTGTCCAGAAAGCTATGGCCTGACCCTTGTCGTTCAGATCTTCTGCACGTTTTTGCTTGGTGGTAATGCAGTTCCACGGCCCGATCACTAATAGAGTGGTTTTCTTGGTCACATTCTTGGCCACCGTAGCACCTGCAGCTGCAATTTTTTGCCACAAGAGACCTTTATCGAAGGGATCGAAATCACCGGTGAGGGTCACTACGTGCCCATAAAGAGGATTGCGGGGATCAGCCTCGGTATTAGTATCCGGGACCTTCTCCGGTGTGGCAACCTTAGCCCACGGCTGCGATTTCCTAGGCGTGCTTTCCTTTGGCACCGGTGCACTGGCGAGAGAGGCGCGCAGCACTGGGTAAACCCTATTGCTGTTGAGCGAACCGCGTTCGAAACCAAATGTCATAAAAACCTCCTCAAGGCTCCCACTGGTCCGCTTCAGGCGGGTAAGAGCAGCGAAGATTTCTGCGCAAGCCTTGGCATCGCAGAGAGCATCATGGTGGTGTTCAAGATCAACGTTGAGATGATCTGCGACGACATTAAGTTTATGCGAAGCTATAGGCAGGTGACAGGACCGGGCCGCGGCGAGCGAGCACGCGAAATTCCACTGCGGGGGATCAACCTGTGCTGCGGCTGCGGCGCGGAAGAAGGCTGTCATATCAAATTGAGCATTATGCGCCACTACGTCGTCGTCAGCGACCCACGCAATCACCTCGGGAAGGATCTCTGCAAACGGTGGGGCGGTAGCAACGGTTTTCTCAGTAATGCCGTGGAATTCTTTATTGAATTCGTCGAAACCTGCGATTGCAGGCTGGCACAACCAGGACTTAGTTTCGACCACCAGGCCGTCTCGCACCCGGGCTAAACCAACCTGGCAGATCGACCCCCAGTCACTATTGGCTGTTTCCACATCGATGCCACAGAAATCCAGATTGGCTATAGCGGCCAGTTCTCCCTTCTTAGCAGCCTCTAGAGCTTGGAAGAATAACTCGATCTGATGGTCCGAATTTGGGGGAAAAGTGATCGTGTGCTCGGGGTCATCTCCAATCTGGACGACACCTCCCAGGATCGAGCTGGGGGTGCGGGTAACCCGCGCTGGTCCGAGCGGAAGGGTGAGGGGATGGGCATCAAGTGAGGCGGTCAGGAGAGTGGGGTGAATGGTGATCTCCTGCGCGGTAATGGTGACTTCGCCGCCATGGATGGAAATAGTCATAGAAAGCCTCGTGTCTTGATGAACCCAGCGGGCGGTGCGCTACTCCAGATAGGCACCGCCCCTTTTTGTATTAGCTATCGTATTCTTCTCGCTCAGCATACTCATCGCCAGGGACACTAGCATTGACCGGCGGATCTACCTGCCGGAAGATGAGAATGGAGCGACCCTGAACGGTCATTGAACCCCCGGATTCGATGACCTTACCCTCCAGTGGGTACCCCGTGGGTTCCGTAGTGTCTACGACGAGCTTCCACGAAGACCCGAAGTTCTCTGGTGGCAAGGTAAATTCGATGACGTCATGATAGGCATTGAAGATCATGAGGAAGGATTCATCGATAATCGGGTGCCCGCGACGATCGGGCTCAGCAATAGATGCTCCATTGAGATAGACCATTAAAGCTTTGCCAAAAGCGAATTCCCAATCCGATTGGGTCATGAGCTTGCCGGATGGAACCATCCACGCAATATCGCGATCGGGGGCGTCCTCACCTAGTGGTCCGCCCGCGAGGAAATTACGGCGTCTGAAAACCGGGTGGTTGGCGCGGATACGAATGAGTCGCTTGGTAAAACCTAGTAACTCGTGGTTATCGGCCACCTGGTCCCAGTCCATCCACGCGAGCTCGTTATCCTGGCAGTAGACGTTATTATTGCCAGACTGAGTGCGCGCAATTTCGTCACCGTGAGCCAGCATGGGGGTGCCTTGGCTGAGTAAGAGCGTGGTGAGGAAGTTGCGACGCTGCTGAGCACGCAGTTGATTAATATCGGGATCATCTGTGGGACCCTCGGCGCCACAGTTCCACGAGCGGTTGTGGGACTCGCCATCGCGGTTACCCTCACCATTATCCTCATTGTGCTTTTCGTTGTAGCTGACGAGGTCATTAAGGGTAAAGCCGTCGTGGGCAGTAACGAAGTTGATGGAGGCCGTAGGCCGACGCCCATTATGTGCATAGAGATCCGAGGAACCTGTGAGTCGGGATGCGAATTCGCCCAGCGTGGAGGGCTCGCCTCGCCAGAAGTCCCGAACGGTGTCGCGGTATTTCCCGTTCCACTCGGCCCAGATGGCAGGGAAGTTACCTACCTGATAACCACCCTCGCCCACATCCCACGGTTCAGCAATGAGCTTAACGCGTGAGACTACTGGATCCTGCTGTACGAGATCGAAGAAAGTAGCGAGCTTATCCACGTCATGCAGCTCGCGCGCCAGGGTGGAGGCGAGGTCGAAGCGGAAACCGTCCACGTGCATTTCGGTGACCCAGTAGCGCAGTGAGTCCATGATGAGCTGCAGTGGGTGAGGGTCGCGAACATTAAGGGAGTTTCCGGTTCCCGTATAGTCCATATAGTGGCGTTTGTCGCCATCTACCAGGCGGTAGTAAGCCTCATTATCTATACCTCGGAAGGCGATCGTTGGGCCGAGATGATTTCCTTCGGCTGTATGGTTATAGACAACATCGAGAATCACCTCGATACCAGCTTCGTGGAAGGCGCGAACCATGCCCTTAAACTCGGATACGGCATCGCCTGGGGTCTTAGCGGCTGCATAATCCAGGTGCGGAGCAAAGAAGCCGAAGGTGTTATAGCCCCAGTAGTTGCGCAGTCCCAGATCACGCAACCGGTCATCCTGTAAGAACTGGTGTACAGGGAGCAGTTCAATGGCAGTGATGCCAAGATCCTTGAGATATTCAATAATGGCTGGGTGTGCTAGGCCAGCATAGGTTCCGCGGAGTTCTTCGGGAACGTCAGGGTGGGTCATAGTCATTCCCTTGACATGGGCCTCGTAAATCACCGTGTCATGATAGGGAACCTGGGGCGCGCGGTCTGAGCCCCAGTCGAAGAAGGGATTGACGACGACAGAGAGCATGGTATGCCCGAGGGAATCCTCGGTGTTGCGTGCCTCTGGTTTATCCGGCTGAGTGATGTCGTAGCTGAAGAGGGAAGCATCACCGTCAAATTCGCCATCGAAGGCGCGAGCATAGGGGTCCACGAGCAGCTTCGACGGATCGCAGCGTTTGCCGTCGGCGGGGTTATAGGGGCCATGGACACGGAACCCGTAGCGTTGACCTGGAAGTACGTTGGGTAGATAGCAATGCCAGATATGGGCGTCTACCTCAGTAAGAGAAATGCGCTCCTCGTTATTATCAGCATCGATGAGGCACAGCTCAACTTTTTCAGCAACATGAGAAAAGATAGCAAAATTGGTGCCAGCACCGTCGTATTTGGAGCCGAGTGGGAAAGGATCACCCGGCCAGACCTTGCGGGTGGGTTGATCGTTAACGCTGGAGGGTGAGTGCTCCTCCGCAATCGGTTCTGTAGTCATAGCCCAGTATCTTAGCCCGAAAGAGCTTGAATTCCATTTAAGATGATATCAACGCCGGCTAAAAACTGGTCACGGGCATTGTCCGCATCAAATGAGGCCCCTAGGCGTTGGGCCTGGTTTTGCTCAAATACGCTGGCGCCCACGACATAGTGGACTAGGGTCGCGGCGGCGATCTGTGGTGTGTCAGCAGTGGTGGCCTTACTGAAAATACCTTCAACCTCAGCACGCAGATCATTGCTGATAAGCGCCGTACCAACAAGCTCAGCGCCGTCGGTGATTCCTAGCATCGTGGTACGCAAAAAGAGGGCTGCTTCGCGCAGATCGTGATGGTCTAAAGCTAGAAAATCTGTTAAAAGGGTTCGAGCGGTGGCGTCGATCAGAGCTTGTTTATTCTTGATATGCCAGTACAAGGCTCCAGGTGCAACAGCAAGGTGTGTGGCTACGCGTCGCATGGTCATATCCGCTAATCCATAGCTGCTGAGAATATCGATGCTGGCTTGAATGATCGCGCTCTTATTTAACTCCACGCCTAGTATCTTAATACCTCTGCCATAACGATGATGCGCGACCGACAAAGGCGTCGTGGGGAGCGAGGTTTGACAAAGGCTGGGAACTTTCTCATAAAACACTGGGAGGATCTTGATCTCAGTTGATGAGTGTTATAGTGGGTATTTAGACAAGAGATCAACCCTAATAAGGAGTTTTATTACCGTGAGTTTCGTTTATAAGAAGGCGGCAGTGGCCACCGTAGCAGCGAGTTCTCTGCTCTTAGTAGCATGTGGTTCTGACGAGGCGGAGTCTCCCACCACCTCGGTTGCAGTCTCGACCGTTACGAAGGCTCCGGTTACAACAACTGTTGAGAGCGCTGAACCAAGCGCTGCTCCTGAGGATGCTGAGAAGAAGCCAGAGCAGCCACCGCTTCCTCCCGCACCTCCAGCTCCTCCGGCTAATCCCCAAAACCCAGCGGTTCCGACAGAGGTTCCCTTCCCGGTAGCCGAGCATGCGCCTGTCTCTGATGGCGGCCCAGCGACCCCTGAACAGGCTGCTCAGATTGAGGGGCTGATCCGCGGTCTCCAGGATCAAAAGACTTTGCGTAGTTTTATGACCTACGTTCCTAATAATTCCTGCCAACATGTGCGTGACCGCATTTATGCTGAAGCTGGCAACCAATTTGACCTCGTACCTGATGTTCCGCTTAGCGAGGTTCCAGAATTTGCTAATGCCAACTCCCGTGTCGATGCCATTACGGACATCATGGTTAATGGCACCACAGCTTCTGCCAACGTAACCACGAGCTGGTCTGATGGAACATACACCGGTGTCCAGCGCTTTGTTAATGAGAATGGCCGCTGGGTTTTCTGCGACTAAAATATATGTCCAGCCCCCGTCGATTTTTGCGACGGGGGTATTTTTGGCTAGTGGGAGGCGAAGGGGATTGTCCCATCAAGACGCGGTGATTAACCACCACGGTGACGCGGCCGTAAAAGTTACGGTGGACTTGCATGACGGTGGAACATCTAAAGTGCACACCCATCTTAAGTTTTTCGATGAGCTATTACTCCTTTTCGCAGACAGCGCTCGAATCAGCCTTAAAGTGTTGGTGGAGCCCGATCCGCTGGGGGAGCCCCAAAACATCATCGAAGAGACTGGAGTAGCCCTGGGCCAAGCGATTCACACAGCAATCGGCCGTGCGGGCGATTTTCGGTCTTATGGGCATGCGGTCGTTGCCGCTTCCCGGGCGCTAGCGGAAGTAGCGATGGAATATCCTGCTGATCCAGTGAGCGTGGTCAGTGGGGAACCCGAACCGATGGTAACCGCTGTTGTTGATGACCATTATGCCACGATGATGAATGAATACTTCTTCGAAGCTTTTGCTGCGGGGGCACAGATGAATATGCACGTGATAGCCCGCTATGGGAGCAGTCCGCGAGAGATTACGCAGGCTGAATTTAAAGCGACAGGGGCAGCGCTGCAGTCGCTCCTGATGGAACTGTGTACCTAGGATTAATCGAACAAGTTTTCGAAAAACTGGGACGGGTGTCTACTTCCCTCACTACAGTGGGCGTTATGAAAAAAATTCCCGATCCCCGTCAGCACCGTCCGATTGTTATGCACCCCACGACACTCGATGAGTTATACAACGATATATCGTCTATTTGGAGCATGATCAAGCATCCGAGATCTCTGGCTCGGGCCACTGGGGCGTGGCGACCTCCCCGAAAAATCGTTGGCGACTACCCAGCAGCCCCCACAGCTATCGTTGCGGTGCGCCGTTACCGGATAGGCGCGAAAGCGAGAGAGGACATTCGGCTATATTCCCCTGGCGCTTCCCCCGCCTATCTCATTAGTCTGCGCTTGAGCTCCCCGGAATCTAAATTTCTTCCCCATAGAAGTGCAGAATGGTGGATTACCCATATAGTAGGTGCGCGCCATCTAGAGTGCGTTCACGAACTCAGTGCCGAATACGCACCAACCTATTGCTGGGTAGTCAATGCCCAGATGGAACCGATCGCATCACCCGCTGCGCTCTTTGCGGAATCTCAGGTGGCTTAGGCGGAGAGAAGGGGACTATCCTTGATGCGGATTGTCGATAGCTGTAAAGGAGTGACGAGAAAGTCCACGCTGGCTTTAGCAACCGCATGAGTGTTGATAGTAATAAGACTTCGCTTTGTTCCATCACCGGATTCGTCCCTATCTTGATAGCAGTGGCGGGAGCCTTCGGAAATCTTTCTCTCCTTCTGCCGCTGATACCTTTAGCCGTGATCCAATCGGGTGGCAGCTTGAGTCTTGCCGGTGCGACGACTGGAGTCTTTATGGCAGCCACTGTCGGGGCGCAAATACTGACTCCTGCAGCCCTAAGGAGATGGGGCTTTACTGCAGTCATCATCTTCTCTGCCCTCATGTTAGGGATCCCCTCCCTGGGCTATATATTTAGTGTTGAGACCACTTTTCTGCTTGTGATTTCTGCCGTGCGAGGAATCGGCTTTGGCGCTCTCACAGTCGCTCAAGCCGCGGTTTTAGCGGCCCTAGTCCCCGCGCGCTCCTTGGGAAAAGCGATGGGTCTCATGGGATTTTGGATCGGATTTGCCCAATTAATAATGCTGCCTGCGGGCGTCTACTTAGCCGATCTTTTGAGTTTCCGATGCGTATATATTCTCGCCGCCGCAGTGGCGCTTGCAGCTGCGGCGATGGGACTGCTTATTCCATCTGTGGCGGTGCCGCGCCCTCATCTTAAGGCCACTCGGAGCGATAATATTAGGCTGCTGCAGAAGGTATTCGAACCTGCCGTTGCCATGTCAGCGACTGCCATGGGGTTTGGTGCGCTCTCTGCGCTCCTTCCTGCGGCTATGGATAGGAGTGGGGCTTCGTTGACGCTGTCCACGTTTATGCTAGCTGGACTAGGCGGAGCTCAGATGTTGAGTCGTTATGGTGCTGGTCTTTATGCTGACAGTCGGGGTCGTGCTGGTTATTTGATCCTGCCAGCCTTGGGTCTTGCTGCCAGCGGCTTGGGGCTGGTAGCCGTGACCATATTAGGGCATTGGGATCCCATATTTTTCTTGGTTGCAGCCATTATTTTTGGGTGTGGCTATGGGGCTGTGCAGAACGAAAGCATGGTAAAAATGTTCCAGAGCACCCCTCCCTCGCGTCTGTCCACCGTATCCGCCTTGTGGAATATTAGTTTCGATGGCGGGACGGGTTTGGGTTCATTTATCCTGGGTTATACTGCAAGTATTTTCGCCTACCATGGTGCCTTTATTGCCGCAGTGATAATTATTCTAGGTGCTGGCGCAGTGAGCCTCTACCAAGTCCGACGGAAGAAGGTAAGAATTTGTTGATCACTACCCTCGCACAAGAATCAGAAACTAATTATGTCCTCATCTACGTCCTTATTATGGCGGGCGGTTTTATGCTCGGGGGAGCGTGGTCAGCTTATCGACAGGGCCTACGCATTGTGGCGGTTGCGCTGGCGATCCTGGCCCTTATGGCATTGGTGTCGGCCGGCCTATGGGCATACGGGCTTTTTTAAGCTAGCACTACGGCTACACTCAATGACATGACTTTCAGCCTGATTCAACGGTTTGATCTTCCGCCAGCAGACGTAGGCGCAGTGCTCAACCAGGAAGCTGTCGATAACGAGATTTATATCCCGCGAGGCACGGATATTCCAGAGGAGCTCGCAACCTACCAGCACCTAATTTCTCGGGTTTTTGCGGAATACCGTGGCACCTCGGATCAGATGGGCTATATACCAGTTATTGCAGTCAACAGTTTGAGGGAACTTCACCCTTATACCTCTCTGGATCGCATGGCAGCCGAGATCACCGTGCACATGCACGGTGGGGAATGGCGCACTGCCGCCGACGCAGATTTCTGGGAACTCCTCGAAGAGCTCGACGCTCGAGGATTGCAGTGGCTCATTATCATGAGCGAATCACAGGAATCGTTCATCGATCTCATGCGCGATAGCGCGGCTGTGACGAACGCTAAAACTATAGCAGGCAGCGTTGACTCGTCCGCGATGCTAAGCGAACTAATTCGATATGAGTCAGAAGGCATTGCTGGCGCGATTATCCCCAGCACTATGCGTGCACGCATGGGAAAAAATACTTTATGATCAACCTCGAAAGCCTTTACGACCGCGCCGAAGGCGTGGTGAAGAGCGTCGAGCCTCTATTTACTGCAGGCCTTGGAGCAGCGCCGGAAATTGAGAAGTCTCGTGGTGATTTTGCCACTGCCATAGACCTAAAATTGGAAAGAATTATCAGCGCCGAACTTTCCGCCGCTACCGGAATTCCCGTCAGCGGGGAAGAATTTGGGGGACAACACACCGAGGTTTTCTGGATCGTCGATCCAATCGATGGCACCGCAAATTACGCCGCCGGAAATCCCACCTGCGCAATCCTCATGAGCCTCGTGGCATATGGGCGACCCGTTATTGGTTTCAGTAGCATCCCTTTTATGTCACGTAGATACGGTGCCTACGAGGGTTCCCCGCTTTTTATTAATGGCCGAGCGCAACCCCCACTAGAACCCCGCCCCAAAGTGCGTAGCCATATTGGTATCTCGTCCCTTTCTCGAACGGATGATAGTTACGCACGAACAGTCAGAGATATGTGTGCCGACTTCGGGTACAGCTCTCGCCTGATTGGTTCGGTCGGAGTTGATCTCGCTTTTGGGGCTGCTGGTATTTTCGCGGCAGGAGTCAGTCTCAGTCCGCACCTATGGGATAACGCAGCTGGTGTCGTACTCGCCCAAGCATCTGGTGCCATAGTCAGTGACCTCGTAGGCAACCCATGGACTGCAGATTCACACGGTCTTATTATTGGAAGTCAACCCTGTCACGAGCATTTGTGTACAGCGTTCGCAGATCTTAACCAAAAGGAGCGATAGAGTGACATACTCCTATAAGCTCTTTGGTCTCCTTATCGTTATGGCGACGATACTGATCGGTCTAGGTTCTCGGGCAACCGGGGAACCAGCGGCACTCTTGGCTACCTTCGCAGCGGGGCTAAGTGCCTTAGCGGTGCCTTTCACTCCAGCTTTGGGGCGTCGACTAGCGGGGGTAGGCGCCATAATCGCAGGCGTACTCGCTCTCATCTCTAGCAACTACGAACCGTTAGTGATCATCGGGGGACTCACAGCGATCGGTGGCGGTATAGGTATCGGTCTGAGACCGGGTTTGGTGCAGCGAAGCAGCGTATATCAGCGCAAAAGTCAGATCCGTGATCATCTTGTCACCGATCTCGAAGACGATCCCGAGTCTAGTCGGTTGATCTGGGATGCCCTCGATGCAGGTATCGACCCGACCGATGGAGATCAACCGAAAGGTGGAAAGTTCGAGGCTTCTTAGAGGGGGTACCCGTTCTTTTTGTTTTACTCATCAGCCCCATTAGCCTTAGACGTGCACCATGTGCTTTATGCTTGCCGGTATAAAGCTTCCTTTAAGTTAAGGATCGTCTTTCAGTGGCTTCGGTCTTAGAATCCATCATCGCTGGCGTTCGTGAGGATGTCCGCGCCCGTGAGGCTGTCATGTCTTTTCAACAAATGAAGCAACGGTCGCGACTTCATGCTCCCGATATCAGACCGGTGCGGCCGCTTTTTGAACAACGGGGCTGTCGCCTCATCGCTGAGATCAAAAGGGCAGCTCCCACCGTCGGTGAGATCGCTCATATTGATTCCGCCGTGGACTTGGCCCAGCAATTCGAACGTGGCGGTGCCGCCATCATCGCCTGCCATACCGAGCGTCGCCAATTTCATGGCTCCCTAGAAGAGATGGCCGAAGTGCGCAAAGCAGTGGCAACGCCCATTATGTGCCGCGACTTTATTATCGATCCCTACCAGATCCACGAAGCCCGCTACTATGGCGCTGATATGGTCCCTCTTCGGGTAGCCGCCCTCGACCAACCACATCTTGCCGCGCTCATCGACCGCGTTGAATCACTGGGAATGGCTGCGCTTGTAGAAGTGCGGAATCCGCAGGAGGCCTCTCGAGCCTTGGCTGCCGGCGCTAGCATAATCGGGGTTAATGCGAGGGATTTTGAGACAATGACCTTAAATCGTCGTGCCTTCGGTGATATTGCACCAGGCTTGCCGCACAGTATTATAAAAATTGCTTTGTCGGGGGTGCGCACCGCGGCCGAGCTTCTTGATTATGCGGCTTCGGGTGCGGACGCTGTAGTCATGGGACAATCCCTGGTGACTGCCGATTCACCGCAGGAATTTACTAAAAAGCTGGTCTCGGTGGGACTTCATCCCTCCTGTCCGGGGCGCGGTTAAAAGAATATCTTCACCGCACTATCTAAAACGTACCGTCATTATTGGGAGCATATTTGTGATTATGAGTACACTTGCCGCTATTCCGTCGCCTCCGCAAGGGGTGTGGTACTTAGGCTCCTTCCCCTTGCGTGGTTATGCCTTGAGTATCATAGTGGGGATTATTGTGGCGATATGGATCGGTCGCCGCCGATATCACGAGCGTGGTGGCGATCCAGAACTCGTCCTCGACGCGGCTATTATTGCCATTCCCGCTGGGATAATCGGCGGTCGTCTCTATCACGTGATTACCGATAACCATAAATACTTCTGTGATACCTGTAATCCAGTGGACGCACTAAAGATCACCAATGGAGGTCTCGGAATTTGGGGGGCTGTATTCCTTGGCGCAGTGGCAGTATGGGGTTATCTGCGGTGGCGAAAGATTCCCTTTGCGCCCTTTGCTGATGCCCTCATACCCGGCGTCATTTTGGCTCAGGGGATCGGACGACTGGGTAATTGGTTTAATCAAGAACTCTACGGTGCGGAAACTACAGTGCCGTGGGCACTCGAGATTTATTATCGAGTAGACGAGATGGGGCAATACGCGCCAATGACGGGGCGCTCGACGGGCGAAATTATTGCCACAGTGCACCCAACCTTCCTCTACGAGCTGGTGTGGAATGTCGCGGTATTCTTTTTTCTTATCTTTATGGACAGAAAACTCCGACTGGGTCATGGCCGAGTTTTTGCCCTCTATGTGATGAGCTATACCGCGGGTCGGTTCATTATCGAGAATATGCGCACCGATGAGGCCACGCTAATTGAGGGAATCAGGATCAATGCGATCGTCTCCATTGCGGCCTTTGTGATGGCTGGCATCGTTTTCTTTCTCTTGCCACGCGGGCGGGAGTCGGCCGGGGAGATCAGTCCTCACCGAGCGGCAGCCGAATAAGGTCAAAAGTTATTTCTATCACACCTTTTTTCTAGTGAGCTGCGTTTATGCCCGTTTGCATCTTATTTCCTTAGTCCGACGGTGTGACCTAGGGCGGCTTGTTAGCGCATTTGGCTTTGTGCGATTAGTGTTTAAGGCATGGAACGTCGCACTAAGATAGTTTGTACTCTGGGTCCTGCTGTTGCCAGCAAGGACGCTATTTTGAACCTTGTCCGTGATGGTATGAACGTGGCTCGCATGAACTTCTCCCATGGTGACCACGCCGACCATGAGCAAAACTACCGCTGGGTTCGCGAAGCAACCGATGAAACTGGTCGCGCTGTCGGTATTTTGGCCGACCTGCAGGGGCCCAAGATTCGCCTTGGTCGCTTCGCCACCGGCGCCACTGTGTGGGAGAACGGTGAAATCGTTCGGATCACCGTCGACGACGTCGAGGGTACCCACGACCGTGTATCCACCACCTACAAGAACCTAGCCAAGGACGCTAAGCCTGGCGATCGCCTCCTCGTTGATGATGGCAAGGTTGCACTTGTATGTAAGAGCGTCGAAGGCAATGACGTAGTCTGCGAAGTAGTGGAAGGTGGCCCAGTTTCCAATAACAAGGGCGTATCCCTGCCTGGTATGGACATTTCCGTCCCCGCCCTATCCGAAAAAGACATTCGTGACCTGCGTTTCGCCCTCAAACTAGGCGTGGATTTCATTGCTCTCTCCTTCGTCCGCTCAGCGGAAGACGTTGAACTCGTCCACCAGATCATGGACGAGGAAGGGCGCCGCGTCCCGGTCATTGCAAAGCTGGAGAAACCTGAAGCTATTGAAAGCCTCGAAGCTATCGTTCTCGCCTTCGACGGCATTATGGTCGCCCGCGGTGACCTCGGTGTTGAATGCCCACTCGAGCTGGTTCCGCATGTTCAAAAGCGCGCCGTGCAAATCGCGCGTGAGAATGCAAAGCCCGTCATCGTTGCAACTCAGATGCTGGACTCCATGATCACCAACTCCCGTCCGACTCGCGCTGAGGCTTCCGACGTGGCTAATGCTGTCCTCGACGGCGCTGATGCCGTGATGCTTTCCGGTGAGACCTCGGTTGGTGTAGATCCCCACAATACCGTGCGTACCATGGCTCGTATCGTTATGGCCGCTGAGCAAGATGGTGAGGTGCCTCCACTGGCCCATATCCCACGTACCAAGCGTGGCGTTATTTCCTACTCTGCGCGCGATATCGCCGAACGCTTGAATGCCAAGGCATTGGTTGCCTTTACCTCCTCCGGTGATACCGCAAAGCGTGTCGCTCGTTTGCGCACGGATTTACCGCTTCTCGTATTTACTCCGCATGTGGCGGTTCGCAGTGAACTTGCCCTGACCTGGGGCGCCGAGACCTTCCTCACTCCTGATCTGGCAAGCACCGATGAAATGATCGAAGAAATTGATAAGCAGCTGCTGTCCATGGATCGCTATTCTCGCGATGACATGGTAGTTATGGTAGCCGGCACCCCTCCAGGAGTATCTGGTAACACCAATATGATCCAGGTTCATCTCCTGGGTGAAGAGACCGTGGTTAAGCAAATCAAGGCCTAGGAAAAAAAAGAAGCTGTCCATGTAGTGGGCAGCTTCTTTTTTTATGCACACAAGAAAGACAAAGAGTACTTGCGATATATTCATCTAATCATGGGCCTTGAGGAAGCTGTGAGAAACCGCGATTCCACTAGTTGGGGGCTACAACAACGCATAAACGAACCCGCGTTGGATTTAACTAGAAAAGTCGAGTCCGATGTCTAGGTATTCGCATTCTTTTCAGCTGCCCAGCTCTCGACGAATTGGGACACGACATCAGACCATTCCATTCTGCCAGTTGCATACTGGGTTAAAGCTAAGCCGAAGTCGTCCTTGAACTGTTGTGAAGGAAAATACTGAAAGACCCACGGAATAGTTATTCTGTGCGTATCGGAAAGAGCCACAGCAACTTCACGGGCTAGAGGATTATCGGGGGTATCGTCTTCAGCATATTGCTTGAAAGGGGCTATAAAACCAAGGTCGTCGATCACGTATTTTTTTCCGGCATCGCTGGTGAATAGCCAATTGATAAAATCAATCGACGCCTGCTGATCCTCTTTGGGGGCTTTCGCGTTAACGGCCAGATAGTTCTCGGTGCCAACAGCTAAGCCCTGGTGCGGGTCATCGGACATACCAGTATAAAGCGGTAAGAATTTGACTTTATCTGGCTTTATGATGCTGCCCTCCACCTCAGTGACTTGGCTCCATCCCCACGTACCGTTTTGCACCATAGCCGATTTTCCGAGCGCGAATTCCGTCATGGAATCCGAGACTTGCTGTGTCGGAGTCAAGGTTTTATCTACCGTGGAATTATTAAGGTATAGATCAAAAAGCTTTTTAAAATTCGCGTTGTATTTGAAGACCACGGTGTCGAGATTATGGCTTTGGGCGTCTCTAAACTCGTAATACATAGGGATATTGGCAAGGTGGGTTTGCCAACGCCAATCCTCCCCTGCTTTTAGCGATGTTGAGGAGAATACTCCGTCAATGCCAAGTGTTTCCTTCCTAGACTGCATATCGTCGGCAACCGCTTTGAGCGTCGTATAATCGCGAATATCCGCTGCTGACGTCGCTTGAGCTCCAGGCATAGCGAAGTATCGATCTAGGATTTCCTCGTTGTAGATAATTCCGTAGCCCTCTACTGCAAAGGGCACTCCGTAAACCTTGCCGTCATCACCCCTGAGAGCCTGATTGGGCTGTTTGAGCGCCGCCGTCAGTGCGATATCGGAGAGATCTGCGGTGTAGTGCTGCCACGTTTTCAAGCCTGTAGGGCCATTGAGCTGGAAAAGGGTAGGGGCATCTGGTTGGGACACTTCAGTTTTGAGAGCATTTTCGTAATTTCCTGAAGTAACAGTCTCGATTTTCACGGGAACACCAGTCTGAGCTGTATATGCTGCGGCGATTTTTTGGTAGGCAGACTCTTGCTCCGGTTTGAAATTCAGAAAGTAAACGGAAGGCTGCCCATCATCGCCGGTGCTGCACGCACTAAGACCCGTCAGAACCACGGTACTCACTACGGCGGCTGAGAGTATACGGCACACATGAATTGCCACGATGACCTCCTTCGATTCATATCTGCTTCAGCTACTAAACCTTGCTGCGGGGCTTCACGGAAAGCGAGAGATGGTGGTGGTAGATCACAGCAGTGTAGAGGTTCAATCTAGATCTCAACTCTCGCACCAAAATGAAGTCTACCGCTTCGTGATAGTTGTAGTAAGCATGTGCTCGGTTCAAACGGACTTTCACCACCATATCCTAGAGTGAGACCGCGTAGTTTTTTAAAGTGTCGGATCTGTACTTGGGTAGAACCCGCCGCGCAAGCGACCCCATTACCGGTTGAAGTGATCGGGCAGATACGGGCCCGAGGATGCTGCGAAGCTATGGCGAAAAAAATCCGCGATATGACGGTGGCGCCAAATCGCGGATCTCACTCAGAAGTGATTAGATTTTGGTTTCTTCTAGCTTCCACACTTCGCGAGCGTAGTCACCGATAGTGCGGTCGGAGGAGAAGCGGCCGGACTCGCAAATATTGACCCAGCACATGCGGGCCCAATGTAGGCGATCAGCGTAGAAATCTGCAGCCATCTTATCGCGGGTTTCGCGATAGGCGGCAAAATCGCCGAGAACGTAGTACACGTCTGGGGTCTCCCAGCCGCCCCCATCGAGGAGGGAGGCGCGCAGATCGTGGAAGAGACCAGACTGATTATCGTCCAGATTGCCATCCACGAAGGCATCGAGCACGCGCTTGAGGCCCGGAACGGTCTCGTAAACATGGTAGGGGCTGTAATTGGTCCGCAGTTCCGGCAGTTCCTCAACCTTGGCACCAAAGATATAGGCGTTGTCGTCGCCCACAGAATCCAGAATTTCCACATTGGCACCGTCAAGGGTACCGAGGGTGAGAGCACCGTTCATCATGAACTTCATATTTGAGGTGCCGGAAGCTTCCTTGCCTGCAGTGGAGATCTGCTCAGAGACATCAGAGGCTGGGATGATGTGCTCGGCCGGGGAAACATTGTAATTTTCCACGAAGACTACACGCAGCACCTTTGAGACCTCAGGGTCACTGTTGACGAGGCGACCGATCTCGTTGATGAGCTTAATAATGCCCTTGGCACGTACGTATCCGGGAGCCGCTTTAGCACCAAAGATAAAGGTACGAGGAGGAACGTTGCTTTCTCCGTCGATCTTGATGCGGAAGTAGAGATCCAAAATATACAAAGCGTTCATAAGCTGGCGCTTGTATTCGTGCAGACGCTTAATCTGAACGTCGTAGATCGACTCTGGATCAATAGCAATGCCTTGGCGATCCTCGATCCACTGGGCGAAGTCGCGCTTATTAGCATCCTTAACATCGAGAAGTTCCTGCATGATGGCATCGTCTTCGCCGTATTTGCGCAGCTTCTTGAGTTCATCAAGGTCGGTGACCCAAGCATCGGAACCAAGCAGGCGAGTGAGGAGGTCAGCCAAGCGCGGGTTGCACATCTTCAACCAGCGGCGTGGGGTCACACCATTGGTCTTGTTATTGAATTTCGCAGGCCAGATCTCGTGCCATTCCTTTAGGGTCTCTGCCTTGATGATCTCGGTGTGGAGGGCAGCGACACCGTTGATGGAGTAAGCGGCATAGCAGGCGATCCACGCCATATGGACCACGCCGTCCTGGACAGGGGCCATATAGTTAATGCGCCCTGCGTCGAGGCCGCGCTGAGCCATATCTTCCCGGAAGCGGCGGTCAATTTCGACCACAATTTCAAAGACGCGGTAGAACAGCTGCTGGAAAATGGTGCACGACCATTGCTCGAGAGCCTCAGCAAGAACCGTGTGGTTAGTGTAGGCGAAGGTTTCGGTAACGATCTTCCATGCTGCATCCCAGCCCAGTCCGTGATCGTCCATGAGCAAACGCATGAGCTCAGGGATGGCGAGCACAGGGTGGGTATCGTTGAGCTGAATCGAGTTGTACTTGCCAAAATCGCTGAGATCCTTGCCGTGCTGTTCGATATAATTATCGATCATTGCCTGCAAGGACGCAGAGCAGAAGAAGTACTGCTGGCGTACGCGCAGGAGTTTGCCAGCGTAGGTGGTGTCGTTCGGGTACAGCACGCGGCATAGATCCATGACACGTTCGCGTTCTACGATCGCATCAGTAAATAGCTGGGAGTTGAAGGCCTCGTAGTCGAATTCCTCCAGTGGCTCTGCTTTCCATAACCGCAGCGTACCCACGTTTTTGGTGCCATAGCCGGTGATTGGCATATCAAAGGGGATTGCGCGAACGACCATATCGTCGAATTTTACGGTCCGCTGCTCTTCCTCGCGACGGACTACGAAGGGGTAGCCGTCTTCCTTCCACGCGTCAGGCTCCTCGGTCTGGAAGCCGTTGTCAAAAATCTGCTTGAACAAACCATAACGGTAGAGGATGCCGTAACCGGTTACTGGATAGTCGTGGGTGACGGCGGAGTCGAGGAAGCAGGCGGCGAGACGGCCGAGGCCGCCATTGCCTAGTGCAGCATCGTTTTCGGCTTCAAGAACATCCGAGAGCTCGTGGCCCAATTCCCTGGTGGCCTTTTCTGCATCCTCAACCAGATCGAGGTTGGTGAGATTATTCAGCAGTGCGCGACCCATAAGGAATTCAGCAGACAGGTAGTGCTGTTGGCGAGTAGCGTTATAGGCCTTGGTGGTCCTCTCCCAGTTATCGGAGAGCTGTTCCATAACGGAGTGCGATAGGCCGAACCAGAACTTGCGGTTGGTTGCGGTAGCTGGGGATGAGCCGGCTACGGCGCGGACGTGGCCTGCAACAGTAGCATCCAGCGCAGGGGTCTTCGTGGAATTCTTCATAATATAGAAGTTCTTCTCCTGTAATCATAGGGGATAGATCGATGGCGAAATGCATCTGAAGCCATCGATCTCTTCTTAGCGCCCCAGTCTAGTAGCCGCGTACTGAAAAGTACTATTGAAAATACCCACGAACCTGTTTTGCCCCCGTTTTTAGCGAAACTACAGCTGCGCTTTATACCGCCTAAATCATTTAATACCGTATCTAGCTGGTTAAATAAAGGTGATTAACGGTTCAAATTTGGGTGATGTGAGTTTGGACTACATTTGCTGCTTTGAGATTTATCACATCTTAATGGAGATGGATGGGGTTATGGTGCCGTGCTAGTTATGAACATTTTAATTTTTTGATGAGTGGCCCAGGTAGTGCAGCACCGCCAATAAGGAAGACTCAACGCAAGCAGAGAGTGTGGGAGCGAAATCGGGAAGGAAATCGGGCATGTGGTTTCCTGGCGCACTACTTGGATCGGCCTCCCACACGTATTTGGGCGTTGCTCCAACAAACCAGAAGAAATAGGGGCTGTCCCACGAGCGCGGAATATTCGAAAAATCTTCCGAAGCGGTCCACCGTTCGGCCACCTGTGAGTTGTCACCGAAGTGGGAGTCGAAAACTGGACGTAAATCCTGATAGATTTTCTCCGAGTTATCGGTGAGCGGGGCATGAGCATAGTAGCGAATACTAGGTTCTTCTATAATTCCAGATGCTTGGCACTCGGCTCGCACCACTCGTTCGATTGCGGCATAGAGTGTGTCGCGCACAGAGGAATCATAGCTACGGCAATTGAGCACCAGGCGCGCTGAACCTGGGATCGTATTCGAAGAATGACCGGATTCAAGAGTTCCTACTGAAATAACCGCAAAATCGTGTGGAGAAATTTCGCGACCTACTATGCCCTGTAGTCGCATCACAATGGCTGCAGCGGTAAAGGTGGGGTCGATCGACAAATGTGGCATTGAGCCGTGGGCGGATTTCCCTTCAATAGTGATCTCAATCGTGTCTGCAGTAGTGAGAATGGGGCCCGGGCGGGTGAATACTGTACCTGCAGAGCCGGCAATAATATGCAGTCCCAAGCAGAGATCGGGGCGCGGCAGGATGGCATGAAGCCCAGCGTCGACCATTTTTTGAGCCCCTCGACCGTTTTCTTCACTCGGTTGGAATAGCGCGATGAAGGTGCCCGACCACGCTTGACGGTTCGCATCCAAAATAGCTACGACTGAAAGTAACGAGGTTGCGTGCATATCGTGACCGCAGGCATGCATAACCCCAGGATTCTGTGAAGTGTAGCTCACCTGGGTCTCCTCCGTGACAGGCAGGCCGTCGAAATCCGCGCGCAATAAAACGCATGGTCCGTCGCCATTGCGCAGAGTAGCCACGATGCCAAAACCGCCTATATCTGTAATCACCTCCGCGTCAAAAGGTGCCAGCGCACCAATAATGCTCTTCGCGGTGAACTCCTCATGCTCAGATAGTTCAGGGTGCTGGTGAAGATATTCATAGAGTTCCCGCTGCCAGGAGAGATCTGTGTGGGAAATGAGTTCGTGGATGGAGTTAGTCATTCTTCATACTGTAGTGAGTGCGAACCTTAAGTGGGAGGCTTATAAAGGAAGTAGGCGATTGTATTTGAGACTGTTGCGCTCGATGGTGCATTCGGTAGCGATCCGAATATCTGAGGAGATACTGTTGCTATCTCTTAATTGGAACATCGATGACACCACTCGGTCACGGACATCCCAAGGACTGAGGGTGTTCAGATATACTTTTGTGCCACCTTCGAAACCTGCCAAGGTGGATACGCGCCACTTAATCATCACCCGCCAGGGCATGGGGATGTCTAGGTCAATAGGTTTATGATGCCACTCTTCATTGCTGGGCACATGGGGGCCAACCGCTGCGTGGCAGGCGTGGATCAAGTCACTCATTGAAGCTACTTCTGCTGGAGTTTGCAGCCAGGGCTCAGGGGTGGGGGACTTCGAATAAACCTCTAAGGTGGGGTAACGGTGACCGAAGCCAGCGAAGCAGATAGCATGCTCATTCTCGGCGATCACTAAATTCCGCATCGCGGCATAGTTGACGGCCCATTCGTTGTACATATTGGGATTCTGCCGTAGTTTGGCTACCTCGTTCTCGGCCGCCAGCCCGCGCTCATCGATGCTAACTAGTTGCTTGTGCAAATGATCGAAAGAGGCGCCGGCGGGTTTGAGCCAGTTCTGAAAAACGGCAACATAAGGGGTGTAGCGATTATTGGAGTATAAATCCTGCATGGTGTGGATAGTGAACTGGATAAAGGCTCGGTGCTCCACGACGCTTAAGCTGCCCGCGGAGGCTAGGCCCGTATGGTCATGTGCATGATCGGAAAAATGCCGTCGGCCGATAATGAGGTCATGGCCACCGCCAAAAAAGCTCTCAGCTTCCTTGACCAGGATCTGGCTAGGAAGTTCAGGGTCAAGTCCAGCGGCCTGGCGCTTGGTTTTTACCATCCGCAATATATGGTCGATGCCGCGTGGATCCGATTGGTACTGCTGCATCCATGATCGTTGCGCTGCATTCATTTCGAAGCCGTAGTTGGCCTGCCAGTAGGCGTAACTGACGATCTCGAATAGGTTTGATACCCGCCTAAACTCCGCCTCGGTGCCATCGATTTCGGCAAAGCTGGGTTTTTCTACAATTTCAAAATCGTTTTCGCCGTGACGGATAACCCGCGCCTTTTCTGGTGGTGTTTCGTCTAAGCGAGCACTGCAGAAAGCGCAATAGTTTTCCCGTTCTCCTGGTGTGATTGGGAGAGTATCGCGGGCTGGGTGATCAAGAGGGCGGTGCCCGCGTCCGGGTACCGTCCAAACCTCAGTACCCGAGAAAGGATTAATTTGCTTAATCGTGCCATCGGCCATGGTTTGGATCGGATTAACTCGCGAAAACAGGAAACTCATAGGCACTGATAATAGTCGGTATATCGGTGCCTATTGCCAAACTTTGGGCGAAGGAGGGGAAAATTATTTCCGAGGATTCTCCTGTAATGTCCTCAGAATTTCGTGGGCGATCTTTTTGCCGGCGTCGCGAAGCTGTTCTGGCAAGGGGGCATCGATGAGTGTGTAGGTCCAATCGGCCTGAGGAGTGCCCTCAATTTTCCCCGCCACCACTATCGTGCGCGCCGGGGAGTGTGAGGCTATATCTAATACTTCAAAGACCACTTTCCCCGCCTCGGATTGGGAGTCAAACTGTCCTTCGCCCGTGATAATCCAGTCCGCTTCGTGGCTTAGATGCATGAGATCGAGGGAGTCGGCAACAACCTTGGCACCGGGGAGTAGATGGATATGATCGCTAGACCCATAGATAAGCCGTGACAGCCAGATGAGTCCTAGGGGTAGAGCCCCTGCTGCCCCGAAGCCGACTGTTTGCGGGTCGAGGTCGACGAGACTCGCAAAATCGGTGATGCCGCGCTCGAGAATGTCCTGCTCAGCTGGGGTTGCTCCCTTCTGCGGAGCGAATTGACGGGCGGTGCCGTTTGGGCCCGTGGCTGGGTTGGAGACATCTCGTAGTAGAATCCACTCGAGTTGGGCAGCGCCGATATTGAGGGTGGCGGTATCGAGGCGGTCAATGGAGCTCAGAGAACCCCCACCGTGAGCGACTGGGCGACCGTGAGTATCGACTGGCACCACTCCTAGGGCCGCGAGAATACCCGTGCCCGCATCAGTGGTGGCTGTGCCACCTAATCCCAGGACTATGCGGGTGGCTCCGCGGGCATGAGCATCCGCAATGAGTACACCGGTTCCGAAAGTATCGGCATCAAGAGGTCGTGGATCATCTGCTACGAGTGGGAGGCCAGAGGCTTGAGCGAGATCGATATAGGCCGTGTGGATCTCGGAGTCGAAGGTGTAACTAGCCTCAATCAGGCGCCCATTAGCGTCGATAGACGGAAGAGTGATGCGCTCACCCGTGAAGACTTCACTGGTTCCCTCACCGCCATCGGCCATGGGGCATTGTACAATATCAATCTCCTCTGGAGCCATGTGGTGTAAGAGTTCCGTTTGTATGCTGTGAGCGAGCATGGCGGCGATTTCGGTGGCACTACCAGAGCCCTTGAAGGAGTCGGGGGCGATAACAATGCGCATCGAAGGAACTTCCTATCGTGTGGTACTCGGGGCTAGATTTCTAGCCCCATACTATAGCGAGCGAGGGGCCACGCTGGAGTAATTTACCCCCACGACGAGCCCTTAATGAAAACTATATATAGCGATCCTGACGGTCGGATAATCTGGAAAAACCTCAGATGACATGCATCTATCCCAAAAGGGGGTATTGAATTCGATAGCTGAATAGGTACTAATTTCTATAGCTGTGTAGAATTATGCTGCACACAATAGTCGCCCCGACTCTTCGGCTCGTGAATATAGAGTTTTTATAGGTTTTAATCATCTCTCACTACGGTCGTAGCGGTTGTAGCTCAAGAGTACAAGCGGGGTGCTTTATATGGACTAGGGAAGGAACCACTATGTCTGAAATCAAAAAAACCATCGATACTTATTACGAAACCCTGGTCAAGCGCAACGCCGGCGAGGCTGAATTTCATCAAGCTGTCGACGAGGTTTTTGAGTCCCTGAAAATCGTTGCAGAAAAAGATCCTCAATATCTAGAAGACGGCCTAATCGAGCGCATCTGCGAACCCGATCGGCAGGTTCTCTTCCGGGTGACATGGGTCGACGACCAGGGGCGAGTGCAGACAAACCGCGGTTTCCGTGTCCAATTCAATGCAGCACTGGGGCCCTATAAAGGCGGCCTGCGTTTTCACCCCTCGGTCAACTTGGGCATTGTAAAATTTCTAGGCTTCGAACAGATCTTTAAAAATGCTTTGACGGGCCAGGCCATTGGCGGTGGCAAGGGTGGATCGGACTTTGATCCAAAGGGTAAGTCTGACGCCGAAATCATGCGCTTCTGCCAGGCATTTATGACCGAACTGCGCCGCCATATCGGCCAGTTTACCGATGTGCCTGCCGGTGATATCGGGGTAGGCGGCCGGGAAATTGGTTATCTCTTTGGCCAATATCGACGCCTCGCTAATCAATACGAAGCTGGAGTGCTTACCGGTAAAGGTTTGGGTTGGGGCGGATCGCTGGTGCGAACCGAAGCCACAGGTTATGGTTGCGTCTACTTTACCCAAGAACTAATGAAAACCCACGGAGCCTCCTTCGATGGTGCCACAGTGGTGGTCTCCGGTTCTGGCAATGTCTCGATATATGCCATCGAAAAGGCCCAAGAACTGGGTGCAACGGTGGTTGGTTTTTCGGATTCATCAGGTTGGGTTCATACCCCAGAAGGAGTGGATGTAGAAAAGCTCAAGGAGATCAAGGAAGATCGACGCGAGCGCGTTTCGGTCTACGCCGATGAAGTTGCTGGAACAACCTTCCACCCTGAGGGGTCGATCTGGGATCTGCCATGTGATGTGGCCCTTCCGTGCGCAACCCAAAACGAGCTCGATGGCAATCATGCTCGCACCCTGGCTCAGAATGGCTGTAGATTCGTCGCCGAAGGCGCTAATATGCCGTCGACAGCTGAGGCTATCGATGTCTATCGGGAACTTGGTATCCACTTCGCACCTGGTAAGGCCGCTAATGCTGGTGGTGTAGCCACCTCTGCATTGGAAATGCAACAAAACGCCTCCCGCGAGTCGTGGACTTTTGACTACGCTGATCAGCGCCTGCAAGAAATTATGAGCGATATTTATCGCACCTGCGAGGAAACCGCCCGCGAATACGGTCACGAGGGAGACCTTGTCATCGGAGCAAATATTGCTGGATTTAAGAAGGTTGCCGACGCCATGTTGGCTCACGGAGTTTTCTAAGCAGAAAATTTTCGGGCGGGATGCGTTGTTGCAGACAGCGCATCTCGCTTTTGTGCAGGTATGCTTGGAACTATGTACCGCGTCTTCCAATCCCTTGATGAACTAGTCCGTAACGTTGAACAAGCTTACGGGGTGCCCATGACCGCCAACTGCATGGTGCCTCGCAACGAGATGCTTGCGCTTCTCGATGATTTACGCAATGCGCTACCGATAGAAATAGACGATGCCCAAGACGTCATCGACCAAAAAGATGAGATCATTGGACAGGCTCAGATTGAGGCTCAGAATTTAGTAGACGATGCCCGTGAAGAAGCTCATTCGATGATGAGTCATGCTCAAAGCGACTCTGAAGCTATGCTGGCCGATGCGGAAAACAGGGCTCATGCCACTGTGGCGCGCGCCCAGGATGAAGCTGACGCGCTTTTAGAATCGAGCCGTCGAGAAGCTGAGAGCACCGTTGAGCGCGCGGGGATTGAAGCCAAGCGCCTCATTGACTCCGGTAACGACCAATACCAGCGCAGCATCGACGAGGGGCTTGCTGAGCAGCAGCGGCTTGTCAGCGAATCCGAAGTGGTACGCCGTGCTAATGAAGAAGCCCACCGCATCGTCGACGCCGCACACGCTGATTCGAACCGCCTGCGAACTGAATGTGATCAGTTCGTGGATTCAAAATTAGCTGAATTCGAAGAGGCTCTCTCCGCTACGCTGCGGGTTGTTTCCAAAGATCGCAGCGCACTGCGTAGCGGTGCCGGAGCTTCGGGTGGCGCCCGTTATAGCAAGTAGTTACTGAAACCCTAGGCCCCGAGTAAGCACTCGGGGCTTTTACTTCTGTTGGAAGCCTTAGGCTGCTAGAAGAATAAAAAGGGAGTAGAGTTTCAAAGCGATGAATACCGTAAAAAATAGCGCGCAATCGCCATTTATTTTCAACCTGTCGGAAGTGCTTCGCACCGGCGAAACCACCTTTACCACCCAAACCGGGCCAAGTCCCGAGCGTATTGGCCCGGCCATGATCGCCATCGATAAAGGCACTGAGGTCACCGTCGAAGCCACCATCAGTTCACTCGGCGAGGGCATCATGGTTGACGCGACAGTAAACGCCACCCTTAATGGTCAATGCGTACGCTGCTTAAGCTCCCTGAATCCCGACGCACGAATCCGCATCACGCAAGTCTATGCACTCAGCGATGATTTTATCGGGGGAGAAGACGCTGATGGAGACGATGATGACATTGAAGTCCTCACCGATGATTATGTCGATATCCTGCAAGCCGTCATCGACGAAGCAGGCATCACCCTTCCCTTTAACCCGCAGTGCGCCGATGAGTGTGATACTGAAAACGTACCGGAGCCAGACGGTCTGGCCGATGGCCCCATCAAGGCCGATCCGCGCTGGGCAGGCTTGGAGAAATTCCTGTGAGTAGGAAATCAACCCGATTGAGCGGGGACCTTGCCCTCGACGCAGCGTTTAATGCTCTCGATCTGGAGCCCCTGACCTCGGCGCTTGGCGTCGACATTCCCGAGGAGCTCTTTAAACTAGCGCTCTCGCATCGCTCATTCGCCAACGAAAACGGCCATCTCGCCAATAATGAGCGCCTAGAATATCTGGGCGACGCAGTGCTGAGCCTGTCAGTTGCTGAGAAGCTATACGATATGTATTCTTCTCGTCCCGAAAGTGACTTATCCAAAATGCGAGCCAGCATCGTTTCTCGCTATGGCCTCGCCGATATTGCTCGCGACATTAATCTTGGCGCCTATGTCCTCCTTGGAAAGGGTGAACTGCATACGGATGGGCGTAATAAAGACTCCATTTTGGCCGATACTATGGAGGCTTTACTAGGAGCTATCTACCTCGCGCATGATTTTTATACCGCGCGTGGGGTGGTATGGCGGCTCTTCGCTGAGAAGATCGCGCGTGCAACTGCGGTCGGACTCCACCAAGATTGGAAAACTACATTGCAGGAGCGGCTTGCCGAATATAAACTGCCGATGGCTGATTACCAGTCCACCAGCGAAGGCCCTGAGCACGACCAACTTTTTACTGTTGTTGTTAAGGTTTTCGGGCGGATTATCGGAACGGGCCAAGGGCGCAATAAAAAGCAGGCTGAACAGCAGGCTGCTCATAACGCTTTGGATATTCTCAACGATACCGCAGCGCGAAACGAGCTTCTTTTATGCCGGAACTCCCAGAAGTAGAAGTTGTACGTCAGGGGCTCAACGAGCATATAACGGGCAAAAATATTCTCGAACTTAAGGCCTACCACTCGCGGGCTATCCGACATATAGCCGGTGGGGAAGCGCAGCTGCAGGCAGCCCTTATTGGTCGCCGCATCTCCGCGGTAAACCGACGCGGAAAATTCCTCTGGCTCAGCCTTGAGAATGCAAACCAACCGCTTAAGACCACTGTCATAGTGCACTTGGGTATGAGCGGACAAATGCTCGTCAAGAACAACGAACCTCAAGGTGTGCCCACGCACACGCATCTACGTATCCGCGTTCTCTTCAGCGATAACTCCGAACTCTGGTTTGTCGATCAGCGCACATTTGGATATTGGGATATTAGCACTCTTGAGATGGTGCACGGCCGTGAGGTCCCAGCCCGAATTCGCCATATTGCCCCTGACCTTATGGAAAAGTGCGTCGACCTCGACACGATAGCCGCCCGAATCAAGCACAAAGATATTGAGATTAAGCGTATCTTGCTCAACCAAGAAATTGTCTCCGGTATCGGCAATATATATGCCGACGAGATGCTGTGGCGGGCCCGCGTACACCCGCAGCAGCGCGCATCCAGACTGTCTATCAAACGCATTATCGAGCTTCTTCAAGCAGGGCGCGACGTAATGACGAGTGCGCTTCGAGAGGGCGGGACCAGTTTCGATTCCCAGTATGTGAATGTGAACGGTCAATCAGGGTATTTTTCGCGATCTCTCCACGCCTACGGTCAAACCGGCCTGCCTTGCCAGCGCTGTGGTCAGGTTCTTATCCGACTACACGTAGCAGGGAGATCCAGCCACCTGTGTCCCAACTGCCAGCGCCGGCACTAAAAACGAAGCTGTTCGGTACGCCGATCTGGGATGAGGTGCACATACCTTGAGAGCTAGGGCGGAGCCTTCTCAACTAGGCGTGCCGTTGGCCAGGTCCGTTTCTTGTGCGGGGATCCCTAATATCTTGTATCGTGATCATCTTCGTGGATATTTTCAAGGGTTTCTCGGTGCGCAACCTTCTCGTTTTGTTTGCTTTAAATATTCAAAGTAACGTGAATATAAAAGATTGGAGTTAGTATCATGAGCACAGTTAGCAAACGCATCCTCGCAATAGCTTTGAGTGCGTGCATGTTCAGCACCGCTCATGTGAACGCAACCGAGATGGGCACTTCAGATACCATCGATCAGCCGGGAGCTTCAGCAAGCAGTCTTAGTCAGCCAAGCGATTCCAGAAGGGTCGGTACTCTTGTTTTAGGAACTGGGGCTATTCTCATTGCGATTTCCGCGTTTATTGCAGCAGCATCTCATCTTTGGTCCTCGGTGACAGCCCACCCTTCCCCCGAGTATCCTCAGGTGCAGGGGCCAAAAGGAAAGGCTATCGCTAAATCTTAAGCACCGGAATGCCCAAAAACAAGCGATCTACTCTCATATCTACAGCCCTTTACCTGTTATTTAGTAGGTTCAGATCGTTAGTAGAGGGGCTAATAGCGGGGGGTATCCATGCCGCTATCTGTCATTCATCAATGCCAGCAAGAATTAAAATTTTCGCAGTTTATGTGGCTTTTTTCTCGGATAATAGGGCCTAAAGTCACTCAAATTTTCTCAGTTTTTAGTTGTGATGCGGACGTAGTTCTCTTGCGGCTGTAAGGTAACTCGCATGGGAACCTTCGAATCATTCGTAACCGAATCGGTCAACAATAATATCTGGAAAGTTATTCCTTACCTCCTGATCGCCGCTGGGCTTTATTTTGCAATAGCAACCATCGTGGTGCAGCTTCGGATGCTGCCGGAGATGTTCCGAGCGGTCGTCGACAAAGGAGGCGAAACCCGAGCCGACGCTGAAGGCATTTCCTCGTTTAAGGCCTTCACGATCTCGGCTGCTTCCCGGGTGGGTACCGGCAACGTCGCTGGTGTTGCCGTCGCTATCACCCTCGGCGGTCCGGGTGCAGTCTTCTGGATGTGGATTATCGCATTACTAGGCGGCGCTACCGCCTTTGTAGAAGCAACTCTCGCACAGCTTTGGAAAGAGCGAGAAGGCGATGGCACCTACCGCGGTGGCCCAGCCTACTACCTCACTCGAGGTCTCAATATGCGGTGGTTGGCTATGATCTTCGCAGTGGCCATCACCTTCACCTTTGGTTTTGTCTACAATGCCATTCAGTCCAATTCCATTGCCGAAGCTCTCTCTACTTCCTTTGAAACAGACTCGACCATCTTCAAAGGTGGTATTGGTTTGGTCCTGGCTATACTTACAGGTCTCATCATCTTTGGCGGAGTCAAGCGCATCGCCAACTTTACCCAGGTGGTTGTGCCATTTATGGCGCTGTTGTACTTGACGGTAGGCATAGTGGTTGTGCTCATCAATATCTCCGAAGTTCCCGCAATGGTTGAGAATATCGTCCTGCATGCCCTGGGCTTCCGCGAGATTGCCGGTGCGACTGTGGGTGCAGCCTTCATGAATGGTATGCGTCGCGGTCTTTTCTCCAATGAGGCGGGACAAGGTTCCGCTCCAAACGCCGCGGCCACCGCCACTGTTTCCCACCCAGTCAAGCAAGGTCTCGTTCAAACGCTCGGCGTCTACTTCGATACCCTCTTGGTGTGTTCGATTACCGCCTTCATCATTTTGCTTGGTAACCCCACGATTAGCGGGGAAGTTGAAGGCGCAGCACTGACCCAAGCCTCCTTGGCTAATGAGATTGGTAGCATTGGCATTCACTTTGTCACCTTGATCCTCTTCTTCCTCGCCTTCTCTTCGGTCATTGGAAACTACTATCTGGCCCAAGCCAATTTGGAATACTTCACTCAGTCGAAGCCGGCACTCAATATTTTCCGGGTGGCGGTTATGTGCTTCGTCTTCTTCGGCTCAATCGGATCTGTTCCACTGGTGTGGGCACTCGGCGATACTTTCGCCGCGTTGATGGTGCTTATTAACCTAGTAGCTATTGTCCCACTGGGTGGAGTAGCTGTGAAGTTGTTGAAGAACTACACCCAACAAAAGGCCAAAGGCCTCGATCCAATTTTCCACCGCGATATGCTGCCCGAGCTTAGAAATATCGAAGCGTGGGATGGCTCTGACGCCTGCACGCGACGGGCTGGCAAAGTAGTCACCAGCTTCTAGTCATGACTTACCGCACCGGCCACGCGCTGGTGCGGTTTCTTCGATGGTCAGTCAAACCCGACCAGAATTATCAACGTCTGATATCGGTTTCATATCCCCTGTATGAACGACATAAATAACAAATCTCATTAGTCGACGGATCCTCTGGACTGCCAAGGGAGTGGTTGTAAGATCCGATGGATGCGACCGTGAGCTACTGCAGGCATAGGTCCAAGTGAATACGTTCGCGTCGACCGAGCAAATTGTGCTTCCGACAATACAGCCCCGGGTTGCCAGTAGGCACTGAGGCGATTCCTCATCGCGTATAGCTAGCTGCACGCGTTCTCGACGTTCACTAGAAAACTGCTCAGAATATAGCGACCTTAGACCATTAAGGCGGCGCTAAATCCCTACTAGTAGTTCTACCCGCCTCGACAGAGATAGGGCGGGCTGGGTTTCTGTCTCGACCCGGATTGCGACGAAGAACTACTCACACCCGAGCTGATTCACACTAATCCTTATGTGTGCCCATGAGCACCGTACAGAAGCGGACGCTCAATAGTTCTATGGTGACTGCTCAACCCAAATTCTTACCTATCGCATAAGTGAACCCACAACAGTTATAGCACCGCTCATATTGCTGAGCGCCTGCAGAGTCGATGAGGTTGCTGTGGAATAGATGGGTAGCCTGGGTACAAAACGGTGAGTCTTAAAAAATCGAGCGACAGTTCATTGATGGTATCAACTTAGCCTCCAGCCCGATCTCCGGCCGGAAGAACCAAGGTCTTGTACGAGATGATTTCTTCTTCATAGTCTGTCCTTCTGTTGGCATCTCATAGTTGATCGCTCATCGTTTTTACTGTTTGGGCTAACGTTTTATCGTATGCCAAGGGAAGTAGTATCCAAGGGTCCGATGAAATGGGAGGTCGGTAAATGAGAATCGCGCACAAGCATTCACCATGATTTTAGCTCCTAGTTAGGATATTGCGGTCGCGTAAACAGCCCATATCTCCGTGGCACGACTAGGAGTCTAGATTTATACTCAGAAAGCTCCCTGCCACCACGCTGCAGATATACTACCCACTTACCTAGGGTAAGAAAATGCTTGGCACTTTTTTGTCCCCTTCAGATTCAATGGTTTGAATGAGGAGCTAATACAATCAAGGTGCTAGATGCGTCTGATACTAAGGAATGGCTACCGTGCATTTAAAGTCACTGACTCTTAAGGGGTTTAAGTCCTTCGCGTCTGCAACAACTCTGAAATTCGAACCCGGTATATGTGCAGTAGTTGGCCCTAATGGCTCCGGAAAATCCAATGTCGTCGATGCCCTTGTCTGGGTGATGGGTGAGCAGGGTGCGAAGACTCTGCGTGGGGCGAAGATGGACGATGTCATCTTTGCCGGAGCAGGTGATCGTAAACCCTTAGGTCGAGCTGAAGTGACGCTGAGCATTGACAACTCTGACGGCGCACTGGATATAGCCTACTCCGAGGTATCTATCACCCGCCGAATGTTTAGAGACGGAGCTAGTGAGTACGAGATCAATGGTTCAAAGGCCCGTCTCATGGATATTCAGGAACTTCTCAGCGATTCCGGTATCGGGCGAGAAATGCATGTGGTGGTGGGCCAAGGAAGGCTAGCTCAAATTCTGGATTCCAAACCAGAAGATCGTCGCTCCTATATTGAGGAAGCTGCAGGCGTGCTGAAATACCGACGACGCAAAGAAAAAGCAGAGCGAAAAATAGTCCATATGCAGGCAAACCTGGACCGCCTCCAGGACCTCACAGACGAGTTGAAAAAGCAGCTCAAACCTCTAGCCCGTCAGGCCGCGACTGCGCAACGCGCCCGGACTGTCCAGGCAGAGGTCCGGCAGACTCGCCTTGATCTCGGCGTGTACCACATCCGCAGCCGAAGGCGCGCACTGGAAACGAGTGCGCATGCCCATCAGATAGCGGCTGCAGAAGTAGCCGCTATTAGCAACACGCTTGGCGAGGAACGCCAGCGCTTGACAATTATCGAAGAGGAAAATGCACAAGCAGAAGAAGCCGCCCGCCGCGCCCAAGAGATGTGGTTTCAATTCACCAGGTTAAAAGAGCAAGCTACAGCCACTGCGCGCATTGCCAATGATCGGCAACATTCTTTTCAACCCGCCCCTTATTCGGGACGGGACCCAGAGGAATTGAGTAGACGGGCGAATGAGATGGCAATCGAATGCGAGATTGCTGATGAGAAGATCAACATCGCTACCGACACTCTCGAATCCATTCGCGAGGAAGTAGTCGATAAAGAAGACCAAGCCCGCGAGGCCGAGCACGAATACTACCGCCATGTGCAGGCGCAGGCGGATCGTCGCGAGGGGATTGTCAGACTTCAAGCCCAAGAGCAATCGCAGCGTACCGCTCTAGAAGCAGCTCGTGCTGAGCATGCTCGTATCGTGGAACTAAACACTGATTATGCAGCGCAACTGGATGAGGTTGTCAGCGCTCTCAAGGAAATATCTGACCAGTTACTCGTGGCGCGAGACGAATGCGAACTGCGAGAAGAAGCTCACCGCCAGGCCGAACAGGAACTAGTTGATGCAGAGCAGAGGCTCGATGACTTGCGTCTTAAACAACGCTTTGTAGAGAAGAAGATTGCAGCTTTGGACTCTCGCGTGGGCACGTTACGAGATACCCTGCCCACAGCGCCCGTAGAAGCCCTTTCGGTTATAGCACCTGATCGCGAGGGACTACAGACCTTGGCAGAATTCATTCAGGTGAAACCCGGCAAGGAAAAAGCTCTCGGGGTAGCCCTCGGCTTGTACCAAGAAAGTCTCGCCGGTGGTTTACCATCAGCTCCCGATATCATCGCAGCACTTGAAGGATCACATAACGAGGCTATCGAGCGCACCACAATAATGCTCGAACAACCTCAGCAACTATCCTGGCACCTTGATATATCCCTGTCCGGCGGGGCCTCGTGGTTGCTAGACGATATCACCGTCGCAGAGGAATTCCGAGCTAGTGTAAGCAGACTTCTGGCCGATGTCGTGTGTGTCAATGACCTGAAACAGGCGCACATGCTAGTCGCCCAGGAACCTCGCCTCAGAGCGGTGACCGTAGATGGCGAAATGGTAGGGGAGGGGTGGATAATCTTCGGTCATCGGAGCGCCCCGAAAGCCATAGAAGTCCATAGCGTCATTGAGCAAGCCTTGGCCGAAAGAGATACCTATCAGGCTGAGCTCAACGAACTAGTGGGCACTCTTGAAGGCGCGCGCTTAAGTGCCGATGGGCGACGCGTCGAGCATGCTCGTCTTATTGCCCACTTTCGCGATAGTCTCGCTCACGTTCGAGAAATGGAGCAAAGCGCAGATAATTACAAGGCCAAAAAAGAGAAAATCCTGCTAGCGATGGAAACACACGGGCAACAGCGGAAAAAGGCCGAGCTCAGCCTCGCTGATTGTGAAGAGGCTATCACCGTCACTCGAGACCGTCTCGCACTGGTCGGGGAGATTGATCAAACACCTGATCTCAGCCCCATGCTCGAGCGCCGCGATCAAAGCCAATCTGCGCTCGCCCAGGTCAAGGCGATGGAGGTTGAAGCCCTCCTCCAGCTTCGCTCCCTGCAAGATGCCTTTCAGAGTAAAAGAGAGCGAGTGGAATCGCTTGAGCGTCAAGCCCGCAACGAGCGCGAACACAAGATACGCCATGAACGCACTCAAGCCCACCGCAAGGCCAAAGCAGACCTAGCGAGCACGGTGTCCTTCTTAGCTTCCACTATTAATCAGCGCCTCGATGCAGCCTTAGAAAAAGCCGCTGATGAGCGAGCACACTGCCAAGCAGATCTAGCAAGGAAGAAACTTATACGTGATCAGCTCAAGAAAGCAGTAAATAACTTAGACCGTGAACTTAAGGATAAAAGTGCTCGGGCCCATAGCGCTGAACTCGCCTACAGCGAGGAAGCAGTGCGCCTGAAGGAGACTGAGCGCCAAGTAGCCGAACAAATGGGTATGGCGATCGACGATTTGCTTACCACCCACCATATTCCTGAAGATTTCGATGCTCAGTCGGCCACTGCCAAGCTCGCCCAGGCCCAGCAGGATCTGAGTGCTCTGGGCAAGGTCAACCCCTTGGCCCTAGAAGAATATAAAGCTTTAGAAGAGCGCTATAATTTTTTGTCCTCTCAGCTTAACGACGTGGAGAAAGCTCGAAAAGACTTAGAGACTGTGATTAAAGATGTCAATCACAAGATCCTGCAACTGCTGACCGATGCCTGGCATGATGTCGAGCGAGAATTCCCCCGAGTGTTTGCTACTCTCTTCCCCGGAGGTGAGGGGAGGCTTTTTCTCACCGACCCCGAACATATTCTGACAACCGGCATAGAGGTTGAAGCGCGACCACCAGGAAAGAGAGTCAAACGACTCTCCCTATTATCTGGCGGGGAGAAATCTCTCACAGCTTTGGCAATACTGGTCGCTATTTTTAAAGCGCGACCCTCCCCGTTTTATGTAATGGATGAGGTGGAGGCCGCGCTCGATGATGTCAACCTGCGTCGCCTGATAGCGCTCTTTGAACAACTTAGAGAAGACTCACAGCTGATCGTCATTACTCACCAAAAACCTACTATGGATATAGCTAATGTGCTCTATGGTGTGACCATGCGCGGAGATGGTGTAACCAAGGTCATTTCGCAGCGAATGAACCCAGTGAGAACACATAAAAACCCCAGCTCCTTATGAGCGCTTAGGTTTCATTTAGAACATGGTAAACTCTGCTTTTTTAAAAAGAGAAAGGACGCAACTCTCTATGCCCGCTGAGGTTCAACCTATTGCCGATCCCACTGACTCCCTCCTCGGATGGGCATCGCAACACGACGTCGAGCTCACCGCCGACCTCGATGCGGCAACCTTGGTTGCTGATCTCGATCTCGCAACTGACGAACTGGAAAAGGTCAAAAAATTATACGGAATCTTCCTCAGTCGTCAGATCACAGCAGGCTCAACGCTCAAGGCGCTGCTAGAGATCAGTGAATCCACAGCGCTGATTACCTTGGTGCAACGTGCCCAGAAACTCGTTGATGCAGATAATTTTATCCACGAATACCTCAACGGTGTGGGCCTTGATATCACCCAGCAGACAGTTTCTGAGCTAGAGAAATTCCTCGAGGATGATCTAGAAGCCGCGTTGAAGCGTAGAGGTCTAGCAACATTTGATACCGATCCCATCTCTACCCTCTGCTTTCATGCTGGACTGATCAACACGGAAGTTCCTCTCTTGCTGGAAGCCCTCGATAGCAATCCAGACAAGCTACCTCCATATTTTTCTCGTTTTTCTGCCCATGCCCCCGAGCTTGCCCAGCGAATCCTTGACGGAGTTCTTACGGTGCGCGAATTCGCCCTCGCGCACCCACACTCGTGGGTGGATCGGGAAGATGAGGGCGTGAGAACATCTTTGGTGACTTCGATCAGGGAAGCGGTTATAGCAGAACTCCGAGAGCGTCCAGTGGGCACCGTAGACAGATTGGCTGCCGTAGGGGTGGCTAATCGCGAGATGCGACCACGCCTTATTCTTGATGCTAGGCGCAAAAAGGTGCTGCTGCGGCTGCCAGAACAAAAAGTGCCAGATTCGGGCGAGATCACTTGGCGAGTGAGTATCGATGGTTCCACCACGGTTTATCGCACAGGCCGTTCGTGGGGAGATGTCACAGGGTATTCCGATCCACTCGATATCAGCTTGCCCAAACCCGTTCGTGAAGTAACCGTCGAAGATTTAGCTAACTCAATCACGTGGAATGTGCCGGTGGTTGATGCTGCTGACCCCATACTCCTTTTTAATAAACGCGGCGGCACAGTAACCGATAAACGATCCTTGCACCATATGAAACTGCGAGCTCTGGTGCCAGAGGATTATAAGCTTATCGATCCTGTCACCGGCGCGCACAATGTTATTTCTGCGTCCTTTGCTATCGAAGGCTGGAGTGGGTGGACCTGCCATAACGTGGACCTTGCCGAGTCCCAAGCGATCGACGCGGTGGCGCCTGGTACCCACGCCGATTTAAAACGCGCTCGTTCCATTGACCCCCGGCAGCGTGTGAGCTTTTCGACACCCGATGACGCCTTGCCCGATATTTTTACGATGACTGGTCTGCGCGTCCATTCCACCAGTCTGCTAGCAGAATTTCCACCCACTAGCTCCGGTGTCAGCGAGATGTGGTACCTCTCTATTGCCTCGTTTTCCGGCGCGGGAACTCAAGGTGAGGAAGTCACCCAACCAGAGCCTTTGGAAGTTCCCGCTGAAGGAGGCGTTTTTGAGGTCTTTGATCCAGAATTGTACGACGCACCCTGGGTCGGTGAATATCTGGTGCGACTTCGAGGACCACGTAATGAATCCTTTCGCCATGAATTCGCCATAGTGGAGGGAGCCTTAGCTCGCAGCACTTTCCAAGGAGGCTGCGGCTCCTTCAGGATACCGTCCCAAGGAGGTCTCTCAGAAGCAACTCTCATCATTAAGCCTGGTGACAAATCCTTCGAGGTGCAGCCGGCTCATCCTGCCGTGGGGCCGCTTGACCCAGGATCAGACTTCGTCATAAGTACCGACGAGGGCGACGCTCTCCCGCTGAGATTTTCGCCTCCGCGGCTCATCTTTGAACTCCCCACCATTATCGAACCCGCGATGTGGCGAGCATCACGGATGTCCGTGCACCCGCACCATATCGATCTCGCGGGAGAGATTCGAGTGCGCGGTACGCGCTCTATGAACGATCCCAAGATCTCCGTAATCAACCGTCACGGACAGCCGGTTAAAACCACGACTATGGCCACCACCGACGGTGGTTATACCTATACAGCGCATATGTCGAAGATTGTCGGGGCCACCCACATGCTTCCTACGGGTCGAGTCAATCTAGAATGGACTGATCCCGCAACCGACCGTCGTATCTCGGTGGTATTAGCTGATAGCGAAATCGCAGACCTACCTCATATAAAACTGGACGGCTCCACGATCACCTCCGATGCATTGGGCCCCTACTGGGGGGTGTGGGTCTGGCCAGAAACTGCGCCGTGGGAGCCAGCCGAGCGTCTGGAATTCAGTGAGGGTAGAGCTGAATTACCGGTGCGCTATATCGGATCTGGCAACCTTATCGTGCAGGTTAATCGCCGCGATCCTTTTACAGCCCTCCGCACCCCGGTGGCACCAGGGCCGCAAGCTCAAACCCTTGAGCAACAGGGTTTCTATGGGGAATTAGACGGCGGACTGGGGACTCTGAGTGCTTTCCTCTCGGGGGAAACCGATCAGGTTCCCACCCAAGCAGCAGTGATGCCAGTACTGTGGGATATATTGGCAACTGGGGGGCGTCGGGGGGAACTCCGCAAGGCGGTGCGCACTGTGTTTAGTGCGCAACCGAATGCCGCTATCCGTGGTTTGGCACACTCACTCGTTACCTCTGAACAGCAACCAGGGCGCTTTATCGAAACCGGCCTTGTGCGAAGCATCTTCGATAAAAGCGCCGGATCCGATGAATCCCATCATCGCGCTGCTTGGATCGGGGCGCTCGAGCTGATGGGTACTCTCTCGAACCTTTATGGAACCGAGGGGATTACAGCCGAGCAGCGGAGCGCCGCTCGGCAGCTCTACCGCGAATTACAAGCAGTGGCGGGCGAGAATGTCGTGGAAATTCTAAAGACCGGGCGTGATCAGACTCTTGACTCTGCCTGCATTGATCGCTCTACAGTGATGATTGCGGGTCTTGACCCAGCGCAACAGCGGGCAATTTTGCAGCAACTTTTCGACGACGCTCATATTGTCCCGGGCGCAGTCTTAGACGACGGCTCACGGTTACTGGCAGTGTTCGAAACCTTTAATAAGCGCACAGAGCTGAACCAACTGCTCGCTGGTGAAAAGCTTATCGCCGCCGCCGTGACCATCTTGCGAACACTACGCAGCACCAACAAGACTGTTTACGCCCTTGCTCGGATCCGCTTCGATAAGCTCGATGGAGTAGATACCAATAATCAAGAACATTTATGGGCGCTGAGCCCAGTGGTTTCTTTCGTATTAGCTTTGGCTTCAAGGTTATCGGCACACGGACTCATTACGTCAAATAAAACTCTTGATGCGGCCACCGATGGGTGGGCGCGCATGGCCGATATAGTCCCCGATCTAGTGACCAGCGATCTGGTCTCAGCAGAGGCGATAGTTTTAGCTCTATCGAAACCCGGAATTGCCTAATAAAGTGTGGCCGCCACATGAGCGGCCACACTTTATTAGGCAATAAGAGTTGATGCATGGCGCGGTTCAAGGTGTGAAAAGCCTCTAAATTTGCCAAGATGGGAGCATGACTATCGAACCGCTCTATGGGATCATCCTAGCTGCCGTCGTGGTGGCAATCATTGTTGCCATCCTGATCGTTATTGGCTTAAAACGTAGAAAAACCAAAACAATCGCGTTCCAGAAACCCGATGATGATCAACCCAAAGAACTAACTCAAGAGCAAAAATCTGGAAATTATCAGGCTCATGGAGGCTTTCAATTCGCCCCAGCCGAGAAACACCCTGAGCTGCTCGATCCACCGCAACCTCCTGGAGCCGATCAAACACCGATCTCCACGGTGGAGCCACTAGCCCCCATACCGCCGTCGGACGGTGCCAAGGATCTCAAGCCGGATATCTCGAGCGATTTTAAGCCGGAAGCTGAGCTTGTCACAGCGGCCGACGAGGCACTACCAGACAACGGGTCGGTAGATGCTGATACAGAGGGCGTAGCCGATGATTTAGATGATAATTTCGTCGAGCTCGTTGATTTCGAAGATATCGCAGCCTTGGAAGAAAATGACGGTGATGACAAAGCCGAGGACGCTGCTGACACTTCAGACACCGCACCAACCGGGCTAGTGGAACCCGCTAATATCTCCGCTCACGGAGAAGTAAGCACGAGCTCTGAAAGGCTCGATGGGCTTGTTGATCGCTCCCCAGAAAGCGCTCGAGTGGAAGGCACCATCGACGATATAGCTCCCGCAGCCGGTCGCATGGGTCGACTGCGCGGTCGACTGGCGCGCTCGCAGAATGTTTTTGGACAATCTGTGCTGGGAATACTCTCTGCCGGCGATCTCGATGAAGAAGCGTGGGAGGATATTGAAGCTGAGCTCATTCAAGCTGACCTCGGGGTGGCGATCACCATGACTGTGGTGGAAGAGCTACGGGATATGATCGCGGTCCGTGGAGTGGAATCTGAAGCTCAAGCGCGTTCTATGCTTCGAGAATGCCTTATTAAAGCATGCAAGCCCGACATGGATCGTTCCCTTAAGGCTATCCCTTATGGAGGTAAACCGGCGATTATCTTGATGGTCGGCGTCAATGGGACGGGTAAGACAACAACCACCGGTAAATTAGCGCGCGTACTGGTATCGATGGGGCATAAGGTGCTTCTCGGTGCCGCCGACACCTTCCGTGCCGCAGCAGCTGATCAGCTCGAAGCTTGGGGGCGTCGGGTTGGAGCAGAGGTCGTTCGCGGTGCAGAGGCTGCCGATCCGGCATCCGTAGCTTTCGATGCTGTCTCACGTGGAGTGGACCACAAAGCCGATGTGGTGGTCATCGACACCGCTGGGCGACTTCACAATTCCGCCAATCTGATGGATCAGCTTGCCAAAGTCAAACGAGTTGTGGAAAAGAAGACTAACGTCGATGAAGTGCTGCTTGTTCTCGATGCTACGACGGGTCAAAACGGTTTAAATCAGGCCAAGGTTTTCGGTGAAGTGGTTAATATCACTGGTGTGGTGCTGACCAAGCTCGATGGCACAGCCAAAGGTGGGATAGTTTTCCAAGTCCAAGAGAACCTAGGTGTTCCAGTCAAGCTTGTGGGCTTGGGTGAAGGTGCCGACGACCTCGCTCCATTCGAAGTAGAAAGTTTCGTTGATGCGCTCCTCGGCTGAGGTCGCTATGACTAGTAGTTAGTAAAAGGTCATTCTTGACACCTAGCCAGCCTCCCCGCCAGGAGGCTGGCTAGGCTACTATTTTGGGGAGTACCCAAAAGATTTTCAGTGGGCTTAACGGAGCCTAGCAAGGACAAATAATGAAGCTCGTCACTGCCATTGTTAAACCATTTACATTGATGGATATCAAGGATGCGCTTGAGCAGGTGGGAGTTCACGCTATGACTGTCACCGAGGCTCAAGGATTCGGTCAGCAAAAAGGCCACAACGAGGTTTACCGAGGTGCCGAATATGCTATTGACTTCGTACCCAAGGTAAAAATCGAAGTCGTTGTTGAGGATCCCATCATTGACGATGTCGTCACAGCCATCGTCGACGCAGCCCATACCGGTAAGATTGGTGACGGTAAAGTCTGGGTCACCAACGTGCTGGATGTCGTTCGCGTGCGTACTGGTGAGCGCGGCTCCGCGGCAATTTAGCTCTGTGCGTGCTCACGATATCCGTGACCGCGCGAGAGCCCGTGCCGCACACGTCCTCGCCAATATCCGCCTACCGAAAGGGAGCGCACTCGCTGCCACCGGCTCGCTGGCACGCGGTGAACTGCAGCCGCAATCAGATCTGGACCTGGTGCTTATTTATGATGGCACCATTGCCGCTGAGAATCTTCAGGACCTGTGGTATCCAGTATGGGATGCATCCTTCCGCCTCGATCACGCGGTGCGCACCAGAGATGAGTGTGTCTCATTAGTCAACTCCGATCCCACCGCGGCATTGGCTCTATTAGAACTCAAGCATATTCGCGGCGATAAAGAATTAACGTCGGCCACCAGGGACGCTGTGCTGCGTAGGTGGCGAGTCCATCTCAACCGGAACTTTAATGCTTTTGTCGACCTTGCCATCGCACGGTGGCGACGTTCTGGCTCTGTCGTTGCGATGACGCGACCGGATCTAAAACATGGACGTGGGGGTCTGCGCGATCACGAATTTTTGCGTGCTCTAGCCCTTGGCCATATGGTCGATATCCCCGATCTATCCAAAGAACGTGCTTTATTAGTGGATTCGCGCACCCTCTTGCATTACCATGCCCGGCGCGCACGCGATGTGCTGGATCCGGAATTCGCTGTGGATGTCGCAGAAGATCTGGGCTACTCAGACCGGTATGCGCTCTCTCGGGATCTCGCTCACGCAGCCCACCGCATCGATGGTGCTCTGACTACCGCTCTAGCGTCGACGAGGCATCTGCTGCGCCGTAATTCCCCTGCGCGAAGTGCCCAGCGTCGCCCTCTCGATATCGACGTTGTTGAGGAGAATGGCGAGATTACACTCGCCCGGCAACCGAATCTCGGCGACCCAGGGCTGGTGCTTCGCGTAGCTGCGGCTGGCGCACGAACTGGAATGCCCATTCGACGCTCGGTCTGGCGACAGCTCATCACCGTCCCCAGGGCGAATCGCCATGAATGGACGAAAACGATGACAGGGGATTTCTTTGCTCTTCTTTCCTCACCAGATCATAGCGCTCGGGTGATTCTGGAGCTCGACGAATACGGGTTATGGGAAAATATTTGCCCTGGTTGGGGGCGTATTCGGGGAATGTTGCCCAGAGAACCTACCCACATCCACACCGTGGATCGACATAGCCTTAAGGTCCTAGAGTTTTGTGCTCGGTCTCGGGGCCGTGTCTCCCGTCCTGACCTCCTTTTCCTATCTGCCCTCTACCATGATATTGGCAAAGGTCACCACCGAAGTCATCAGGAGGTTGGGGCGCAGATGGTTGTCGAGATGGCCCAGACTTTAAAGCTCTCAGCTCAAGATCAAGCGGTGGTCCACGCCGTTGTTCTGCATCACACTCTTATTCCAAGGCTCATCGCAACCCAGGACATTGAATCCGATAATATCCGCGACACGCTTTTAGACACCCTTGGATACAATTTCCTTGTTCTCGAGTTATTAGAGGTCTTAGTAGCCGCAGATGCCCAAGCTACCGGTCCTGGTGTGTGGTCCCCAGCTCTGCAATCGGGCTCGAGGCTGCTCATTTCCAAAGCTCGTGCTCAGTTGCACAGCCATCAACCACGGCCTCCGGTTATTCGCTATCGCGCGGGTTTGGACCTGTTAGGAGGAGAAGAATCCCAAGCCAGAATCTGCTGGGAAGGGGAGTACTGGCGAGAGAGTATTAGGCTTTTTGCCCTCATCGCAGCTAAAGGATGGACAATTACTGAAGCAGACTTTATCGACGATGGATCACGGGGGAAGATCATCGCTGAATTGACCGTCTACAACACGCTAGGCACTGGTTTCGATAAGGGAGAATTCATCCAAGCCTATAAATCAGGAGTTTATTCGGCGCTGCCACCTGTTACGCGCTCCGACCCAGTCACCTACTGGCACGGAGATATATTAGAAATTCGTACCAGTGATCGGCGCGCCGCACTGGGGACCCTCATGGGGGTTCTGCCCGATCTACACTGGCTGAGCATGTCTACTCCAGGGGCAACCATTATTGTGGTGTGCTCGCTCAAACCGGGATATGAGCGAGCTGCCGTAGACCGTGACGTGACCCGAGTGTTAAGCAGAGGTTAGTATAGGTGGGAAGAGAACTGTGCGGAGACCTCGGAGCGAGGCTGAGCATAAGATATTAAGGAGATGAGTAGTAACGTGTTTGAATCTCTATCAGACCGCCTCGGCAAAGCCCTCACGGGGCTGCGATCAAAAGGTCGCGTCTCAGAAGCTGACGTCAATGCGGTGGCTCGCGAGATTCGACTCGCCCTCCTCGAAGCCGATGTTTCTCTCCCCGTCGTGCGTGGCTTTATCTCTCGAATCAAAGACCGCGCGCTTGGGGCCGAAGTTTCCAAGGCTCTCAATCCAGCTGAGCAAGTCATTAAGATCGTCGACCAAGAACTCACAGGCATACTTGGTGGGGAAACCCGCCGTCTCAGCCTAGCCAAAACTCCTCCCACGGTTATCATGCTCGCTGGTCTTCAAGGAGCGGGTAAGACTACTCTCGCCGGCAAACTTGCAAAATACCTGAAAGATCAAGGTCACACTCCAGTTTTAGTGGCCTGCGACCTACAGCGCCCTGGTGCAGTGCAGCAGCTTGAAATCGTCGGCGACCGCGCTGGGGTTCCGACCTTCGCTCCAGATCCAGGAACCTCCATTGATACCGTCGATCATGAAATGGGCACCTCCCATGCGGATCCGATCGAGGTGGCCGCCGCTGGTATCGCCCATGCCAAAACCAAAATGCACGACGTGGTGATCGTCGATACTGCTGGACGCCTTGGTATCGATGAGACTCTCATGGACCAAGCACGCGGGATCCGTGATGCTATCAACCCTGATGAGGTGCTCTTTGTCATCGATGCCATGATTGGCCAGGACGCGGTGCATACCGCGCAGGCCTTCCGTGACGGCGTTGATTTCACGGGCGTAGTGCTCACCAAGCTCGACGGTGATGCCCGAGGTGGTGCAGCGCTTTCGATTCGCGAAGTCACCGGCAAACCGATTATGTTCGCTTCCACAGGTGAGAAGCTCGAAGATTTCGACGTTTTCCACCCTGATCGCATGTCCAGCCGAATCCTCGGCATGGGCGATGTGCTTTCCTTGATCGAACAGGCCGAAAAGTCCATCGACCAAGAACAAGCTATGGATGCTGCGGGCAAGCTCGCTTCGGGTGAGCTCACGCTCGAGGACTTCCTTAATCAAATGCTGATGATCCGCAAGATGGGGCCAATAGGCAATCTTCTGAAGATGCTGCCTGGGGGCTCGCAGATGGCCAAGGTCGCGGATATGGTCGATGAGAAACAGCTCGATCGCATCCAAGCAATTATTCGTGGTATGACCCCCGCTGAGCGTGAAAACCCCAAAATTCTGAATGCTTCCCGCCGCAAGCGAATTGCACGTGGCTCCGGAGTGAGTGTGAGCGACGTCAATCAGCTGATTGACCGTTTCTTCGAAGCCAAAAAGATGATGGGAAAGATGGCTGGCTCCATGGGTATGCCAGGAGGCTTTCCTAATCGAAGCGCCACCAAGAAGCAAGCTAAGGGTCGTCGGAAGAAGAACGGGAAGCGGAAGGCCCCGAAGCGTCAAGGTCAGGGTATGCCTGATCTTGCGGAATTACAAAGAATGCAGCAGCAAATGGGCGGCGGTTTTCCCCAGATGCCCAAGGGTATGGAAAATATCGATCTGAATAATCTCGACTTTGGCAAAGGGCGCTAGTTTGACCCGAATACAGGAGGTGTACTAGTCTTGGCGGGGTTATCTACGATTTTAGATAACCCCGCAACCTGCAGATTACACCGCCTCCGGCTCCGGCCGAACGGTACGTCACATCGCAGGATAAATACGAAAGGGGCGCAACCGGCCGGTATATTTTCCGGTGTCTGAACGGCCCAGTGACTGAAAGGAAGCCTTCATGGCTGTCAAGATTAAGCTCCAGCGTCTCGGTAAGATTCGCACTCCTCAATACCGCGTGGTTGTGGCTGATGCTCGCACTCGACGCGATGGTAAGGTCATTGAGAACCTTGGCATTTACCAACCCAAAGAAGACCCATCTGTCATCCAGATCGACTCTGAGCGTGCTCAGTACTGGTTGAGCGTGGGTGCTCAACCTACCGAGCCTGTTCTCGCTCTGCTAAAGGTGACAGGCGATTGGCAGAAGTTTAAGGGACTACCTGGTGCTGAAGGTACCTTGAAGGTGGCAGAAGAGAAGCCTTCCAAGCTCGAGCTCTTCAACAAGGCACTCGCTGAGGCTAATGAGGGCCCTACTGCTGAGGCTATTACGGAAAAGAAGCGTAAGGCTAAGGAAGAAGCTGACGCTAAGGCTAAGGCAGAAGCAGAAGCTAAAGCTAAGGAAGAAGCTAAAGCTGAGGAATCAGTCGAGGATTCAGAGTAATTCTTCCTAATTTTTTCGCAGCCCTTTTCGGTGTGCATCCGTGATCTAGAATGATGGCGAGGCACTGAAAAGGGCTTTGTTAACCCTTGGGAAGGGAGAACTTGAGAGTGGATCCCATAGAGGAATGTCTGCATCTCGCTGCCAGCGGTCTCGATCGTGATATCGAGGATGCGATCGAGAAACTAGAGAAATTACTTGCTACGGTCGACGATGCGCAACAGGGTCGTATTCACATCTATCTGTGTGAGATGCACGCCGAATTTAATCGATGGGACAGGGTAAAAGAGCACGCCCTGAAGGCCTCTTCTCTCCCTTTTTCCGGCAATAGTGGGTGGTGCTGGCTCGAATATGCGCGCCTACAGACGGAGCCTGGCTATACCACTCCCGTCGCCCAGTTACTGCAGCGACTGAACTCGATCGCTTTAGAACCAGCTCACGAGTTCACTGGTTTGCAGCTTTTAACTATGTTGGAAAATACGTGGCAAGGTCGCAAATTTTTGCGAGTTTTTATACCGTGGTTGGGCGAACGTCGCGATGTGCTCTTTTCCATGGTTCCTGATTCTATTGTGGCTATCTTAGAAAGAAATCTCGCGCTTCTTGATGGCTTGGAACGGATCCACTGTTATGAGCGTGTCCTCTCCTGGCCAGAAGTTCGGAATACGAGCGCGGGTCTTGACTTCTATATCGAGTTTCTCGATAGCGTGGAATCGTCAGGTGCCATACAGGATCCCGTTATCCTCCCCGTGCTCCAGGAGCACACGCGGACTCTTGCCGATTTAGCGCTCATGCAGGATAGTCCCGGGGTCGAATTCATTGCGCGCAAGAAGTATGCTCTCTATCTCATGGCTGGGGCGCGTTACCCAGAGGCATTGATTGAGATTGATCGATTAATGGAATTCTACGATTGGGACGCGCGTCCGGAGCAGGAGCGCGACGACGCTAAAGTCGGCCAAGAGTTTCTGTCTCTGACAACCCACCACGAACTCCAAGCCATGCGCATCGAGTGTTTGGTCACTGTCGAACCTGGTGTAGCCACAGAGGAAGCTTTAGATATTCTCGCTGACTATGAAAAGCGCGCCCCTGTCAGCGATTACGGAGTTATTCTAGCTCTCTATTTACATGCCGAAGCGCTGAAGACGGGAGATAACGCCACCGCCACCACGTTTCTTGGGGAACGAGCCGCTCATTTTGCAGCAGATTCGTACGAGGAGTCTCATCGTGGGCGTTCTCTATTAGCCTTGGTTCTTGCCGAACGAGCCCAACGCTTATATCAGGATGGTCACTGTGAAGAAGCTATGAGCGATATCTACCGGGCGCTGAAAATCGAGCAGATTAACGAAGCGGTAGAATTTCTCGTTCGAAATATTTGGGAGCACGTGGAACTGGATCGCCACGGTCTCGACATGGTGTCATCGGTTACCGAAGCGGTAAGGTACCTATACGATTGTGGAATATTTGCGCAGAGCGAAGGGGATTGGTCCAGTGCCATTTACTACTTAGGTCGCTGTGTCGAGATTGCCGAGCATTCCCCCGATCCCGCCCACCGGACGCCACTGATTTATGCCACCTACGAGATGGGTGCTGTGCGCGAGGAACTAGGGGAGAACGAATCGGCAGCTCTGTGCTATCGCAATGTTATCGATATGGTGGAAAATGGAGAATTCAATGATCCGATTATCAATGAGCTCTACGAGGCTGCTGCCGAAAATCTCAGTGCTTTGCAAGGGCGCTAGCTAAACCTTAACCGGTGTGAGCATGGTGAGAAGCAGAATATTCTCAGCTGCGGCATCGGTCGGACAACTCACGCGGTGGACCGTATGCGCATCCAAGTGAATAACACGTCCAGGGGTTAGGACGATATTATCGCCATGACAGCCGAAGACAAGTGAGCCGGCTAAACATTGCACTGTGATGGGGTGCGCTGCCTTGTGATCTTTGAGCTCTTGGCCTGGGGCGAAATTAAAGAGAATGATATTCGCGCCATTTGCTCGAGCTACCCTTTGCACCCCGGGTTTATCCCCGTGCGGTTGTGGTGCTGCCTGCGGGGCGTCGATGACGGTGAGACCGCTGTCGGTGCGGTCGAGGTTGCCGAAAGTCTCTGGGGTATGTACGGGCTCAGTATTCATACCCGCCACTATAGTTCAGTCCCGATAGTTCTGCGCCAAAATTTATGCCCAGGGATTATGCTCTAAGCAGTGTTTGCTATGGTATTGACCATGGAATTGATGATTGGCAAGGTAGTAAAATCCCACGGGATCAAGGGCGAAGTGGCTGTAGAGATAACCACTGATGATCCGGAGCTTCGGTTTCGGGTCGGTGAGCCCCTGAAGGCTCGTCAGGGCCGCAAGGATAGCGTATTAACTATTGAGAGTCTCAGGCCACATCAGCATCGGTTATTAATTAAATTTGAAGAAATTGCTGACCGCACTCAAGCGGATAGTTTGCGCGGCACTCACTTTTATGCCGAGCCCCTTGATGCTGAGGATGACGAAGAGGCCTTTTATGACCACGAATTGGAAGGTCTGGAGGTCCACCATAACGGTCTACATATTGGCGAGGTTATCGGAGTAAGCCACGGACCAGCAGGTGAACTACTTGAAGTACGGTTGCGTTCGGGCAAAGAGGCGCTGATACCTTTTGTGCACGCCATCGTGCCAGATATTAACCTCGAATCTGGCTTCCTGGTTATTACCCCTCCCGAAGGGCTCCTGGATCTGTAATGCGTCTTGATATCATCACAATATTCCCCGAATATCTTGAGCCACTACGCCATGCACTCCTCGGGAAGGCTATTGAGCAGAAAATTCTTGAAGTTGGCGTGCATGATTTACGCCAGTGGGCTCATGATGTGCATAAATCGGTCGATGATACTCCCTATGGTGGAGGACCTGGTATGGTCATGAAACCGACGGTGTGGGGGCCAGCCCTCGACGATATAGCTACGCGAGATGGACTATTCTCCACTGCTCAGGATCTTAGCTCCGCCACGGCGCACCGTCACAGGTCCAGCGATAATTCCTCCACCCTTGATGAAGCCCGTGCGGATTGTCGAGATCCTCGACCCCTGCTTGTGGTTCCCACCCCGTCGGGTAAACCCTTTAGCCAGCGGGATGCAGAGGAATTTGCGGTGGAAGATCATATCGTCTTTGCCTGCGGGCGTTATGAGGGTATTGATCAGCGAGTCATCGATGACGCTCACAAACGTTATCGGGTGCGTGAGGTCTCCATTGGTGATTATGTTCTCATCGGTGGGGAAGTAGCTACTTTAGTCATTGCCGAAGCCGTGGTGAGATTGATTCCTGGCGTCTTAGGCAATCAGCTCAGCCATGAGGACGATAGTTTTTCCACTGGTTTGCTTGAGGGGCCAAGTTATACCAAGCCGCGGCAGTGGCGTAATCTTGATGTCCCGGAGGTACTTTTCTCCGGTAATCACCAAAAAGTGGCGCGGTGGCGTCGCGATCAAGCTCTTTTAAGAACTTATCTCGTACGCCCGGATCTCTTGGACGCAGTAGAGTTGAGTGCTCGAGATATGCAGGCTTTACGTGAATGCACCTTCTTCGCCGACCAACCTACAAAGAAAGAGCGAGGAACGGAATTCGATGACTAATCGAGCTGTGACAACTGATCTTTCCGTATTGATGGATCCGTTGGCACTCGATCAACTCGTGGCCGATTTACCGGTAGCTCTTAAATCGCACGGTTATACAGTGCGTGCGATTCATAGTGAGGCGGTAACCATGAGCTGCGAGCCGGAAAATATGCTGGTTTCGGAATATGAACAGCGTGAGGGCCGCGTTCCTTTGGTTGAAGTCCTATTTAGGGTACTGATCCACGGATCAACCAAGTTGGACTTGAAGGCGGCTACCCAGGCTGTAAGCTCCTCGTTTCCCCCTCAAACCTACTGGTATGGCACCAGTGTGGAGGGAAGTGTAAATCCCCACATCGATGCTATCTGCCAATTTAAAACTGAGGAGAGCTGATTCGCTAGATATGAGCGGTGCTTAACCTCTGTGTAGGCACAACAAGCGGTCGAGGTAGAACATTAAGCTGCAAATTTTGTGGTGGTGAGCCGGGGATGAGGGTTGAGAGTCCCTAGTTGTTGACACGTCTACAACTTTTATTTATTCTATGGTTATGCAAATCGGAATTTTCTCAATCGGCGACGTAACCAAAGACCCAACGACAGGTACAACCCCAACCGAACACGAGCGCATTAAGGCCACCGTAGACATAGCCAAGAAGGCCGAAGAAGTAGGCCTCGACGTTTTCGGTACAGGGCAACACCACAACCCGCCTTTCGTGGCTCCGGCGAATCCGCCCATCTTAATGGCTCACTTAGCGGCTCAAACTCGTCATATCCAGTTCACCACAGCTACGACTCTGATTACCACCACCGACCCCGTTCGAATCGCTGAAGATTATGCGTATGTCCAGCATCTAGCGGAAGGCCGGGTGGACCTGATGATGGGCCGTGGTAATACCGGCCCCGTTTATCCTTGGTTTGGTAAAGATATCCGCAAAGGCATTGAATTAGCAGTAGAAAATTACCACCTTTTACGTCGATTGTGGCGTGAGGAAAAGGTCAACTGGAAGGGGGAATTCCGCACCCCACTACAACAGTTCACAGCCGTTCCGCGGCCCCTCGACGACGTAGCCCCCTTTGTCTGGCACGGCTCCATCCGCTCCACCGAGATTGCCGAGCAAGCAGCTTATTATGGTGATGGGTTTTTCCATAACAATATATTTTGGAATATCGAACATACCGCCAGCATGGTGAATCTCTATCGCCAGCGTTTCGAGCACTACGGACACGGTGCCGCCGATCAAGCAATAGTCGGTCTCGGGGGACAATTCTTCGCTGCCGAAACCGAGCGTAAGGCTCAGGAGTTTTTCCGCCCTTATTTCGACGAGGCGCCAGTATATGGACACGGGCCTTCTATGGAAGATTTCACTCGCATGACCCCACTGACGGTGGGGACCCCAGAACAGATCATTGAACGGTACCTCGGCTATGCCGATGCGGTAGGCGACTTCCAGCGTTTGATGTTCCTAATCGACCATGCCGGTCTTCCTCAGGAGGTTGTGCTCGAGCAGATCGAGATTCTGGGTAAGGAAATCGCCCCAGTACTACGACAAGAATTCGAAGCTCGTCGCCCCGCCCACGTACCAAGCGATCCTCCAACCCACGCGAGCTTGGTTGCTGAAGGTGAGAACTCGTACCATCGCCTCGTTATTCCGGCTGAAGGAAAGTAGATAGAGATGAAGAAACTATTAGTGCTTAACGCTGGAATGTCTAGCCCCTCGAGTACCAGGCTTTTGGCCGAACGTATTGCGCAATCGGTGGTGGCCCAGGTTTCTAAGCGGGGTGAGGGACTTGAGGTTGAGTATGTGAACCTCACCGAATACGCAACTGATCTTGCCACGGTGATGACCACAGGTATCTATACCGATAAACTGCGTGAGGCTATGGACAACGTCACCGACGCTCACGCTGTGGTGGCGGCAACCCCCATCTTTGCGGCAAGTTACTCAGGGCTATTTAAGATGTTCATTGACACTCTCGATCCGCAGGCATTAACTCGGATGCCTGTCTTGATCGCAGCTACCGCGGGAACCCCACGGCATTCGCTCGCTCTCGAATATGCGATGCGCCCGCTATTTGCCTATATGAGAGCTGTGGTTGTGCCAACTGCGGTCTTCGTGGCCACCGATGATTTCGGTTCCGACAGCGAGATCGAACACCGCGTCAACCGTGCTGCTACCGAACTTGCAGAGCATATTGTGAGCACCAACTCCGGAGTTGTTGGATTCGGTCCCGATTACGATTCACTACCGCAGCGTAGCTCCAATACCACCATTAATCCCGAAGTCAGAAGCTTTGCAGACCTCCTGAAAGGGCATACTGGCTAGAACCTTCCTCCTATACTACCGTCGTCGAAGTCCATGATGGCGGTAGTATTTTCCTTTTCACAATCGATTTCTGGCCTGACTACAATAACGCTCATGAGTGAGTCAGCAGCGTTTCATGTCGAGACCATTGCCACGGAACTCAGTGTCGACCCCGATCAAGTTCGCCGTGCCCTGGCGCTAATCGACGCTGGAAATACCGTTCCCTTTATCGCCCGTTATCGCAAGGAACACACCGGTGGACTTGACGATTCCCAACTGCGTCATATTCACCAACGCAGCCAATATTTAGAGGAATTTCAGGCCCGTAAGCACGTTGTCCTCAGTGCCATCGACGAGCAGGGCAAACTTACCCCCACACTGCGTGAGCTCATTGCGGGATGCGAGAATAAAGCCCGCCTAGAAGATCTCTACGCACCCTATAAAAAGCGCCGGAAAACCAAGGCTGATACCGCACGCGAAGCAGGTCTCGAAGCCCTCCTCGACGAGCTCATGACCGATAAACCCCATGACCCAGATGAGTATGCAGCGCGATTTATCCACGCCGATTTCCCTGATATCAAGGCTGTGCATAAAGGTGCGCTTGCCATTTTTGTTGACCGGTTGACATTCTACCCGGATCTGCTCACTGAGATCCGCGAGGCCATGTTTAGAAATGGAGTACTATCTTCACAATTAATTGATGGTAAAGCTGAGGAAGGGGCGAAATACGCCGACTACTTCGATTTCTGCCAACCCTTCCATAGCCTCCCTTCCCATCGCATTCTGGCGATCATGAGAGGAGAGAAAGAAGGGATTCTTAAGCTCGAATTAAACCCGGGGGATGATGAATTCTATATCGGACTGGTCATGAAGCATCTGGGGCTCACCGCTGGGTATCCATGGCTCGACCACGCGGTGCGATGGGGCTGGAAAACCAAGCTTTATGTCGGTGCGAGCCTCGATACGCGGATGCGCTTAAATGAGAAGGCCGAAGCAGGCGCCCTCGATGTTTTTGCCCGCAATCTCAAAGATGTCCTGCTTGCAGCGCCCGCGGGTCAACGCACCACTTTAGGTTTGGATCCGGGCTATCGCCACGGAGTGAAATGTGCGGTGATCGACGGCACCGGAAAAGTTCTCGATACCGCTGTGGTCTATCCCCATCAGCCTCACAACCAGTGGGACAAGACGTGCCAGCACCTCACTCACCTGTGCCAACACTATGCAGTGGAACTAATCGCAATCGGCAACGGAACGGCCTCGAGAGAAACGGAGAAACTAGCAACAGAAATTGCCGCTGCTACCTCACAATCCGGCGCAGCCCGCCCGATCCCAGTGGTCGTGAGCGAGTCTGGTGCCTCGGTGTATTCTGCGTCCGAACTAGCAGCGCAGGAATTTCCCGATATGGATGTCTCCCTGCGCGGCGCTGTCTCCATTGCTCGGCGCTTGCAGGATCCCCTCGCCGAATTGGTCAAGATCGATCCGAAGGCAATTGGGGTGGGCCAGTATCAGCATGATGTCAACCAGGCAAAGTTAGCGTCAACTCTTGATGCCGTCGTTGAAGATGCCGTCAACGGGGTCGGCGTAGATCTCAACACCGCCTCCCATCCTTTGCTCACCAAGGTGGCTGGTATCACCCCAACGATCGCCAGCCACATCATTTCTTACCGCAATGAGCATGGTTCTTTCAGCTCTCGAGCTGCACTCAAGAACGTACCCCGTCTGGGGCCGCGGGCCTTCGAACAGTGCGCTGGATTTTTAAGAGTCACCGGTGCCGCAGATCCCCTCGACGCTTCCGCCGTGCACCCAGAGGCTTATCCGGTCGTGCGCGCGATTGCACGCAGCGCCAACCTCGACGTTGCTGACCTCATAGGTAATACCAGGCTTCTCAGCTCCCTCAATCCAGCTGACTTCGCAGACGATATGTTCGGTGTTCCCACCGTGGTAGATATTCTGGCTGAATTAGATAAGCCTGGTCGAGATCCTCGCCCAGAATTCAAAACGGCGGTCTTTAAGGAAGGCGTGACCTCGATTGGTGACGTCCAGCCAGGCATGATTCTAGAGGGAACTGTGACCAACGTTGCCCAATTTGGTGCATTTGTTGATATTGGGGTTCATCAAGACGGATTAGTGCATATTTCCGCTATGAGTGAGAAATTTATCTCTGATCCCCACGAGGTTGTCCGTTCGGGCCAAGTCGTGCGCGTGAAGGTTCTCGACGTGGATCCCCAGCGCCATCGAATTAGTCTCAGCATGCGCCTTCGAGATGAAAAAGCGACGCGGTCTCCTAATAAAAAACAGCCGCAGAGGAAGCAGCAAGCGTCGGCCTCCGGCTCTCTAGCTGATGCCATGCGACGCGCCGGCCTGGAAAATAACCTGGAACAAAACTAGTCTCGCCATGGCGCGCCTACCAAACTATGCGAGCATCGATATCGACTCTCCAGTAGGACAATTGCGGGCCCGTTTCTGCGGAACGCGTATTGTGGGTTTGTGGCACCGCGAACAGCGCGGCTTCCCCGACGAGAATCAGATCTCGAATGATACCGTTCCAGCTCATGCTGCGGCTGGATTACGACAGTGGTTAGCTCAGTATTTTGCCGGAGACGAACCTGACGAGGGTCTCATCACGCCTGAGATTCAGGGAACCGACTTTGCGATGCGTGTATACCGAGCCCTTCAAACCCTTCCGAGGGGGGAGATGATCACCTACGGAGGATTAGCTCGTGCTATTGGAAAACCAAGAACCGCCCGAGCGGTGGGACGCGCACTTGGAGCCAATCCACTCCTGCTCATCGTCCCATGTCACCGCGTCGTAGCGGCGCACTCACTCGGCGGGTTCGCAGCCCCCATGGTCATCAAGGAATTTCTCCTCACGCTCGAAGGAGCAGATCTCTGCGCGGTGAAAAGGAGGGAGCTGAAGAGACCGCAAGCGACGGATGGTGGCCTCCCTGAGCTAACTTGATGTTCCTAGCTAACAACGGTAATATTCCCACAGTTGTCTGGTTTCTTGCCAGCCTTCAATACTCTGTAGTGGATATGAACCAGCACGAGCGCCCAAAAGTTTTTTTAGAAGGAAGTGCCGCTAGGTTCCTCTTTCCTATAAAAGAAAAGGATTGGTTTAACTGTGAACCTTCTTGACAAAGTTGATGCAGCTTCATTGCGCGACGATATCCCAGATTTCCGCGCCGGCGATACTCTTGACGTCCACGTTAAGGTTATTGAGGGCAGCAAGTCTCGTGTGCAGATTTTCAAAGGTGTCGTAATCCGCCGCCAGGGATCCGGCATCCGTGAGACTTTCACCGTCCGCAAGGTGTCCTTCGGTATCGGTGTGGAGCGTACGTTCCCAGTGCACACCCCCAATATTGAAAAGATCGACGTGATCACTCGGGGCCGTGTTCGCCGAGCTAAGCTGTACTACCTGCGTGATCTACGTGGTAAGGCTGCCAAGATTCGCGAAAAGCGCTAATTTTTCTGGCGTAAAAAGAATTCATCCTGTGGGTACGGAGACCATCCGCCCACAGGATTTTTTGTTGGTGCCAGCTCAGCTTAGTCATCCGATATCTAGCAATAGGAATCAGACGCTGCACGAGATGCTGCTAAGATTCCACAGTGTGAATCAGCATCCAGAATATGACGCATCGGGCGCGAAAGATCCCGACGATAAGAAGCCGAAAGAGAAGAAGGGAAAGCCCTGGTATATCGAGATACCGCTGGTTGTTCTCCTCACCATTATCTTCATTTCGATTCTGCAAGTATTCGTCGGCCGCATCTATCTCATACCCTCGCAATCGATGGAACCCACTTTGCATGGATGCGCGGGTTGCTTCGGCGACCGCATCTTTGTAGAGAAAATAACCTACGCATTCGATGACCCTCAGCCAGGCGATGTAGTGGTATTTAAGGGTACCGATTCATGGAACACGAATTTCGTATCTTCGCGCTCCACCAATCCTCTTATCTCTGGTCTCCAGGAGGCAGGAGCCTTCATCGGATTCGTCGCTCCAGATGAAAACGATCTAGTCAAGCGCGTCATTGCTACGGGAGGACAAACCGTGCAGTGTTTGCCGGGTGATTCCGGCGTCATGGTTGACGGGAAGCGAACAAACGATTCCTTTATCAATACCCCACCTCAATACCCAATTTCGCCTGACACTGGTTCCGATGCATGCGGGGGCCCATATTTCGGCCCGGTTAAAGTACCCGACCAACACCTCTTCATGATGGGAGATAACCGAACCAACTCAGCCGATTCGCGCTACCACTTGGGGGACAACACCCAAGGAACCATCCCCGTAGATAATGTGAAAGGTAAAGTATCCTTTATTCTCTTCCCCCTACCGCGCACTGGTTTTATTGAGCACGTAGACCTAGGCACCAATTAGTAAACCATATTATCCATGCGCACCCTGAAATATCTTCGCACCTTCGAAGTCGCCCTAGACAAAGCAGGTCTAGGGCCCGTTGCGGGGGTCGACGAAGCAGGGCGGGGGAGTTGCGCTGGCCCTATTACAATCGCCGCGTGCATATTACCCTCTCATCCCATTGCCGAACTCGCGGAATTAACCGATTCCAAAAAACTCACACCGGTAAAAAGAGCCCAGTTATACCCACTGATCCTCCGCTACGCACTCGCAAGCGCAATTGTTCATATCAGCGCCCCAGAAATTGATATCCGCGGAATTCAGAATGCGAATACTTCTGGTATGCGTCGAGCGGTGGCTCAATTAAAACTAAGCCCGCACTATATTCTGACTGATGCCCTGCGCATTGAAGGTTTTTCCGCGCCCTCCTTGCCGATTATCGGCGGCGATAGCCAAGCGCGGTGCATTGCAGCCGCGTCGGTTCTGGCTAAATACGCGCGGGATACGGTGATGGAGGAATTCCATGAGAAATACCCTGTCTATAATTTCGCCCGACATAAAGGGTATGGCACCCGTGAGCATATCCACGCGGTGCGCCTCCATGGAGCCAGCCCTATTCATCGTTATAGTTATGCAAATATAGCCGCAGCGCATAAGCAGTGGCTGGCACAAGAAAATTTCCCACATCAAAGGGAGGAACAGATTGATGAGCGCTGAAGATCTAGAGAATTATGAGGCTGATGTCGAACTAGCCCTATACCGCGAGTATCGGGATGTGGTTAGTCAATTCTCCTATGTGATAGAAACTGATCGGCGCTTCTATCTTGCTAATGCGGTGGAGCTCATCCCGCATACCAACGGCGCTGATGTTTACTATGAAGTTCGGATGTCCGACGCCTGGGTGTGGGATATGTACCGAGCCGCACGCTTTGTTCGCTACGTGAGAGTTATAACGTACAAAGATGTCAATATTGAAGAACTAGATAAACCTGAGTTAGTCATCCCTGACTAGAGGCAACGCAACTCGATCTTTTACGGGTCCATTTAGACCAATGATAGCTATGGTCCATATGGACCCTTTAAGCAGAATCCCACAGAATCTGTTTGCCAGCATATTTTACCTTTGCCACGGTGCCCGTTCTCGTCAACGCTAAGAAGTGAGCGCAGAAAAATCTGCGTCCAATCACTTTAAGTTTTATGCCTTGCTAGAGAAGAGCACCCCAATGTCTATAACCTCTTTATCTTCTTCAACTCAGCAACTGCCACCTCCAATACTCGCCACCGTCGGCGAGAACGCAGCCGTCGATTTTCTGCGGCGGCGAGGTCTTAAGATCCTTGGTCGCAATATCGCCTATCCATGCGGAGAGATCGATATTATCGCCTACGATCCCCTCCACCGCATACGTGTGGTGGTAGAAGTGAAAACTCGAAGCTCCTACACCTATGGAGCCGCTGAAGCAGTAGATCAGAAGAAACTACGGCGGATGCGGGCCACCGCGATTTTATGGGCGAAAACGCGAATTTTCCTGCCCATGCGATTTGACGTTATCACTGTGGTCACACGCGATGGTCGCTTCGCTGAGATCACCTGGTATCGAGGGGTGGACTCGGGTGCTCGCTAAAACTTATTCAGTAGCCTTTGATGGGATCAACCCCATACCCGTAGAAGTGGAAGCAAATATAGGGCCGGGTCTGCCTGGAACCTATATCGTAGGGATGGCGTCGGCCGCAGTTATCGAGGCTAAAGATCGCATAAAAACAGCCGCCCACAATCGCAACCTTCCTTGGCCGAAGACTAAGATCACGGTGAACCTCCTGCCCGGGGATATCAGCAAAACGGGCAACCACTTCGATGCCGCTATAGCCACCGCCATCTTAGTTGCGCAATCGGGAGACACAGATCTTCATAGGCGCGCCGCTCGCACCTTGATTGTGGGAGAAATCGGTTTAGATGGTCGCCTCCGCGGGGTTCGTGGGACCTTACCTGGAATACTGTGCGCTCATCGTAATAAAATACCAACAGCGATCATTCCTCATGCCAATATCGAAGAAGCTCAAGTAGCCGCCGGTATCGGCGTTGAGATCAGGGCGGCGAAGACTGTCGGCGATATCGTGGCTTGGCTACGAGGGGATATAGTCCTCCCAACCGTATCGAGTTGCCCCAACCCACAGACACCACCACAGGGTGTCGTTGATATGAACCAGATCATGGATCAATCAGTAGCGAAAGAGGCAGCCGAAATTGCGGCTGCTGGCGGTCACTCACTCTTTTTAACCGGGCCTAGGGGAAGTGGAAAATCCATGATCGCCGAGCGAATCCCCACTATTCTTCCCCCTTTGAATCAAGCGGAAGCCATTGAAACCGCAGCGATCTATGCTCGTGCAGGGCAGCGAATGAGCCATGAGGCATATCGTGCCCCCTTCGTAGCCCCACATCACAGCGTGAGCGCGGCGGCACTCATCGGAGGAGGACATGGGCACCCTAAGCCCGGTGCGGCATCGCTGGCACATCACGGAGTCCTCTTCCTCGATGAGGTTTCGGAGATCCCCGCTAGGGTGCTCGATCATCTTCGCGTCCCCCTTGAACAAGGATGCGTGCGCTTGCAGCGCCGCCACCGCATCATCGAATTACCAGCACAGTTTCTGCTCATTATGGCCGCCAACCTGTGCCGCTGTGCAGCACATGAAGTTAGTGAATGTACCTGCTCCGCCACTACGCGGGTCAAGTACCTGGCTAATATTTCTGGACCGCTGCGGGATCGGATCGATATCTATGCCAAGACTCATAGCCGCGGAACCGTCACCCCAGCGACTACTGTCGAGTCTTCTGCCAATATTGCCCAACGGGTGAGCCAAGCACGAAGTCGAGCGCGTTATCGTTGGGAAAAAGCGGGCTTCGGCCCAATGATCAATGCCACATTGGAGCCAGCGGTAGTGCGCCGAAACCACCCCGCAGACGACGAAGCCATGGCGATGATGAGTAGTTTTCTAGCCCGCGGACTCATCACACAACGAGGAGTTGATCGAATCTTAAAAATCGCTTGGACCCTCGCCGACCTCGAAGGTGCGCCGCAGCCTGGGGTAGATCATATCGCGCGTGCCAGTAAACTGCGCGGATCGGAGAGATCTTATGCCAATATCTGACTCAAGAATCGAAGCGTGGGCCTATCTATCGCGCGTCATCGAAGGTCCCAGCCGGCATCTCCAAGCCCTGATCGATCAAGGCCATGATATTGAGGAGATTGCGTGTGGAGTCAAAAAGCGGGCTCCGTGGATCGGCTCCTTAGCGGCTGCAACGGCCGCTCGCTATCATATTGATCGGGCGAAAGAGGACCTAGACAAAGCCCATGACTGCGGCGCTAGATTAATAACACCCGAGGACAAGGAATGGCCAGGTGAGCTTTTTGATTCGGGCTTCGGGTTCGCTGAGCGTGGCATGAGCCAGTCCCCAAAAGGTCAGCAACCTGACGCAGCGAGGCCCCATGCACTGTGGGTCAAGGGGGCAAATATTCGTGCTCTAACCGCTCAATCACTGACAGTGGTAGGAACTCGCGCTGTTTCCGCATACGGACGCGATGTCACTGAACTCATGGTTGCAGGGCTCGTCAAACACCAATGGACCATTATTTCCGGGGGAGCACTCGGCGTGGACACCATCGCACACGCTACAGCTCTCAACGCGGGTGGAGCGACCGTGGTCGTTCAGGCATGCGGAATCAATCGAAGCTATCCAGCGGCAAATAGGGCACTGTTTCGGTCCATAGCGAAATCCCCTGGTGGGGCACTCATCAGCGAATACCCTCCAGATGCGCCGCCGTATCGGCACCGCTTCCTCACGCGCAACCGGCTCGCGGCAGTTCTTGGGCAAGGAACCGTTGTCACTCAAGCCGCATGGCGTTCCGGGGCTCTCAATACCCTGCAGTGGGCGGCAAGTCTCGGCCGCCAGCCCATGGCAGTTCCAGGCCCTATCACGGATATCAATTCCTTTGGGTGCTTGGAGAAAATAAAAACTGGTGAAGCGCAGATGGTTCGATCCCCGAACGAGGTCAGAGAACTCGTACAACCTCTGGGTACCATCGACCCCGAAGCACAATACGAGCTCGATTTTGCACCCACAGCGGTCCAAAGACTTTCTCGGAACGAATTGCGGGTCTACGATTCCACACATGCGCAGCCATTAAGCGCAACTGATATAGCCGAACGTGCAGGACTACCCGTGGGATTAACCATGCACCTCCTTATTGAATTGCACGGGAAAAATATGGTGAGCCGGAAGCGCAATTATTGGATTCGCGGCGAAAGCTAACGGTGCTCTAGACCTTTAGGCTCACATCCGCCTACGCTAGAGATATGACGGGTTCAGATAATGAATACGGCCAACTCGAGACCGCAATAGCAGATTATCTCACCCACCTCGAAGTTGTGGTGGGGCGTTCACCGGCGACCGTAAGAGGTTACCGCGCCGATCTGCGCGATTTTGCAGCCACCTACCGCAACTTCACGGACTTCAGTCTCAAAAATTTACGGGCATGGCTTGCGGGTGCGGTTGAATCTGGAAAATCCCGGGCCACCATGGCAAGACGAATCGCTGCAATCCGTAGTTTTTCTACCTGGGCTTTTAAAAAAGGTTATATCCAAGGCGATATTGCCCAACGCCTGCAAAGCCCCACCCCGGCGCGCAATCTCCCCCACGTCGTACCCGCACCTAAGATTAATCAACTCATGACAGCCTCCGCAGCCACCCGCGAGCCGGAGTACCTGCGCGATCACGCAATCTTGGAACTTCTTTATGCCACGGGAATCCGCGTATCCGAACTCTGCGGTATCGACTTGGGAGACTTCGACTTCACCAGAATGGTCGTTACAGTCACCGGCAAGGGCAATAAGCAGCGCGTCGTTCCCTTCGGAGACCCGTGCCGAACAAGCCTTATTACCTACCGCGATCAAGCCCGAGCAGAGTTAATCAAAGAATCCACTCCCGCCTTCTTCCTCGGTTCCAGAGGCGCACGTATTAATCCGCGTGTGGTACGGCGGTTAGTTGAGCGCGCCGGGCTGGAATTGCGCATCGCGGGGCTAGGGCCACACGCTGTCCGCCATAGTGCAGCCACCCATATGTTGGACGGTGGTGCAGACCTGCGAATGGTGCAGGAACTCTTAGGTCATTCATCGTTAAACACAACGCAAATCTATACCCATGTCTCTTCCCAACGGCTCTATGAGGCCTACAAGCAATCGCATCCCCGAGCCTAGTAGTCACGAGGGTATTGAAGTTGTACGGGTCGACGGTGGATTTCAGATTTTCATGTGATTCCATGGTTTGAGGCGGATATCTATATCCGCAAGAAGAGAAAGTGGATCAATATAGCGATCGGAGGCTATTTTGGCACCCCAGTGCAATCCGTCATGGTCTCGCCCCGAATTTCCTAAGGTTCCTAGGACCTGACCTTTATACACCGGATCTCCGTTAGAGAGGGTACTGTCGACAGGCGTATAGGTGGTGCGTACCCCGTTCGGATGCTGGATAGAGATTGACGGCACTCCGGCAACTGAGCCCGAAAAATATACCTCCCCCTCACCGGCAGCTACAACCGGTGCTCCGCGACTGGCGCGAAGATCCACCCCGCGGTGCCCAGCGTGCCAGTTGTGTTCGAGATCATCGAAGCCGTGGATGACAAAGGAGACGGTTGAAGTGCCAGTGATCGGGTCTATGAACGCCGCTTGGCTAGATGAATAGAGTTCATTCGGAGTCGCGGCGACGACGCCGTCGATAGAGAGAACACTCAATCCCGCCGATATTATGACGATCAATTTGATGTTTGTGAGCATAGCCATAATGACAGTGCACCACTACGGCCGCCTCTGCGCCTGTGCTGGTAACTGCTGTGAGCCACAAATGTGGATAACTGTGTCCTTTCAAAAAGATTAAGTCGACCGACTATATGGCGGGTTTTCGACTTGATTAGCTTACTTAGCTCCGCTAGAATTCACCAACGGCAGTGTGTGCTTTGGATACGTCTTGGATATGTCCTAGCATTCACGTGCTTAAATTTCGCGCAGTCACGTGTATTCCAGTCGTATCAAACGCACTTTGTGTGGGGATGTGCCAGGAATACGCCGGTGATCAGTGACATGGTCCGTGAATCCTAATATTTCAGGGTGTAACGGTGTTACTGTCGGTGCTGGCTGCTAGGAACTGGGGAAAGCCCAGTGATATATAACCAAAATTACTAGAGAAAGGAAGCACCATGGCAGTTGTATCCATGCGCGAGCTTCTCGATTCTGGTGTGCACTTCGGCCACCAGACTCGTCGTTGGAACCCAAAGATGCGTCGCTTTATCTTCACCGAGCGCAATGGCATCTATATCATCGACTTACAGCAAACCCTGACGTTCATCGATGAGGCTTATGAGTTCGTCAAAGAGACCGTCGCTCACGGCGGCACCATCCTCTACGTTGGAACCAAAAAGCAGGCTCAAGAGCCCATTGCTAACGAAGCCGAGCGCGTTAGGATGCCCTATGTGAACCACCGCTGGTTGGGTGGCATGCTCACCAACTTCCAGACTGTTTCCAAGCGTCTGCACCGCATGAAGGAATTGCAGGCCATGGATGCCGCTGAGAACGGCTACGAAGGCCGCACGAAGAAGGAAGTCCTCATGCTCACCCGTGAGCGGACCAAGCTTGAGCGCGTACTTGGTGGCATTGCCGATATGACCAAAGTTCCTTCCGCCTTGTGGGTAGTTGACACCAACAAGGAGCATATTGCCGTAGCCGAGGCACATAAGCTCAATATTCCAGTGGTTGCCATTCTTGACACCAACTGTGACCCTGACGTTGTGAACTTCCCAGTTCCTGGCAACGACGATGCTATCCGTTCCATTGCAGTTTTGACCCGGGTCATTTCTCACGCCGTTATTGAAGGCAAGAAAGCCCGCGAAGAGCGCGCTCTGGCAGCTGCTAAAGACGCAGCTGGCGAGAAGGAGGACAAGGTAGAGGTAGCCGCTAAGGTGGAGGCCCCTGCCGAGGTTGCTGAGGAAGCTAAAGAGGCGCAGCAGGAAGCTGAAGCCAAATAAGTACTTCCCACCATCAAGCCTCCGAGCTCCTACTCGATAACAGCCAAGCTACGAGGGGATAACGAGACTATAGATGCAGCGCCTCACCGGTTCAGCCACGAAAACTTTGGCGGCTATATATATTGGTGGGGCGCTCATTCTTTTCCTTTCGCTTAAAACGCGGAACAGAGAAAGAATCACAAACAAATACATCGTATTTCAGTGCGAGTCTGCTCCATGATGAGTACTCTAGGCACAGAGATATTAGTAAAAATTCCAACAACTGAGGAGGATCGCCCCCTATGGCGAACTACACCGCTGCAGACGTAAAGAAGCTGCGCGAAATCACCGGATCCGGCATGCTGGCCTGCAAGAATGCGTTGGCTGAAACCGACGGTGACTTTGAGAAGGCCGTCGAAATTCTGCGCATTAAAGGCGCTAAAGATGTCGGAAAGCGTGCAGAGCGCAACGCATCCGAAGGTCTCATCGCGGTCTCTGGCAATACAATGGTTGAGGTTAACGCCGAGACCGACTTCGTGGCAAAGAACGCTGAATTCAAAGAATTTGGCCAGAGTGTTGCCGATGCCGCTGCTCGCGTGAATGCTAATACCCCCGAGGAGCTGGCTGCTGCACCTCTCGGTGATAAGACTGCTGGTGAGGCAATCCTGGAACTCTCGGCAAAAATCGGCGAGAAGCTCGAACTCCGCCGCGCCGTTACCCTCGCCGGTGAGAAAGTTTCCGTTTATCTGCACCACCGTTCCGCTGACCTGCCACCATCAGTCGGTGTCATGGTTGCCTACACCGGTGAAGGAGAGGCCGCTGAAGAGGCTGCTCACTCCGCCGCGATGCAAATTGCTGCACTCAAGGCTCAGTACCTAACTCGCGAAGATATCCCAGAAGATGTTTTGGATAAAGAGCGCCACGTCGCTGAAGAGATCACTCGCGCCGAAGGTAAGCCAGAGGCTGCAATCGCCAAAATTGTAGAAGGCCGTCTTGGCGGCTTCTACAAGGACGTCGTTCTTCTCGAGCAGCCTTCAGTTGCGGATAGCAAGAAGACTGTCAAGGCACTGATGGACGCCGCTGGCGTTACCATTACCGCTTTTGCCCGCTTCGAGGTTGGCCAGCACTAAAAGTAATTCACTGACCAATCTGCGACTTCGCTTCCTCCCCTCCGCACGGAGATAGAGGGAGCGAAGTCGCTTTTTACCGCCTGATACAGCTATATCGGTTGGGTAGGTGAGGGGTCCATAGGAACGATTGTGTCCTCGAGGGAACCAAGGTTTTATCAGGGATAAGGTAAAATAAAGAATTTGAGACTGCTGTCTCATCCTCACCGCGGTCAATTGGTGGCGAGGACGAGATGAACTCCACAAAGCGGTTTGTCTTCCCTCTTAAAGAGAAGTGCAGGATAACCGCGATCGTTGAATATGAGGAAAGGCGCTGTGGACTATGACAATAACTGAATTTGAGGAACCTCGTACTGGCTATAAGCGGGTCATGCTTAAGCTGGGTGGTGAAATGTTCGGCGGGGGAGCAGTGGGTATCGATCCAGACGTTGTTTCCAATGTGGCACGTCAAATCGCTGGGGTTGCCCGCTCCGGAGCACAAATCGCAGTAGTCATTGGCGGCGGCAATTTTTTCCGGGGCGCCCAATTACAGCAGCGAGGCCTCGACCGTAATCGCTCCGATTATATGGGAATGCTGGGGACCGTCATGAACTGTCTCGCACTGCAAGATTTTCTGGAACGAGAAGGTATTGAATGCCGCGTACAAACGTCCATCAATATGGCTCAAATAGCGGAACCGTACCTGCCCCTGCGTGCCAAGCGCCATCTGGAAAAAGGGCGAGTGGTTATCTTCGGGGCGGGGATGGGTATGCCCTATTTCTCAACGGATACCACAGCTGCACAGCGCGCACTCGAGATCGACTGCGAGGTGCTCCTGATGGCTAAGGGCGTGGATGGGGTCTATTCTGATGATCCCCGCCAGAATCCTAACGCTGTGCTGTATGAGTCTATAACCCCTCGTGAGGTACTAGAAAAGAGCCTCAAAGTAGCCGATACTACCGCCTTCTCCCTCTGCATGGACAATAATATGCCGATCCTCGTCTTCAATCTCCTCACCGAAGGCAATATTGCCCGTGCTATTGCTGGCGAGAAAATTGGAACCTTGGTGAAATCCTAGGCCCTGGGCTCAGACTCTCAACCAGTAGCTAGATTTAAAAGTCGGCATCGACCATTGCACCCGGTCGGGCCACAGTACCCAAAAGATTGTTATGGGAGAAAAGAATTTCCCCCATAACGCATACCTTTACCAACACATAGAAGAAGGAAAAATGTTAGACGATATTCTCCTCGAGTGCGAAGAACGCATGAGCAACTCCGTCGAGCACACCCGAGAGGATTTGGTGACCATTCGAACCGGTCGCGCTAATCCCGCCATGTTCAATGGAGTCATCGCAGACTACTACGGTGTGCCCACTCCGATCACCCAAATGTCGACCATTTCGGTGCCAGAAGCAAGAATGCTCCTGATCAAGCCTTATGAAATGTCCATGATGGGCGAAATAGAGAATGCGATCCGCAACTCCGATCTTGGTGTTAATCCGACCAACGACGGACAAGTGCTGCGAGTGACCATCCCACAGCTCACCGAAGAGCGTCGCAAGGATATGGTTAAATTAGCTAAATCCAAAGGCGAGGATGGCAAGATTGCCATCCGTAATATTCGTCGCAAGGGGATGGATCAGTTTAAGAAGATCCAAAAAGACGGCGACGCCGGTGAGGACGAAGTCAACTCTGCCGAAAAGGAACTTGATAAGCTCACAGCTAAATATGTTGCCGCTGTTGATGAAGTAGTAGGCAAAAAAGAATCCGAACTCATGGAAGTTTAATCCACATATCACCGACCCCGAATTCGGCCGTTATCGATATGAGGAAAACGGCTCGGCCCGCACAAGCCTTCTGATCCTCTCATATTCTCTGAGGATCTATGGCGCGTGCGTGATTGAAGGAAATGATTAATGCCGTCCACACCTCGCCGCTTACCTAGGCCTAGGAATTCTGCCGGGCGCGATCTCAAACAAGCGATTCTGATTGGAGTCGCCCTCTTTGTGCTCGCTGCCCTCGCAATGTTCTCGGGACCTCATGGTTGGTACCTCTTCGTCTCCATCGCCATCTCCATTGCTATGTGGGAAGTGATGTCGCGGTTGAATGAAAAGGGCTATATCGTCCAACGCTGGTGGCTGCAAATTGGGGGCCAACTGATGCTGTGGCTCAGTCTCTTCTTTGGCCCCAAGGGGTTAGTCTCCGGATTTGTCACGGCCGTGTTATTACTAATGTTCTCTAGACTCTTCCACCACGGACGCCACGCCCCGCCACAAAACTATTTGCGTGATACCGCTATGGGAATCTTTGTCCTTACGTGGGTCCCGTTATTTGGTAGCTTTGCTGCGATGATGTCTTTGCTTGAGGGCGACGGCGGAATAAGCGGGACGATGTTTATTGCTACCTTCGCGCTGTGCGTGATTGCCTCCGACACGGGTGGATATATCGTCGGGGTGCTCATCGGCTCTCACCCCATGGCTCCGGCCGTTAGCCCCAAAAAGAGCTGGGAGGGCTTTGCAGGCTCCGTAATTTTTGGGGTAGCTACTGGAGCCATGAGTGTGCACTTTCTCCTCGGCTACGAATGGTTCTGGGGGATAGCTCTGGGGATTGGTCTTGTTATTTGTGCCACTCTGGGTGATCTCGTTGAATCCCAATTTAAGCGCGAATTAGGAATTAAGGATATGTCGGACTTGCTCCCTGGCCATGGTGGCGTCATGGATCGCTTTGACGGCATGCTGCCCGCAGCCATGGTGACGTGGTTAGTCTTGAGTTTTATTGCAAGCTAAATATCAAATGAGAAAACCGTAGCGCCGAGGGAGCTACGGTTTTTTCGATCTTTTTTAAAGCGAAGAACTAGATGTGGTGAGCAGCTTTCTTCACTTGACTGCGCAATTGTAGAATGCGTACACCGCCGACCAAAGCCATAATAAGTGCGCCTGCAATAGCTGCGAGAAGGAAGCCAACCCCAGCTGGGAACGTAAAGTTCCAAGCGAATAAGACCAGTTCAATTTGTTGCTGATTTTGCAGGATGAAGACCAAAAGAACAATAAGAAGCAGCGCCCCTAGGATCAAGGCCACCCACGTGCCACCGGCAATAGAGCTTTTTACCTCGGATGTGGAAGATGTCGCGCTCGCTTTATCCTCGTTGACCGCGGTGGCAGGCGTCACAGCTGCACCTTCATGGACAACAGGGGTGATTGAAGTCGCGGGATTTGCATCGCCAGGGTTGACCACGACCGGATCGGCGTCTAGGGGATGAGATTCGGGATTAAGTTGATTCATATTATTAATTCAACGTTAAGCAGCGGAACAACGCAACTATTTTTCACAGCTAAACCACCACAATCCCCCAATCGTATAAAGCTGGCCCCAAGGGGTATTGCCCGCGACCTTCTCAAGGTTCTCCCAACCCAAGTGGCAACTGTCAGTTTTAAAAGTTTAAGATATGGACTCTATCGAAGGGAGAGGGCTCATACTAAGGGAAATATCGCCTGGACGCACAGCCTACTAGCAGCCCTGATATATATACCATCACCATCGCGTGCAATGCCCCTAAATATTTGCGGAAGTTCAGAGTGATCGTTACCGGCGCCTGCTATATACAGGGTGAGCATTAGAACGAAAAATATAACCGTCCGATAGCTCCATCGCAACGGTGTTGGAGCTCGCGGCGGCAGATGGAATCTGGAGCACGCCTGGCACGGCTGGGTAGAACGAGAATCTGTGCTTAATCGACCTTTGCATCAAAACATGAAAAGATGGAGTGACTATGGCTACTGCAATTCCTCTCAATTTCTCCACCCCACGGCGATCCATGCCACCTACTCACTTTGCTGACTTAAGCACCGCGGAGCGTCAGGCTGCAGCCGAAGCGATGGGGCTGCCCAGGTTTCGGATCAATCAGCTAGCCAAACATTATTACGGGCGTCTCGAATCCAACCCGCGCACCATGACCGATCTACCTGCGAAGGATCGTGAACGTGTGGCGGAAAAGCTTTTTCCACCGTTGATGAGGCAGGTGCGGGTAGTCGAGGCTGATGATGGGGAGACCCAAAAAACCTTATGGCGACTGCACGACGGGACTCTCCTGGAGTCAGTATTAATGCGCTATCCACAACGCGCAACCTTGTGTATCTCCTCTCAGGCGGGCTGTGGAATGGCATGTCCGTTCTGCGCGACTGGGCAGGGAGGGCTGGATCGCAATTTATCCACCGGAGAAATCGTCGATCAGGTGCGCGCCGCGGCCGCAACGATGGCTAGTGAGGGTGGACGCCTCTCCAATATCGTATTTATGGGAATGGGAGAACCGCTAGCGAACTATAAGCGTGTGGTTTCTGCAGTGCGCCAAATTACGCAACCCGTTCCCGAGGGTTTTGGAATATCGCAGCGAAATGTAACCGTCTCGACGGTGGGTCTCGCACCTGCGATTCGCAAGTTAGCGGACGAAGATCTCTCCGTTACACTAGCCGTTTCACTGCATACCCCCGACGATGAGTTGCGCGATAGCTTAGTCCCCGTCAATAACCGTTGGGCGGTAGAGGAGGTCCTCGACGCCGCCGCTTATTATGCGGATCGGTCCGGACGGCGCGTTTCCATCGAATATGCACTCATCAGAGATATCAACGATCAAGGGTGGCGCGCTGATCTTCTAGGCAAACGATTACACAAGGCGCTCGGATCCAAGGCGCATGTGAATCTCATTCCCCTCAATCCGACCCCGGGGTCTCAATGGGACGCATCGCCTGTAGAACGCCAGGAAGAGTTTGTACGCCGTGTTATCGCTCAGGGCGTTACGTGCACAGTTCGCAATACCAAGGGCCAGGAGATAGCCGCCGCCTGTGGGCAGCTTGCCGCCGATGAACTGAGCCAATCATCGCAGTAGAATTATAAAAAAAGGAACGGCCAAATCGGCCGTTCCTTTTTTTAAGATGCGTAGCGCTTAGTTGTCGAGGGCACGCAAGTGTGCCACACGCGAAGGCTCGATATTGAGAGCGCGCAACTCAGAGTCTTTCAGCTGAGCATAAGGGCCAGAGACCGTGGCTTGAAGATAGGCCCAGTCTGGTTCCTCATAGCCTAAGGGCTTATTGCGCGCGGTGAGAGTCCGCGTTTGTTTACCCTGGGGCTCGAAGATCTGCCACAGCAGTCCGACGGCAATAAGAGCCGCGAAAGTAAAGAGATAAAAGGTTTCTACATGTCCGGTATGATTACCAAAATTGTAGGCCAACAGGATAAATACAGTGGTCCATCCAGATAGCTGGACAGCGTGGCGGCCTAGATGGTGCCACCCCCATGCAGCCGAAGGCTCATCCAAAGTGGACACACCATTATGAACTTCCGGGGTGATTTCGTGTGAACCTGCCACGCTAGTCTCCTTATATTACTTACTGATACTTCGCTACTAATAATACTGGTTATACGTCACCATTTTGGCATATCGGTACCGCAAATGCGAGGTGGGTCTAAACCCCATGCGCTGCAGAAGGATCCAGCACATACCGTATATGCGCTTTATTGTGCTCGAAGCCTTGGTGGCGCCATCATGAATCCTGATGACGTCACTTAGTGCGATCACATCCATCCACCAAAAGTACAGCCACTATAGGGGGATGGTGGCTATTATCGATAGGATTGAGATCCGCATTTTACCCAGTTACAGGCAACTATTCTCCAGTTGGGCACATTAGTGGAACAATAGAAAAGATGAGCAAGCGAATTTTAATTTTGGGCAGTACGGGCTCGATCGGCACCCAGGCCCTCGAGGTGATCGCCGATAACCCCGATAAATTCACGGTATGTGGCATAGCTGCCGGTGGTCGCAACCCAGAACTTATCATCTCTCAGGCTCGTGCTCTCGGTTTGACCCCCGATCACATAGCTGTCGCTGACCCCGCAGCGGCCGCGGTAGTCTCTCAAGCTCTCGGTGGAGCAGTACTCCAAGGATCCGATTCTGCGAAGGAACTTGTGGAGGCAGTACCCGCCGATACCGTTTTGAACGCGCTGGTAGGCTCCATGGGCTTGGCTGCAACGATGGCCACGCTAGCCAGCGGTGCTTATTTGGCTTTGGCTAATAAAGAATCCCTTGTCGCAGGTGGACGTTTGGCCATAGCAGCAGCTGAGCCGGGTCAGATCATCCCTGTAGACTCCGAACACTCCGCCATGGCACAGTGTCTTCTAGCTGGACACCGCGAAGAAGTAGCGCGCATCGTACTTACGGCCTCAGGGGGTCCCTTCCGTGGTTGGACACGACAGCAAATGTGGGATGTCAGCCCTCAGCAGGCGGCCAATCATCCCACGTGGTCCATGGGGCAGATGAATACCCTAAATTCAGCTTCGATGGTGAATAAGGGGCTAGAGCTAATCGAAGCCACCTTGCTTTTCGATATCGCTCCGGATCTCATTGAAGTCACCGTGCACCCGCAATCTATAGTGCATTCCATGATCACCTTCCACGACGGGGCAACTATTGCTCAGGCTTCGCCCCCTTCGATGAAACTGCCTATTTCTCTGGCACTCAACTGGCCTCACCGCGTGAAGGAGGCTCAACCAGCCCTCCAATTTTCCCACCAGCATATGTGGGAATTTGAGCCCCTCGATGATGAGGCATTTCCTGCCGTGCGTCTTGCTCGACTAGCAGCTGGCGAAGGTGGAACCTATCCAGCAGTGTATAACGCAGCCAATGAACAAGCGGCTGCTGCCTATTTGAAAGGGTCCATTAAATTCCCGCAGATCGTCGACACCGTGGATGAGATACTCTCCCAAGCCCCAGCTTTTGCCGAACCCGCCACCACAATCGACGAGGTCCTCGCCGTTGAGCGAGAGGCGAGGCTGCGCACGGACCAATTCCTCAGGACCATAACTAGGTAATTTTGCGGAGAAAGATAATTAGATGAGCTATATAGCAGGAGTTATACTGTTCGCCCTAGGAATTGCACTCACAATCGCTTTGCACGAGTGGGGGCACTATTTTGCGGCTCGGTCTTTTCATATGAAGGTGCGGCGCTATTTCATCGGATTCGGACCCACCCTCTTTTCCGTGCATCGCGGGCACACAGAATACGGCTTGAAGATGATCCCTCTCGGTGGTTTCTGCGAGATTGCTGGGATGACCAATCAGGACGAGGTCACCGCGGAGGAGGCCCCCTATGCGATGCGTAATCGGCCGTGGTGGCAGCGTGTCATCGTCATGATGGGAGGAATCGCGATGAACCTCCTGATTGCCGTCACAATCCTCTATGGCATAGCTGTATCTTCTGGCTTGCCCGACCCACGTGCAGATGTGCGTGCCACTGTGGCGAGCACTGGGTGCGTCGCTGAAATACAGCGAGCGGATGGATCCCTCAGTGAATGTTCCGGCCTCGGGCCCGCGGGGGAGGCGGGGATTCAGCCAGGTGATAAGATCATCGCCGCAAACGGCAATCCCCTCGGAAATTTCGGTGAGCTGCGACAATATATTCTCGACAAACCGGGTAAAGTGATCGAGCTCAGTATAGAACGAGCTGGAGAGGTGCAGGATATAACGGTGCAGGTGGCCGCGGCTCGCAGGATTACCACCACGGGTGAATCCGTGACGGTTGGAGCTATTGGAATTAGCAGCGCCCCGCTTGGTTATATCAAGCGATTTGGCCCCATCGAAGCAGTATCGGCCACGGCCTCCTTCACCAATACCGCAGTCAAGGAAACCGCTCGCGGACTTGCACAGTTCCCAGCGAAGATCCCCGGCGTCGTAGCCTCTATTTTTGGCGCAGAGCGTGCTCAAGATGGTCCTATTAGTGTGGTGGGAGCTTCGAGAGTAGGCGGCGAATTAGTAGAGCGATCTTTATGGGCTATGTTTTTTATGATGCTTGCCAGCCTTAATCTTTTCCTCGCATTTTTCAATCTCGTACCATTACCGCCGCTCGATGGCGGACATATTATTGTGGTGCTCTACGAGAAAGTGCGAGATTTCTTCCGCGCCCTCCGCGGCCTAGCCCCAGCCGGACCAGCCGATTACACCAAACTCATTCCGGTCACCTTATTTTTTGCAGGTTTACTGACTATTGTCGGAGTGCTTGTTATCGTGGCCGATATAGTGAACCCAGTTCGGTTATTCTAATGCTGAGCTTTAGCTATCGCTCGCTTATATCTTAGGGAAACCTCTCGCTTATATCTTAGGGAAACCTAAGGTATAGGCACTGCCAAGCGCTGCCCACGTCGGTGGTAGGCTATGAAAAAGAAGCACCGGTTTACTAACTCATTAAGTCCGATTTGAGGCTTCGCACATTTTTCATTTCCCCCTTGGGGAATGACGGATAAAGGAGTAACTGTTTCAGTGTCTACCTCGATAGGTTTAGGTCTTCCCTCAACTCCGCCCCGAGTTTTGGCCCCACGGCGCACCACCCGTCAACTGCAGGTTGGTAGCGTAGGCGTCGGTTCCGAATATCCCATCTCAGTTCAATCAATGACAACCACCAAGACGCACGATATCAATGCCACCCTGCAGCAAATTGCGCAGCTTACGGCATCAGGCTGCGATATCGTACGCGTTGCCTGCCCCAAACCCATCGACGCTGAAGCGCTGCCGATTATTGCAAAGAAATCGCCCATTCCAGTGATTGCCGATATTCACTTTCAGCCGAAATATATTTTCGCAGCTATCGAAGCAGGCTGTGCGGCAGTGCGTGTTAATCCAGGAAATATCAAGGAATTCGACGGCCGAGTTAAAGAGGTGGCCCTAGCGGCCGGTGAAGCTGGGGTTCCCATTCGGATCGGTGTTAACGCTGGATCCCTCGATAAGCGTCAACTAGAGAAATATGGGAAAGCCACGCCTGAGGCCCTCGTGGAATCTGCGCTGTGGGAGGCTTCTCTATTTGAAGAACACGGATTCGGCGACATTAAGATCTCTGTCAAACACAACGACCCAGTCATCATGGTGGAAGCCTACCGCCAACTAGCTGCGCAGTGTGATTACCCGCTTCATCTTGGCGTGACCGAGGCCGGCCCAGCCTTCCAAGGCACGATCAAGTCTGCTGTTGCCTTTGGTGCACTCTTATCCGAGGGAATCGGCGATACGATTAGGGTGTCACTGTCGGCGGATCCAAAAGAAGAAGTCAAAGTTGGCGACCAAATCCTGCAATCGCTGGGACTTCGTGAACGTGGCCTCGAAATTGTTTCATGCCCATCCTGCGGACGTGCTCAAGTTGACGTGTATACCCTAGCCGAAGAAGTATCGGCTGCTCTTGACGGCATGAATATTCCACTGCGAGTCGCTGTTATGGGTTGCGTGGTCAATGGACCTGGGGAAGCCCGAGACGCCGATCTGGGAGTAGCTTCCGGTAATGGCAAGGGACAAATCTTTGTCAAGGGAGAAGTTATAAAGACGGTTCCGGAATCCCAGATAGTGGAAACTTTGATCGAAGAAGCTATGAAGATTGCTGAGGCTGAGGGCCTCGAAATCAAAGAGGGTGGAACCACTAAAGTTTCCATCACATCCTAAAGATTTCCTCCACGCATATAACCCGAGGGTCCCGCTTCAAGACCGTCGGGTTTTGTCTCGATCAAAGAAATAGGTGCGCCATCGCAATAAGCACATGGCTGAGTGCTAAAATTTTCCCATGATCAGAGCTTTATTGCGGTCACCGCAGGCCCTTGTATGCGCCGTTTTCCTCATCGCTTCGCTTACGGCCTGTACCCCTAAACCAGCCGCAGTAAAGCCAATAGCGCAAGAATTTCTCTCCCATTTTATCGACCAAGATTTCGCCGCAGCCGCTGCTCTTACCGATATACCGAAAGACGCGGAAAATGTCCTCGCGGAAACTTTCCAAGGGCTGCAAGCCGACGCTCTCGAGGCTACTATCACAAAGGTCGAGGCGCGTGAAACTCTAGCTACAGTCTACTACCAGCTCACATGGATTATCCCGCGCGAGCGCACTTTGGAATATGAGAGCTCTCTGGTTTTAAATAAATTCAACGATCAGTGGGTGATCCGTTGGCAGCCCTCGATAATTCACCCGCGCTTAGGGGCCAGTCAGCACCTAGAGTTACGTGCCATTAATGCCCAACGGGCAAGCATCATTTCCTCTGATGGGGCAGCAGTACTCGTTCCGGGAGTTGTGGATCGGATCCTGGTCGATCTCGATCAAGTAGGGGATCGACGAGCAATGGCACGGGCCATTGCGGCAGCATTCGCCGAGATTCACCGCACTGATCCCAACGCTCTCCTTATCGATGAGGCCACTCTAGCCGCTAATCTACAAGAAGCCAGCGGAGTTTACTCGGTGACCACCGCGCGCAAGGAAATATCAGCTCAGATCAAGGCTATTTTGGGAGGAAAACCGGGAATAATTTTCCACGAAGAAGCAGCGATGGTGTCAACAGATCCGGGATTTGCGCCCGAGATCGTGTCCCGTGTGGCCCACCTCGTCAACGATCGTCTCGACGGAGTCAACGGCTGGCGTATCGTGGTGGTGACCCACGATGGAGCGGTGATTGATACCATCGAGCACCACGAACCGGATACTGCTCCCGCCATCGAGATTAGTTTGGATCATCTTGTGCAACGGGCTGCGGAGGAAGCCGTGGCGATGCGCAGTGAGCAACAAGCCATAATTCTCGCACTACGCCCCACAACGGGAGAGATTTTGGCGGTGGCTCAAACAAAAGAAGCAGATAAACAAGGTGCCCTCGGCCTGACGGGCCTATTCCCACCTGGTTCGACATTTAAAATTATCACCGCTGCAGCGGGTATCGAACAAGGGGGCCTTCACCCCGACACTGTGGTCCCTTGCCCTGGTTCGATGAATATCTATGGACGCATAGTCAATAACTATAATGGCTTCAGCCTCGGAAATGTTCCCTTAGAAACCGCGTTTGCGCGTTCCTGCAACACGACATTCGCACAGATATCAACCGACTTGCACGCAGGAGAACTGCAGGCTGTCGCTAAGGAATTCGGCCTCGGAGTGGACTATGAGATCCCGGGACTCGCCACCGTGACTGGCTCGGTCCCCACAGGGGAGAAGCCCCTTGAACGTACAGAGTCCGGCTACGGCCAAGGAGAGGTTTTAGTCAGTCCATTTGGGCTTGCTTTGGCCTCGTCGACCGCCGCAACCGGAAAAACTCCACTCCCGTGGCTGATCTCTGGGTTTGACACCAAGGTAACAGGAAAGAAGAAAGATCCCGATCCAGCTACTATCGAACAATTGCGGGCTCTAATGGGTGCCGTGACCGAACCAGGGGGCACGGCCGCCGGAATGCGCGCTGGTGGAAAGATTTTCGCGAAGACAGGCGAGGCCGAAATTAACTCAGGATCCCACTCATGGTTTACAGGGTATCGTGATGATATCGCATTTGCCACGCTCATCGTCCTCGGTGGGGGTTCAGAATCGGCTGTAGCGATGACCGATCGCTTCTTTAGTCGTCTCGATGAGCTAAGAGAGGGCGGGCAATAGGAAGATGATCTGGTCGGGTAGAAAATCGCGACCTGAAGCGGGGGCGTACTACGATAGAACTCATGCAGAAAAGAAGTCCCATTAAGCCTGGAAAACCCACTCCGATTCGCACCGTCCCGGATAGCATAGAACGACCAGAGTATGTGTGGAAGAAAAAGGTTCGTGAAAATATGGGCGAGCCTTTTATCCAGACCCCCGAGGTCATCGAAGCTATGAGGGAGTCATCCGCCATTGCCGCCAGCGCCCTACAGGAAGCTGGTAAGGCAGTCGCCCCAGGAGTGACTACCGACGAGCTCGACCGTATTGCTCACGAGTATATGCTCGATCACGGCGCTTACCCATCGACCCTAGGTTATCTTGGTTTTCCCAAGTCCTGTTGCGTATCGCTTAACGAGATCGTATGCCACGGAATTCCCGATTCCACGGTGATTCAGGACGGGGATATAGTCAATATAGATGTCACGGCTTACAAAAATGGAGTGCATGGCGACACTAACGCTACTTTTCTCGCTGGCAACGTCTCGGAGGAACACCGCCTCCTCGTCGAGCGCACGCACGAGGCAACAATGCGAGGGATTCGCGCGGCCAAACCAGGCCGTAAAATCAATGTGATTGGTCGCGTGATCGAATCATATGCCAAGCGGTTTGGCTATAACGTAGTACGGGATTTCACTGGCCACGGAGTGGGGCCCACCTTCCATAACGGACTCGTGGTTCTCCACTATGATTCCGACGCCTATACGGATACCCTACAACCAGGAATGACCTTAACCGTCGAACCCATGATTAATCTGGGATCCCTAGACTACCGGATCTGGAAAGACGGGTGGACCGTGCAAAATACCGATCACAAATTCACCGCACAATTCGAACATACCTTCGTGATCACAGACGACGGGAATGAAATTCTCACTATTCCCAGCTCCGGCTCATAGCCTATTCACGGGTAACGAATAATATGGTGAGTTTCTTAGTAGCAGGATGTACTTCCGACGCGGGTAAATCCGTGGTCGTAGCCGGACTTTGCCGCGCTTTCTATCGCCGTGGCGTCGCAGTAGCACCCTTCAAAGCCCAAAATATGTCCAATAATTCTGACGTCACCCCTGATGGTGGTGAGATCGGACGGGCACAGACATTCCAGGCCCTTGCTGCAGGTCTTGAGCCGGAGACAAAATTCAATCCAGTTCTGCTCAAACCCGGCAGCGATCGCACTAGCCAGCTTGTCGTGCGAGGCCAAGCGATGGGAGTAGTAAGCGCCCACGATTATTTTCACCACCGTAGCCATATTCGCGATGTAGCGGTGACAGCGTTGAAAGAACTCGAACAGGAATTTGACCTCGTCATCTGTGAGGGGGCGGGATCTCCCGCCGAGATCAATCTCCGTCACACTGATATAGCGAACTTCGGTCTTGCAGAGAAAGCGAATTTGCCCGTTTATCTTGTTGGAGATATCGACCGTGGTGGGGTCTTAGCCCATTTTTACGGCACACACCAGATCGTTAGTCCCGCAGACCGAGCTCGCATTCAAGGTTTTGTAGTGAACAAATTCCGTGGAACACAATCACTACTCGAGCCGGGATTGGCAGAATTAGAGCGACTCACCGGTGTGGCAACAAAAGCCGTCTTGCCCTTTATCGAGGGCTTGTGGATCGATGCAGAAGATTCCCTGCAGTCCCAACCTGGAGCTACCATCGGCCCGCACCAGCAGGCCCTCGGCTCACAGCGCATTAACGTTGCAGCTATCAGGCTGCCGCGTATCTCTAACGCCACCGATATCGAGGCACTCGCCGCCGAACCTGGGATAAATGCAAGTTTCAGTGTCGATCCCGACTATATCGCCGAAGCTGATCTAGTTGTCATCCCTGGGAGTAAATCCACTCTCTCGGATCTACTATGGCTGCATGATACTCACATCGCCGCAGCCCTCGAGCACCGTCGCATCAATAATCTACCGACGCTTGGAATTTGCGGGGGATTTCAAATGATGTGCAAGACCATCGTCGATACAGTCGAATCTAGTGATCAGACCTCAGCTCAGGGCCTAAATTTCTTCGATGCCGATATAGAATTCGCCGACACCAAAACCCTGATCCGTCATGACCACGGGGCCTATGAAGTGCACTATGGCCAGCTGGTGCGAGCACACGATGACCCGTGGATTTCAGGCGAGGGATTAAGGCGCGGAAACTTCTTTGGCACTCATCGGCACGGGCAAATGGAAAATAACAACTTCCGGCGTGAATTCCTCGGAGACATCGCAGGTGCGCTAGGAAAAAACGATTTTGTTATCAGCCCCACTACCGATTTCGCAGCTGAACGGTTGACACAACTCGATATGATCGCGGACCATATTGAAGACCATTGGGATCTCGATCAGCTTCTTCAGGAAATATCCTAAAATATCCCCGCGATCGCTACGTAGAGATCGCGGGGGTACGTGCAGATTTTAGGCCGACGCAAACTCCAGTCCTAAGAGAGCATTTTCCACAACTTCCGGCAGAGCTGGGTGAATCCAGTACTGCTTGCGGGCAAATTCTTTGATATTAAGATCATAAGACATCGCAGTGATCAGCGGCTGGATCAGGGTGGAAGCTTGGGGGCCAATTATATGGGCTCCCAAAAGTTTCTCACTGTCCCTATCTGCAATAAGTTTGACAAAGCCCGTGGTGTCCTCCATAGCCCATCCGTAGGCTACATCTTTGTAGTCTTGGATTTTCACGGTTAGCTCATGACCTTGCTGGCGTGCGGCAGCCTCCGTGAGACCTATGCTAGCAATCTGAGGATGGGTGAAAATGGCAAAAGGCACGTTGTCATGGGGCATGGGAACGAGATCATGAGGGTGGAGGAGATTGTGGCTAATCGCCCGGGACTCTGCGTTAGCAACGTGCTTGAGCTGGAATGGTGAGGATATATCTCCCAGAGCCCATACGCCCTCAGCCGTAGTGCGCCCGAAATCATCGACCTTGATCCGACCTGCATCGAGTTCGATGCCAGCCTTCTCTAGATCCATCAAATCTCCATTAGGGATGCGCCCGGTTGCTACTAGCAACATATCTGCATGCACGGTGTGACCATTGTCGAGAACGAGATCCACGGCTCCTGTTTCTTTTGACTGCTCAGCTTTAACAATCTCGACACCCACGTGGGTATCCATCTGCTGCGCTGTAAGTGTCGTGATCCGCTCGGCGATATCAGCATCCAATCGCCGCAAGAGAAGATCCGAACGGTTAATGATGGTTACTTTTACTCCCAGCTGATGGAAGATATGGGCAAATTCGAGAGCGATAAAGCCGCCACCCCACACCGCCATCGTCTCAGGAAGGCGCTCGATGCGCATGATATTTTCGTTAGTAAAAAAATCAATATCCCGGACTACTTCGGGGATTCTTGGCCGAGCGCCAGCAGCGATGACGATGTCCTCAGCGGTAATTTCCCATTCCTCTGCACCCTGAGCGGTGCGAATAGTGCGGGGGCCGGTGAAACGAGCGTGCTGATCAAAAACCTCGATATTAGGCGTCTGAGGACCGCGTCGGTATTCCTCGCCGCCCGCTGAGATGGGGTCAATGCGTTCCTCGAATACGCGTTTTTGAATGCTGTTCCAATCAATCTCGCCGCGCTCGGAGGCGATGCCGTACTTCTCAGATTCGGCTATCATGCCCGCCACCTCGGAGGCGTAGACAAACATTTTAGTAGGAATGCATCCTACATTCAGGCAGGTGCCGCCAAACGCGCCCTTTTCTACGATAGCGATGGATTTATCGCGGAAGTCCTCGCCTGGAATCATATTTCCAGAACCGGCGCCTATAACGATGAGGTCAAAATGAGCAGTTTTCATAAAATTCCTTATAACGAGGGATTACTGAAGGTGTTGCAGCCACGTCGTCGAGGCCTGGAGAGCTCGGTCGCGGACGGGCCGCGGAGATAGATATAGATCGTGCATACCATCCTCGATCTCCACGATGGTCGAGTGTGAGGAAACAAAGGGCGCCCATTGTTTTATCTGATCAACATCGAGCACAGTATCACTCCGATGAGAATAATCGTCGATGACCATGGACGTGTGCGACCTCGAGGAACACAGAGTAAGGACCGGAACTCCTGTGTTGATGGTGCGGCGACGCAGTTTGAGCTGCGCCCTCATCACTGCACGCATCCACCCAAAGTACTTCTGGCACCCCCCAATCGGTTTCATCCGTGTATCAAAATCCCATTCCCCAGAATAATCCTTGTGCACGGACTCTCCGTAAGTACCTAAATTCCCGAGCGTAAACGGGGTGAAAGGCTTGAAATAGCCTACGGTTCCGATCAACAGGTAAGCAAAAGGATACAATGCCTTCGGGAGTGGGACATCAAACCACGGGGAATTGAGAATAGCGGCTGTGACCACGGAGTGAAGGGTCGGGTTTGTGCGCCTAATATGATCAAGCCAGTCGACGACAACGAGTCCGCCAGTCGAGTGACCGATGAGCACAATGGAGTCGTATTTCGAGCTGAGGAAATCCACCGCGGTACTCAAATCCGGGTAGTAGTGATCCATATGCGAGGTATAGTGCCACGTTTGACCCGCCTGTCGAGAGCGCCCACATTTACGCAAATCAAGAGCAAAGAAGTCAAAACTGTTGTGGGAAAAGTGCTCGGCTAAATGTGTCTGAAAAAAGTAGTCGGTCATACCGTGGATATAGAGGACGGCCGTTTGGGCTGGCTCTGTGCGGTGACTTTGGTGCCGGATGAGGGTGGTACTCACCCGTCCTTCCTCGTCCGGGTCAGACCCCAGATCAAAAGTAAGCTGCCGGAATTCCGAGCCTAGAATATCGTCCTCCCACTGAGCCGTATCCCAAGTCGGAGGTGCAGGCGGCACCTTTTTTCGGGGAAGATCTGGGCTATAGGAGCGTTCGGAATGCGTCGGTGATTTCATACTTCGTAGTGTAGCCCGAGTTTTATATCAGTGGCTTGAGGGATAGATGTAGGTCACGGTAATGGGCCAGCCAACTGCTGGAAAAGGCCTCAGAAGTATCAAGGTGTAACTCAATAAAGGATGGATGGATAGGGGTAGCAGATGAATGGGACACCTAAAAAGGGGTGGGCATATGAGGCCTTTACGCACAGCCTCAGTGCAAGGATCGAGTCTATGATGGCGAGTAGGTACCATTTGTCTTGGGTCACACTCACTAGGGTGGAGTGGCGTACACTTATTCTTATCATTTTCTCACAAGGATAGTTGTCAGCACGCTACGGGCAACGAGATAGCTACTAGACCGTTTCAAGCTAGATATGCTTTCAGAAACAGATCTAACCAAGGAAGTTCTTACTATGAATAATGGCATAAATGACTCGATGACCGCGGGAAAAACAGTGGAGGATGATGTAGACGTCATCCTCATCGGCGCTGGGATTATGAGCGCTACCCTAGGCGCTATGCTGCGCACATTAGAGCCGCAGTGGTCGCAGCTCATCTTCGAACGCCTCGATGGTGCGGCGCTGGAATCATCGTCGCCCTGGAATAACGCAGGCACGGGTCACTCAGCACTGTGCGAGTTGAACTACACACCGGAAGTCAACGGGCGCATTGATATCTCCACCGCTCTTCAGACCAATGAGCGCTTCCAATTATCAAGGGAATTCTTGGCCTTCCAAGTCAACCAAGGAGTTTTACCCAATCCGCGGCAATTCATTCACCCGGTGCCTCATATCTCTTTTGGCAGAGGCCCCGATCAGGTGTCGTATTTGCGTAAGCGTTATGAAGCGCTTGCCCAGCATCCGCTATTCACAGGACTGAAATACTCCGATGACCGCGAAGTTTTCAATACCAAGCTGCCGCTGATGGCCGAGGGTCGAGATGCCAACGAAAAAGTGGCTATCTCCTGGTTCGATGGCGGGACCGATATCAACTATGGTGCATTAACTCGGCAGTTTTTGAAAAACGCCGCCGAGGAGGGTACCGAAATCCGCTACGGACATGAGGTAACCGACATCAAACGAGAGGGCAAGAAGTGGAAGGTCACAGTACGCAACGTTCACACCCGTGAAGAGTCGACCTATCGCGCCAATTTCGTATTCGTTGGCGCGGGCGGCATGGCTCTCCCACTTCTGCAGAAATCCAAAATCCCAGAGATCCGCGGTTACGGCGGATTCCCCGTGGCGGGGCAATGGTTGCGGTGTACAAATCCAGAGATCATCTCACGGCATCATGCCAAGGTCTATGGCAAAGCCGATATTGGGGCGCCTCCGATGTCGGTACCCCACCTCGACACGAGAATGATCGACGGTGAGAGGGGACTTCTATTTGGCCCCTATGCAGGATGGACGCCAAAATTCCTCAAGAATGGTTCCTGGTTTGATCTCTTGCACTCAGTCAAGCCAACGAACCTTCCTTCCTTATTGTCTGTCGGAATCCGCGAATTAGGATTGACGAAATACCTCATTCAGGAATTGCTGAAAGACCGTTCCGCGAAAATGGAGTCGCTGCGCGCATATATGCCACTCGCCGAGGAAGATGACTGGGAGGTTGTGGTCGCAGGGCAGCGAGTTCAGGTCATCAAGCCGGTGGTTGGCCCGTCATTCGGCTCCCTCGAGTTTGGTACCACCCTGATCTCCCACCGCGATGGCTCGATCGCTGGGCTGCTCGGCGCCTCTCCCGGAGCTTCAATTGCTCCAGCAGCAATGGTCGAGGTTCTGGAACACTGCTTTGGAGAGCGCATGGTCTTGTGGGGCGACAAAATCAAGGAAATGATGCCATCCTATGGAGTGAAACTCGGAACTGACCGGGAACTCTTCAACAAGATGTGGGCCTATACCCAGCAGACTCTGCAATTAGAAGAGTAACGGCTGCGAAAAATAGTGTAGCTTTTCACTCGGGCCTTATTTGTGGTTAAAGTAGACCACAATGAGGCCCGCATGCGGTCTGGTACTAGTAGTCCTCCGAGGCCTTTATGCTTGAGGCTAAGAAAGTTTGGGTTGATATGAGCGCTCAGATCCCTCCACTATATCCCTTCTCCGCCGTAGTCGGCCATGAAAAACTACAGGTGGCTCTCCTTCTAAACGCCATTAGTCCCCAAATTGGCGGGGTTGTCATTCGCGGCGAAAAAGGTACAGCTAAAACCACGACAGTTCGCGCCTTCGCTGGGTTATTAGAAGGCGCGCCCTTGATCAATCTACCGATTGGGGCTACCGAAGATCGAGTAGTAGGCGCGCTCGACCTGGAAACCATCCTGCACAGCGGTAGAGCTGAATACCGCCCAGGTTTGCTGGCTGCCGCCAACGGGGGCGTGCTCTATGTTGATGAGGTCAACTTACTGGCCGACCACATCGTTGATGCGCTTCTCGACGCAGCCGCAACAGGGATAGTCACCGTCGAACGCGATGGAATCTCTCACTCTGCTGCCGCTAAATTTGTTCTAGTGGGCACCATGAATCCCGAGGAGGGAGAGTTGCGCCCTCAATTACTCGATCGCTTCGGCCTCTCGGTCGCAGTAGAGGCTTCTCGGGACGTGGCGGTGCGCACCGAAATTATGCGCCGCCGCCTAGAATTTGATCGAAACCCCAGAATGTTCTGCGAGAAGTGGCGCGCGCAGGAATTAGAGCTTGAGCGTACGATCGCTGAGGCCAAACAATTGGTGGGATCGATCGAACTCAGCGATACCAACTTGGAGCGTATTGGCTTTATTTGCGCAAGTTTCGATGTCGACGGAATGCGTGCTGACCTCGTCATAGCTCGAACAGCCATCGCCCACGCAGCCCTCAAGGGTCGCGTGGAGGTAACAGACGAAGATATACGCGTTGCCGCCGAATTAGCTCTTGCGCACCGCAAGCGTCGCAATCCATTCGACGAGCCAGGTCTCGACGAATCACAGCTCGATGAGGTCATGGATCAGGCCCAACAATCCCACCCCGATGAAGATCCCTTTGAGAGCTCTGAGCAGCACAATCGCGATCAGCCACCCGCATCGCAAGACGATGACTCTAATACTCCTGATATGAGTGAAACCGAGGAGGTAAGCGCCGATCAGGGCGCTACCTTTCGCAGTCCGACAGCTTCGCCGTAAGCGGAGAAAGACCGAAAACGAGGCAACTCCAGGACGACGGCAAGCAGCCCATACCAGAGAAGGGTCCGTGGTGCGCGCCAGCGCGACGGGACGCGGAGTAAATATGGTCGCAACGATTCGCAATGCAGCCGAACGGGGGGCGCGCATAGATGGTGGGCGCCTCGAATTCATCCCCGATGACCTCGTGGGATCAACCCTGCGCTCAAAGGAATCTAATCTCATTGTCTTCTTAGTCGACGCTTCAGGATCAATGGCAGCGCGCGATCGCCTTGCTGCCGTAACAGGTGCGGTGACATCCCTCCTGGGAGATGCCTACCAGCGCCGCGATAAAGTCGCTGTCATTAGCGTGAGAGGCACGAATCCTAAAATCGTCCTACCACCCACCGGCTCCATCGACATAGCCCTCAAACGACTAGCAGATGTTAAAACGGGAGGACGCACCCCGCTCGCTGAAGGACTCAGCCTTGCATCGGAGCTCATCGAGCGGGAATTACGCCGCGAGCCAGGACGCCCAGCAATACTAGTGATTCTTTCTGATGGACGCGCCACCGGCCCTGATGGTTTGCAGCGACTACGCACCATCAGCGAAGTCATCGCGCGTCGAAAAGCGTGGGCAAATATAGTGATCGATTGCGAGAAACCGGGACGTATCCAACTCGGTTTAGCTCGTGAATTGGCTGAAAATATACACGGAGCACTCATTAAAGTCGATGAATTAAACGCTGATTCGGTTACAGGTATTATTGACGCATTCTAAACACTATTGCCCATCCAGCTTTCCCAAGAGCCCGTAAAGTGAAAACGTAACAACTTATTATTTTAAGGAGCACCCGAGATGGCCCGCGGACAACTAGACCCACTTTCAATTCCCGACGACGGTTTAACAACCCGGCAACGTCGTATGCTCCCCGTCACGGCGGTCCACACGGGCACCGGTAAAGGAAAATCCACCGCTGCCTTTGGCATGGCCATGCGCGCGTGGAACCAAGGCATGAATATCGGAGTTTTTCAATTCGTCAAATCTGCCAAATGGCGAGTCGGCGAAGAATCAGTCTTCAAAAAACTCGGCCAGCTCCACCTCGACGAGGGCATCGGGGGCGCAGTGGAGTGGCACAAAATGGGAGAAGGATGGTCCTGGTCGAAAAAGCGAGGAAACGAGGCTGACCATGCTCGGCAAGCCCTCGAGGGATGGGAGGAAATTAAGCATCGCCTGTCTCATCAACACCATGACTTCTATGTGCTCGATGAATTCACCTATCCCGTTAGCTGGGGATGGATCGATATCGACGATGTTATCACGACCCTCTCCAACCGCCCCGGTGTCCAGCACATAGTTATGACAGGACGCAATGCTCACCCCCGACTCATTGAACTCGCCGATCTTGTGACCGACATGCACAAGGTTAAGCATCCCATGGACCTTGGTCGTAAAGGGCAAAAAGGAATCGAATGGTAGATAGAGCTCAGTCGCAGAGATCCCGGGATCAGGAGCCAACAACACCGGGGATTTTAATCGCTGCCCCCGCCTCTGGGACAGGAAAAACGACCATAACCACCGGCCTCATCGCGGCCCTCAGCGCCCGCTTGTCCGTCGCGCCCTTCAAGGTCGGTCCTGACTATATTGATCCTGGTTATCACGGGCTGGCCGCGGGACGCACCGGGCGCAACCTTGACATGGTGATGTGTGGCGCGGATCTGATAGGGCCATTGTATCGACATGGTTCCAGCGGATGCGATATTGCCGTCGTGGAGGGCGTGATGGGACTGTTTGATGGCCGTATCCCTGATGGACTCGGATCCTCAGCCGATATTGCCCGACTACTCGGGCTACCCGTTATTCTGGTCGTTGATATTCGCGGTATGAGCCAGTCAGTAGGTGCCCTCGTACGTGGTTTCGCCACCGTAGATAAAAATGTTCGCATTGCAGGTGTCATCCTTAATATGGTTGGTAGCGAACGCCACCGCGATATTTGTACACAGGCGGTCGAATACGAAGGTATCCCCGTGGTGGGCGCCATACCTCGCCAAGATGCGGTGGCCGTACCATCACGACATCTCGGGCTAGTCACCGCCACAGAACACGGTCACCAGGCGGCCGAAGCCATCGCCCACATGGCTGATTTAGTAGACCGCTACTGCGATACCGATGCCATCGCTGCGCTCGCCTCCACTAGTTATTCCGGCCCCAGCTGGAACCCCGCTGCCCTCATGGACCGTGGGAATGCTGTTACCGTGGCAATTGCTAGTGGTCCTGCCTTCAATTTTTCCTATGCCGAGCATCGTGAGCTGCTGGCGGCTGGTGGAGCGCGAGTCGTGGAATTCGACCCCCTCGTCGACGAACTTCCTTCATGCGAGGGAATTATCATCCCAGGAGGTTTCCCTGAAGAGTATGCCGATATCCTCGCCTCCCGCGACAGCTTAAGGGAGGATATCAGAAGACATATCGCCGCGAAAAAGCCAGTACATGGGGAATGTGCGGGGCTTTTATGGCTTGTCGATCGCCTCGATGAGCGGCATATGCTTGGAGCGATCCCGGTATCAGCGAGTATGAAAAAGCGTCTCACCTTGGGTTACCGAAGCGCTGTGGCACTGGGCGATAATTTGCTATGCCGTGCCGGACAGCGCATTACCGGCCACGAATTTCACCACAGCGGTGTGGATCAGGAAACCGCCGAGGGCTTCGACCCCGCATGGGCGTGGCAAGACTACTACGGTAATACCAAGAGCGAGGGCTTCACCACGGCGACCGTCCACGCTTCCTATCTACACACTCATCCAGCCGCTTATCCTGAGATGGTGCAGCGCTTTATTCAAGCGTGCCAACGAGTAACCTCCTAGGTGCCACAAACCGTGTGGTAGGGTCCAAAGTCCCGGGGAGCGAGCTGCTCCAAGAACGCATAGTCTTGCCCAGTTCTGCGCCTAAAAGGATCCCCCAAAACGTCAAGGAGGAGGGTGCGCACCCGCGGGTCCTCGCTACTTGCCGCCACGAGGTGATTACGGGCGATATAAACGGGGTTCACCTTCAGCATCGCCGCGAAGTTTGGATCCATTTTTCGCCACCTAGCCATCCAAGACGCCCATGCCCCCGAATCTACGAGGTCGCCCACCTGTGGTAGAGCGCGCTGCTCGCTGAGTGCTCGAAGGACGAGCGTGCGATCGAGCTGATCATTTTTCATCAACTCCATAAACTCCTCGATCGTACTCTCCAGGTATGACCGCTCGAGGTGGGAGATCCCGAGCGCACGACCCATATACTTGAGCCACTGGCGGTAATACACCTCACCAAAGGTGGCCATGGTTTCCTGGGCCCACTCGAGTCCAACCAACGGAACAAGGCACTCAGCCAGGCGCGCTAAATTCCAGCCAAGAATCGATGGCTGGTAACCGTAGCGATAACGTCCATGCGTATCAATCGACGAATAGCAGGCATCATCGTTATAGGTATCGCTAAAGGCTGCTGGCCCAAAATCAATACTTTCCCCACTTAATGTGGTGTTATCAGTATTCATCACTCCGTGCACGAAACCGTGGCGCATCCACAGCGCCACCGTCTGAGCTTGACGCTCTACTACTGAGGAGAAAAAATCCCGGTAACGCTCGGGCCCGCGGGCGAGAGGATAGTGACGAGCGATCGTATAATCACACAAGGTCTGCACGACGTTATCTCCCAGCGTCGCAGCGTATTGAAAAGTTCCTACGCGGATATGACTTGAGGCTGCTCGAATGATGAGCGCGCCGGGTACCAGTTGCTCTCTTTTTATCATTTCACCCGTGGTAAAAGCCGCAAGAATGCGAGAGCTGGGAATTTTTAGACCAGTAAGTGCTCGGGAGTAGATAATTTCCTTCCACGCTGCATCAACCGGCATTTTTCCGTCACCTCCGCGTGCGAAAACGGTCGGGCCACTGCCTTTTAGATGAAGATCCACCACGTCCTCGCCCTTTGTGAGTTCACCGAGGAGCAAAGCTCGCCCGTCTCCTAAGCGCGGAGAGAAGTGACCGAATTGGTGGCCCGCATAAGCCATGGCGGGATAATTATTTTCCAGCAGGCTAGCCAGCCTATCTGCGCTGAGATCAGCCGGATTTAAGAGCAGGGAAGTCGCCACGTCGGTATTGCAATAAATTTGTTGCAAGCTGGGAAAATGAGGTGGTGTGGCGGGATGAACCAGTTCGGGAAGGGCGGCGGCGAAGTCCTGATGCAGATGCATGGAGATTACTTTATCTATGACTATGCTTATTTACCATGACTGAAATCAAGACCCACCCAGTTGTGCTCCTCGGTGGAGGGCCGGGCGCCTGGGATCTCATGACCATTCGCGGAATGAACAGACTCCAAGCTGCCGATATAGTACTCGTCGATCACCTCGGCCCCACCCAAGAACTCGACCGACTCTGCAATGTTGACAGCAAAGAAATTATCGATGTGTCCAAGCTGCCATACGGTCATCAAGTGGCTCAGTCAAAGATCAATGAACTACTCGTCGAGCACGCTCGCGCTGGTAAGAAAGTTGTTCGCCTCAAGGGAGGAGATCCGTATGTTTTTGGGCGCGGTTTTGAAGAGCTTGAATATCTCTCCGCCCATGGCCTCACAGTCGAGGTTGTACCAGGGGTGACAAGTGCAATCTCAGTTCCTGCTCTCGCAGGAATCCCCATTACCCAACGGGGAGTTGTACACAGCTTTACGGTTATCTCTGGACATCTGCCGCCAGAGCATCCTCAGAGTCTGATCGACTGGGATGCTCTGGCTCAATCTGGGGGAACTTTGGCGGTCATCATGGGTGTTAAGAATGCTCCCCGAATCGCTGAACGCCTCATTCATGCTGGGATGCGACCAACGATGCCAGCAGCGGTTATAGAAAATGGAGCCACCAGCGAGCAGCGTTCGTACCGCTGTACCCTTGAATCCCTCGCCGAGACCTTCAGTACTCACCACATTAAGCCGCCCGCTGTATATGTGATCGGCGAGGTAGCGGGACTGTAGCCTTAGGGATGAGGTTGTGAGGGGCGAACTACAAGGATCATGTCCCGCCCGCCACCGTGTTCAACATCGAAGCCGGCCTGAGTTGCGGTCTTTAATACATCCTGCACGCACGTCGGCTCCGTGTCAGTGATAGCCAACGCTCGTGCGAGGAGCCCCTTATAATGCTTATTGAAGTGGCTGACAACTGACCGACTCCCGTCAGCCTTGACGCTTTCAACTCGAACAGTTATTGCCTGTTTGTCTGGGCCTAATTGTCTATAAGCTCCTGAGCGCATATCTATAATCAGTTCATCGAGTTTCGCCAGTTCCGCTGAGATGGCCGCACCCCATCTTTTTTTCATCGTCGGTGCCGGAGAAATATTGCGATCCTCTCGGTAAGGCACCTTCGCATGAGCTGATAAGCGGTAGTGGGGAATGAGGTCATCTGCCTTGACCAGACCGAATAGTGCATCCCCAACAGCTAGGCGCTCTCGAGCGAATACGGGCAAAGTATCGGCGGAGAGGGCATCGAAAAGCACACCTTGAAAGCGTTCAATGGCGGGCATAGTCGGGGAGTGGAGAAGGTGTGTATTCGAGACGGCTTCTGTTCTCAAGTTTTCCGAAATTTTGAGTACCTGCAGAGCCTCATCAGGATGGAGGGCACCAAGATCCCGGGCGATGCTGCGGCGGATGGGATTGAGCACGGGGAAAGAGAGAGTGTCCCAAGAAAGCCGCGCTCCACTGCCACCTCGAGCTTTGGTCTCGGATGGGGGAAGTATGATCAACATAGTTTTTCACCGTACACTTCTCATCCCCGCCGAGGTGGAGCTCGGCTAATTTTTCGGCCGTGAACGCAGTGAATACTGAAGGTTGGGGTGATGCGTTAAGATGACTACTTTGTAAGGCCCTTTCGCCCCTTCCTTTTTAATAGCGGTGGATGAGGGACGGTCGTGGACTAAGTGAGTCCGCGATAGGCGCGAGTAACGAGGACAAAGTGGACACGTGTTGGCAGGACCATTAAATCGCAAGGGATCCGGTTCAAACCGTCGCGTCACCCGCTTTATCACAGCGGTCACGCGGCGAGTGATACGGGCAGTCCCTTGTTTAGCTGCCCTCGTGCGCTACCTAATGCTTAGCCTCCTTTTAGCACTGCTGAGGTTGCTAACGGGGCATACGATAACAACTGTCCGCAAACCCGTTCGACCGGATTTCGCGGCCGATCTCGAAGCGGCCATCGCCAAGGGCAGCCGTGGAAGGATCGGGGAAGAAAACCTTAAAAAGACCCCAGAGCCGCCTGCTCCGCACCCCGTGGCAAAGAGAGTGGGGGACCGCAACCACCTGGCAGCCAGCTCCCAGCAGCACGATGATTCCAAGAAAACCGTGACCTATCGAATTCGTCGAGTCCCTGGCATCGATGGGCTGCGCGGAATCGCGGTGATGGCAGTGGTCTTTTACCACTTCTTCCGCTCGGCCATGCCCGGGGGGTTTATGGGCGTGGATATGTTTTTTGTGCTGTCGGGATTCTTGATCACCTCACTTTTAGTTCGAGAGTATTCGGTCCTGGGAAGGATTGACCTAAAGAAATTTTGGATTCGCCGCGCACGACGCATCCTCCCGGCAGCTTTTATCGTCTTAATCATCACCACCGCTCTTGCAGGACTCGTCGGTGGTGACCCCAGTGTCAAACTAGGTGAGCAGTTTGCGGGCACACTGATTTTTGCCAACAACTGGACTCAAATTGCCGCAAGTGCCAGCTACTTTGCCGATTCAGGGGTGCAGATTTTAGCCCACTACTGGTCGCTTGCCGTGGAGGAGCAGTTCTATCTCATCTGGCCACTAATCTTCGTGGCCCTTATGAGGATGTTTAAGAAAATAGGGTGTGCGATCCTTGCGACGGTCTTAGTACTTGGCACTGCATCATTTGCCGCGATGCTCGCTCTCTATGATCCAGCAGCCGATCCCACCCGCGTGTATTACGGAACGGATACCCACAGCTTCGGGCTGTTAATGGGGGTATTTTTAGCTCTGATCATGACCTCGACCTCTGCAGACCCTCATGCGGATTCCTGGCCTCGCAACCGAAACCTCTTAGCTGGTTTACCTGGTGTTGTGGTCGGGGTGCTCAGTGTGATCGGACTAACGACTCTCTTCTTTGTCGTATCCGATACGGCTGCCTTCACATACCGCGGAGGCCTGGTTTTAGCCTCACTGTTCACTGTTTTGATTCTGGCGCAAGTAAGTTCCGAGGTAGGAATACTCTCCCGTGTGATGGGGACCTCGGTGCTGAGGTGGCTCGGTGAACGTTCCTTCTCCCTATACTTATGGCACTGGCCAATCGTTGTTCTCCTGCAAGAACTCAACCACCAACAGATGTGGGCACAGCATTCGGAGGTCATTGGTCTGCTCGCGCTGATCACCAGCCTAGTTATCAGCCATCTCAGTTATGTCTTTGTGGAAACCCCCGTACGCCGGCGCGGATATCGGCACCTATGGCGTAGCTCTGACCCTCGAGTTCGTGCTGTGGTGGCGGGAACGCTTATAACCCTCTTAGCGGCTGCTGCGCTGGCCATCGTGCGCTCTCCGCAACAAACTGAACTTCAATCCCAGTTAGAGCGGCTGGCTCACAATCAGACAGCGCCGCGTGAGATCACAGCAATTCCAGCTGCAGAGGCAACAGACGTTGCCACCCCCTTATATGGACCGCAGCTTCCTCCCACAGGGGATCGAATGACGGCTGTGGGAGATTCCGTTATGCTCGGGTCCGTACCTGCCCTGGAGAAGAACTTTCCGGGCATGTATATCGATGCCGAAGTGTCGCGGTCGCTCGTGGCAGCACCAAGTATCCTCCAGTCATTAGCTGATGCGGGGCGCCTTGATCCCTTTGTCGTTCTAGGTTTTGGAACCAACGGAGCACTAAGCGAGGAGGCATTGGAACAGGTCATGGATATAATCGGCCAGCAGCGCGTGGTCATTATGGTGATGCCTTATGGCGAGCGCACCTGGATTCCCATCTCTCAAGAACGTATCGCCCGTGCTCAAGACACCTATGAGAATCTCTATATTGCTCCCTGGTGCCAACTGGCTCAGGCGAACCCCGACAAGCTTTATTCCGACAGAATTCATCCCAATGAGCAAGGTCGCGAGCTATATAGCCAAGCGATCAGCGATGCTCTATCCCAATGGGCCAATCACCGCAAGAATCCAACAACCGGTTGTGGAGTTTAGCTGGACTTAGGCCATATACTTAGGGTGTCACTTGCACATGAAGCATCTAAATATCCCGACTCCTAACGTCAGCAAAGAGGATTCTTTATGAGATACCCGGCCATTGAAATCGCAGTGCAAGACCCGGTAGGAGCAGCCCAGGCTGCCCACGCAGGAGCCGACCGCATCGAGTTATGCGTGGGACTATCCGCAACCGGTGGGCTTACTCCCACCATTGGCAATATCCAGGCGTGCTCCACAATCATATCCACCCACGTCCTCATCAGGGTGCGGCCCGGCGGTTTCGTTTATAGCGAGGCTGAGATCGAAGTGATGGCTACTGATATTTCACAGGCCGTTAGCGCCGGCGCCGACGGAGTTGTTATTGGGGCTGCTCGATCAGACGGCACTCTAGACATACCTGCGCTGCGTTATTTAATCGATCATGCTCACGGCGCGGAGGTGACCCTGCACCGTGTATTCGATACAGTACCCTCGCGAATAGGTGCCTGCCACAGCATCAAGGACCTCGGAATCAAGCGCATCCTTAGTTCCGGTGGACAATCTAGTGCCCCTGCTGGAGCCCAGGAATTGGCGATGCTCGTAGCCCACGTACCGGAGATCGAAATTATGGCTGGAGGAGGCATCCGCCCAGATAATATTGATGCTCTGGCGACCACCGGAGTAGCCGCCATTCATAGTTCAGCTTCGACATTTGTTGAGCGAGGACCCGCCGGGCCGGGTGGGGGAGCAGCACCAGTTCAGGTCACAGATGAGCAAGCTATTAGAGCCTTGGTCAGTAAGGTACAAAGCTGGTGCTAAACTAACCAACCATGATTACTCGTCTTTCCACACTCTTCTTACGTACCCTGCGTGAAGACCCAGCAGATGCTGAAGTACCTAGTCACAAACTTCTTGTGCGCGCCGGCTATATTCGCCGCGCTGCCCCGGGAGTGTATACCTGGCTTCCGCTCGGGCTACGCTCCTTGAAAAAGATCGAAAATATCGTTCGCGAAGAGATGGACGCTATCGGTGGCCAAGAATTGTTATTTCCAGCACTCCTTCCGCGCGACCCTTATGAACAAACTGGCCGCTGGACAGAGTACGGGGACTCACTCTTCCGACTCAAGGACCGCAAGGGTCAAGATATGTTATTGGGGCCCACCCATGAGGAGCTTTTCACGGCTCAGGTTAAGGATCTTTATAACTCCTATAAAGACTTCCCTGTGACGCTGTATCAAATCCAAATTAAATATCGTGACGAAGAACGCCCTCGCGCGGGTATCCTCAGGGGCCGCGAATTCGTTATGAAGGATTCCTACTCCTTTGACATGACTGACGCTGGTCTGGAGGAATCCTATGCTCGCCACCGTCAGGCTTATCAGAATATTTTTGACCGTCTCGGCGTTGAATACGCGATCTGTAAAGCAACCTCGGGTGCGATGGGCGGATCGGCTTCGGAGGAATTTCTTGCTATTTCTCCTCATGGTGAAGACACCTTCGTGCGTGCCACGAAGGGAGACTATGCTGCCAATGTCGAGGCTGTAACGACTCAACCAGGTACTCCCCGGGAAATCGCCGGCCAAGCTCCTCTCGAGGTTCATGACACCCCAGGCGCTGAAACTATAGACAACCTGGTGGAGTGGGCACGCCGCAGTGGTCTTAGTATCGATGGGCGGGAATGTGGCGCTAGTGATACGCTCAAATGCCTCATGGTCAAGGTGCACACGCCGGGCGCCCAGGACGATGAGCTTATTGGTATTTTGTTGCCCGGTGATCGCGAAGTCGATGAGAAGCGTCTCGAGGCCTCTTTCGAGCCAGCTGAAGTGGAATTGGCCTCTGAGGAGGATTTCGCCGCTCGTCCGTTCCTTGTCAAGGGTTATATCGGCCCTCAGGCGCTCAATGAGCACGGCATTAGAGTTCTCGCTGACCCTCGGGTGGCAGAGGGAACAGCCTGGCTAACTGGTGCCAATGCTTTCGAGAAACATGCCAACAACGTTGTTGCTGGCCGCGACTTTACTATTGACGGATATATTGAGGCGGCCGAGGTACGCGAAGGTGACCCAGCGCCTGACGGTCAAGGCTCCCTTACCTTGGCTCGTGGTATCGAGATCGGTCATATTTTCCAGCTGGGGCGGAAGTACACCGAGGCTTTCGATGTGCAGATCTTGGATGAAAACGGCAAGCGAGTCATCCCCACCATGGGTTCCTACGGAATTGGTGTATCGCGGCTCATGGCTGTCCTGGCTGAGCAGCGTCATGATGACAGAGGTCTGAATTGGCCACTTGAGGTGGCCCCTTATCACGTTCACGTTGTTGTGGCTAATAAGGACGAAAAAGCCTTAGCTGCCGGTGATCGCCTCGTTGCAGAACTAGATCATAAAGGTGTCGAGGTTCTGTTCGACGATCGCACTAAGGTGTCCCCAGGAGTTAAGTTCAAGGATGCGGAGCTCCTCGGTATCCCGTATGTAGTGGTGCTGGGGCGCTCATTTAGTGAAGGCAAGGTCGAGCTACGCCGTCGGGGTCACGACATTGTAGAAGTCGACGCCGCTGATATCGTCTCTACTATCCTCGACACGGTCACCGCATAACTTCGAGTATCAAGGGCCACGGGACTATCTAGCGTCCGTGGCCCTTTTCTGCTGCGTGCCTATTGTGGATTCGTCAGGTAACCTAAGGTGCTCAGTGACGTCGTGCGCCATGGCGCATGATGCGCCTGGGAAGCGAAGGCTTGCCAGTCCCGTTCGTTACTTGCAACTAGCTCGTCCACAAATGCGGCTGCACTTCTATCATCGTAAGGAAGCTCGAGATCATCGAAGCTATATCCGGCCGCTGGCACCGGGATAAAAGCATCCTCGTTGAGGGCGAACTCCAGACTATCCGCAATTCGCTGATGGACTTTTTCCAGCTGCGCTATTCTCTGGTCCTGCATATCGTCAGCAAATGCAGTTGCCATGCCAAGGGCGTAGAGAAAACCGTATTCGCGGCGTAGCGCTTCCCTGGCCGCAACGAGATCAGCAAAAGCAGCATTATGAGAGTGGGTCTCGGGATCTGGTTCCTGTTGGGGAGCCGTACCGTCTGGATTGCGTTGTGCGGCAGCGGGAATATCCAACTTAACCACTACTTGGGAAATAGGTTCGGCATTTGTTGTGGCATAGAAGAGATATTGGTCAACGATAAGAGGCAGAGACTCTTGAGGGATATCAGCGATAATATTGAGGATGCCCGCTGTATCGGCGGAAAAATCCTGTGTCGAGGATTCTGTCAGGAATGTATCAGTTCCCTCGGGAGTGCAACTGGCCGGGACCTCGCCATCCCTGAGGTGACCGCACAACCTGGCGATCTCGGCACCCAGTTCTTGCTGTTGCTCCCCCTCGCTGACCCGGTAAAGCCCAGCCAAGGTGGGGTGGGGTGATGGGGCTGCGCAGCCACCGAGGATAAGACCGAGGACGAGAGCGCATAGGGGCAGGAATGAGATGCGAAATCGTGTCATAGTCGGTCATTGTACTACCATCGCCCTTATGGCTTTTCCTAGCAAAGAAACTCTCCTGATAACTCTAGAACCCCTAGCTTCGCAGTATGGTGTAGATATTGAAGATATCCGTATTGCTCTCGCTGGCAAGAAAACCACCGTAGCCATTGCCATTGACTCTGATGAGCACCCACATTCAGACCAGCTTGAGGCTTTGTCGTTGGAAATTTCTGCGCTTTTCGATGCCGAGGAGGAGGCCCGGAGGCTCAACTTTGGTGCCGGTTATACCCTCGAAGTTGGTACACCGGGTCTGGATCTGCCGTTAACCCTTCCGCGTCACTGGCGCCGTGCCCGTGGCCGCCTGGTGACGGTGGTCGTCCATGATAAAAAGGAGCGGTTTCGTGTTGGTCCCCTGAATGAGGATCACACTCACGTCATGCTCATTAGCAGTACAAAAGGGATAGCTCGCGCAGCAGCTTTCGAGATTGAACAGATCCTGCACGCACACCAGGAAGTTGAGTTTTCTGACGCACCTCAGTCCGAACTCGAGCTTGTGTCCATGTCTTTTGACGAGCTGGCCACTGTGTAGTTAGCTAAAACAGTCAGATTTAATCTCCACGAAGGGACTTTATTAAAAGTGAATATTGATGTTGCGGCACTCAAAGCAATTGAATCGGAAAAAGGTATCCCGGTGCGAGACTTGGTCGATACCATTGCCACCGCTTTGATGTTCGCCTACCGCGAGTATAAAGATGTCCCTCCACAGGACAATACGCGTACCCGGGTGGATATCGATATTCAAACAGGTTCCGTCGCGGTCATCGTCTCCAGCCTCGATGCCGAGGGCAACGTGGAATCGGAATACGATGATACCCCAAGCCACTTCGATCGACTCGGCGCCCACGCTGTGCGAGACGCAATCGTTAAAAGGCTCCGCGAGGCTGAAGCTCGGCAGGCGTATGTAGCATATTCGGATTATGAGGGCACTGTTGTTACTGGTGTCGTTCAAGCCGATGCTATGGCCAACGAGCGCGGCATGGTAGTGGTCCACCTTGGTACCGAGATGGACGGCCAAGACGGCGTGCTTCTTCCAGCTGAACAGATTCCAGGAGAAAAGCTGCGCCACGGAGACCGCGTCAAGAGCTTTGTCGTGGGGGTTAGTCAGAATCAACGCTCGCTCAGCATTAATCTCTCGCGTACCCACCCAGAGCTCGTGCGTCGGCTATTTGAGCTAGAAATCCCTGAAGTTGCCGATTCCTCGGTAGAGATCGTTTCCATTGCGCGCGAAGCAGGCCATCGCTCCAAGGTTGCTGTGAAAGCTAATGTCAAAGGGCTTAACGCAAAAGGTGCATGCATCGGGCCGCGTGGACAACGAGTCAGTAATATCATGCAGGAATTGGGAGGGGAGAAAATCGACATTATCGACTTTTCCGACGATCCTGCAACCTATGTAGGAAATGCGCTCGCTCCGTCGAAAGTAGTCAATGTTACTATTACGGACCCCGAGCAGCAGATCGCCCAAGTGACAGTTCCTGATTATCAGCTCTCCTTAGCTATTGGCAAAGAGGGACAGAATGCTCGTTTGGCCGCTCGCCTGACTGGCTGGAAAATCGATATTCGCTCCGACGCGGAATAGATCATTAGTCCGACGACCGTGTTGAGCCGACATCTATATAGACAGCGATGCACGGTCTCTTAGGGGGAAAGAACTTAACTTTTTCTGTTCCGTCGACTACTATGGGTTTAGGCCCTGTTGATTGTGGAATTTGCAGTCACGCAGAGCTGTTTCATTTTTACTGCCAGTATTATCAAGATGTCGATAATATCTAAGCGCGGGAAAAGATCAAACGCTACCGCTTAAACTACGCAGACTTGATATTGGAATCAATAGTGCGAGTGGCCTGTGAAGGTCGAAGATAAGGAATAGTACGTGAGCTCGAGCTTTATGCAGTCGTCGCCAGGCGACGGCGCTAATGCACCGACTATCCGTATTCGCACCTGTATCGCCTTCCGTACCCGGGCTCATGACAGCACGCTTTTGCGCGTTGTTCTCAGTTCGAATAAAGATGCACTCGTGCCCGATCCGCACCGCCGGCTTCCAGGTCGTGGATGTTGGATTACCCCAAATCTTGAAGCAGTGGAATTAGCGGAAAAACAGCGGGCGTTTACCCGGTCGCTGCGCGTGTCGGGACCACTCGATACCCGTTCGTTGCGCCAACATATTCAGGCGAGCCACGAACACACCAAGGAAATAGAAAGAGACCGAACACTGATGAGCACATCATGAAGCATCAGCGATGAACGTCAATGACATTCGGCTAGAAAACTGCATATAGGCTGTACTCCGCGGGTATTTTCCAGGACTTCAGGCTATCTGCTTGTTTTCTATCCATAACACAAGGAGAAAAGTGCCCGGAAAATTACGTGTACATGAGCTCGCTAAACAGCTCGGTATCACCAGCAAGGAGTTACTTGCCACACTCAGAGATAAAGGCGAGTTTGTCAAAACTGCTTCCTCAACCATAGAACCACCGGTAGTCAAGCGCATGAAGGCGCATTATGCCGCGCAGGCGGAAGCTGCACCTGCCGCCGCAGAAACACCTCAAGCTGATACCCAAAAAGCTGAGCAGACTACCAAACCCGCAGCAAAGCCTGCTAAACCTGCAGCCCAAGCGGCTAAACCCGCAGCTCAGGTCGCAAAGCCAGCCGCTCCAGCCGCTCAGCCAGCAGCTCAGACTGCAAAACCGGCTTCTCCCAAGCCAAGTGCGCCTGCCGCCACCCCTGCGAAACCTGTGGAGCAAAAAGCAAAACCAGCTGCACCCAAAGCGAAGCCCACTGAGCAAGTAGCGAAGCCTGTCAATCCAGCAGCCCAAACTGCCAAGCCGGCAAGCCCAACTTTCTCAGAGCCTGCTAGTGCAAGCTCTGATAAGCCTGCTCCAGCTGCTAAGCCAGCGGGACCCACCCCAGGGACAATGCCAAAGCCACAAGCGAAGCCTGCTCCAAAGCCTGGCGCACGTCGAGTGGCAAATAACCCATTCTCTACCGGAGGCCAAGACCGACCAGGTCCGCGTCCAGGAGGGCGCCCCGGTCCGCGCCCAGGAGGATCCACCGGCGACCGCCCAGCTCGCGGTGCTCGCGGAGGTCAGGGTGGCAATCGCCCTCAAGGTGATCGTCAGCGCCCAGGCGGACAAGATCGTCCGAATAACCAAGAGCGTCAAGGAGGAGGACGTCGTCCTTCGCCAGCTATGATGCCGAACCATCCATCACCAGGAGCTATGCCAGAGCGCGCAGCTTCTGGGGGTCGAGGTGGCCGAGGTGGCAATAATCAGGGCGGCGGCTTTGGACCGAATCGACCAGGCGGCGCAGGTCGCGGTGGTCGACGCGGAGGAACCGCGGGTGCTTTCGGACGCCCAGGTGGCGCCCCTCGCCGCGGACGCAAGTCGAAACGGCAGAAGCGTAACGAGTACGAGTCCATGCAGGTGCCAAATGTCATTGGTGGCGTCGCGCTGCCCAATGGCGCTGGCGCTACCGTGCGGCTCGCTCGCGGAGCTTCTCTCTCCGACTTTGCTGACAAGATTGATACCGATGCATCGGCATTGGTGCAAGCACTGTTCAACTTGGGCGAGATGGTAACAGCCACGGCTTCCGTTTCCGAGGAAACCCTCCAGCTTTTGGGCGAAGAAATGAACTACGTCGTTGAGGTCGTTTCCCCAGAAGATGAAGATCGTGAGCTACTGGAGACCTTCGATCTGCAGTTTGGCGAAGACGCCGGAACCGAAGACGATCTAGAATTTAGGCCTCCAGTTGTGACCGTAATGGGCCACGTCGACCATGGTAAAACTCGACTACTGGATACCATCAGGAAGGCTAACGTCGGTTCCGGCGAGGCAGGTGGAATCACCCAGGGGATCGGTGCCTACCAGGTTCAGGTTGATATCGAGGGCCGCGATCGAAAGATCACCTTCCTAGATACGCCAGGACACGAGGCCTTCACCGCCATGCGTGCCCGTGGTGCCAAATCCACTGATATCGCCGTACTCGTGGTGGCCGCAGATGACGGAGTGATGCCCCAGACCATCGAGGCGATCAACCATGCCAAGGCAGCAGATGTGCCGGTAGTTGTGGCTGTGAACAAGATTGATAAGCCGGGGGCTTCTCCTGATCGTATCCGTGGTCAACTTTCCGAATATGGACTGATCCCGGAGGAATATGGTGGCGACACCATGTTCGTTGATATTTCCGCTAAGGAAAATATCAATATCGATAACCTCCTCGAATCGGTTCTGCTCACCGCGGATGCTTCATTGGATCTGCGTGCTAACCCCGAGATGGATGCCCAAGGCGTTGCTATTGAAGCACACCTGGATCGCGGCCGTGGCCCGGTGGCCACCGTAATTGTGCAGCGAGGCACCCTGCGCGTCGGCGATTCGATCGTAGCCGGCGACGCATATGGTCGTGTTCGCCGCATGGTCGACGAGCACGGCAATGACGTGGAGGAAGCTGGTCCATCGCGTCCAGTCCAGGTACAGGGCCTCAACGGAGTTCCAGGCGCTGGTGATAACCTACTGGTTGTTGAGGATGATCGCGTCGCTCGCCAGATTGCAAATCAGCGAAATGCCCGCAAGCGCAACGCATTGGCTGCGAAGACTCGCAAGCGCGTTTCTCTCGAGGATCTGGATGCAGTATTGCGCGAGCACTCCACGCTCAACCTCATCCTTAAGGGCGATAACGCCGGTTCGGTGGAAGCTTTGGAGGAAGCTCTCCTACAGATCGATATGGACGACGAAGTCGAGCTCAATATCATCGACCGCGGCGTGGGTGCAGTAACCCAGACCAACGTATCGCTTGCTGCCGCTTCCGATGCCGTCATCATCGCCTTCAACGTGCGTTCCGAAGGTAAGGCAACCGAGGAAGCAAACGCTGAGGGTGTAGATATCCGCTACTACACGGTTATCTACCGCGCGATTGAGGAAGTTGAGTCCGCTCTGCGCGGCATGCTCAAGCCGGTCTACGAAGACCGCGATGTCGGACGCGCTGAAATTCGCGCCATCTTTAAGGCCTCCTCTGTCGGCCTTATCGCGGGCTGCAAGGTCGAAGATGGCAAGATGCGCCGTGGTGCATCGATCCGCTTGATCCGAGATGGCAACGTAGTAACCAGTGATGCCACAATCAGCTCGTTACGTCGAGAAAAAGACGACGTGACCGAGGTGGCTGCAGGTTATGAGTGCGGTATGGTGCTCAGCTACCCGAATATCGAGGTGGGCGACATAATCGAAGCCTACGAGAAGGTCGAAGTACCTCGCGATAAATAGGCTGACTATCCCGCTGTGAGAAGAATATCCCTCTCACAGCGGGATTTTTCTGCGCTATATAGCTTTCTCGCCTCGGATCGTTAATTGAGCACTAAACCGATACTATTTAAGAGAGGTTCAGGTGCACCGAAAAGTGAGCGCCCCCGCACCTCGTGATAAAAAAATATTATTCAAGGAGTGAGTTTTCATGGCAGATAATTCTCGCGCACAGCGTCTGGCAAAAAGGATCCTACAAATTGTTGCTACCGCCATCGAACGGGAGATCAAAGATCCGCGTTTGGAATTTGTTACGATCACCGACGCTCGAGTAACCGGTGACCTCCACGATGCGACTCTCTACTACACCGTGCGTGGAGCTAGCATCGACCAGCCAGCAGACCACGAACGAGCCGCTGAAGGGCTGGAAAAAGCTCGTGGTTCACTACGCAAGATAGTAGGTGAAGCGCTCTCAGTGCGTTTTACACCTACCCTGAAATTCGAACTCGATACCGTCCCGGAGACCTCTGCCCGCATGGAGGATCTCTTAGCGCGGGCTCGTGAGCGCGATGCAGAATTGGCGGAGTTGCGGAAGAATGCCCGGCCCGCTGGCGACGAGAATCCCTACAAGAACTAGAGCTAGGCGCTCGCAGCCGATAGGCTATGAATAATTCGATGATTACTGAGCAGTCCCACCCGGATACGTATGAGTTGCCTAGTGCTCGATCAATTCTCGCGCTGGCGCTTCCAGCCCTTGGCGTCCTCATTGCTACTCCGCTCTTCCTGCTACTCGATACTGCAGCAGTCGGACGGTTTGGAGGAGGAGAGTTCTTAGCGGCTTTAGCAACAGGAACGACGTTGTTCTCTATTGTGACCACGCAGCTGACTTTTCTTTCTTATGGAACCACTGCCCGTTCTGCACGATATTTCGGAGCGGGGGATCGAAGCAGCGCTATCGCCGAAGGGGTACAGGCAACTTGGGTGGGGATCGCCGTGGGAATCGTGCTCGCACTGATTATGTGGTTCGGGGCTCCATGGTTTAGCCTGTGGATCTCCGCTAATTCAGAGGTAAGCGAGCTCGCGACCACCTGGTTGCGAATCACTTCTTTCGCGATCCCGATGGTGCTATGTTCCATGGCGGGTAACGGCTGGCTGCGCGGGATTCAAAATACGAAGCTACCGCTCATCTTCACGCTGCTGGGCCTAGGTCCAGGCGCGGTTCTCATTCTGGTATTGGTTCACCGCTACGGAATCGTCGGGTCGGCGTGGGCGACTCTGGCTGCCGAAGCCATTATGGCTGGTCTGTTTGTAGGAGCCCTGGTGCTTATGCATAAGGGGAGCTGGGCTCCCGACGCGCGGATCATTAAGGATCAGTTAATTCTGGGTCGAGATCTCATTGTTCGTTCTCTCGCCTTCCAGGTGGCTTTTTTGTCTGCAGCCGCGGTAGCTGGACGCATCAGTGCGCAAGCTTTGGGCGCGCACCAGGTACTTCTTCAACTGTGGAATTTCTTTAGCCTGCTCCTCGATTCTCTGGCTATTGCTGCCCAGACCCTCGTGGGTGCAGCGTTAGGGGCGCAGAGTTTGAAGGCTGCTAGGCAAGTAGGTCAGCGAATTTTGCTCTATTCTCTGGGATTTTCTGTGCTGCTCGCGGCAGTGCTCGCAGCCAGTTACCGGATGGTTCCTCCTCTGTTTACCACCGATCAGTCGGTTCTTAAAGAGATCGCGGGCCCATGGTGGCAGCTCGTATTTATGATTATCGTAGCTGGTGTGGTATTCGCCCTTGACGGAGTTTTATTGGGCGCAGCCGATGCGGCATACCTGCGAACTACGACGCTTATCGGTGTCCTCGGCGGATTCCTGCCGGGAGTGTGGATTGCCAACTACTTTGGCTTAGGCCTGCAAGGGGTCTGGTGGGGGATTCTCGCTTTTATGATGATCCGATTCTTCAGCGTTGTGGGGCGCTTCTATTCCATGAAATGGGCCAGCCGGGCCCTCGCTTCCAACTACGCAACCTATACTGAAAGATAGTGCGTTCCAGCTTCTGCGTACCCACTTCGAAGGAGTGAATATGACCCAAACGCTGTGGGCGGTCGCCGACTTGCATGGAGCGGTTAAGCACAACCGGGAGATGATCGAATCCATCAAGGCTCGTGATCCGTCCGATTGGTTGATTGTCGCTGGCGATGTGGCTGAGCGCACCGAAGTGGTCATTAAAATTCTTGGCAAGCTACGCCGCACATTTTCCACAGTAATCTGGGTACCAGGCAACCACGAGTTATTTATGCGCACCGGCGATACCTTTCTGGGCCGGGCGAAATACGAAGAATTAGTGCGACGTTGCCGGCAAATTGATGTCCTAACCCCTGAAGATCCGTATCCTGTATTCCACGGCCGTACGGTTGTGCCGTTATTTACGCTCTATGACTACTCCTTTAGGCAACCCGATCTTAGCGTCGAGCAAGCAGTGCAAGCCGCTCGCGATAAGGGCATTATGCTAACCGACGAATTCGCTATAGCTCCCTTTGTCGATATTCGCGCGTGGTGCTGGGACAGGCTCGCGTACTCGGTCAAACGGTTGAGTAGAATCTCCGGCCCCACTATTTTGGTTAATCACTGGCCGCTCGTGGTAGAGCCGGTGAACCAGCTCACATATAAAGAGATCGGCCTCTGGTGCGGAACTCGTCATACGCGTACCTGGGCGCAACGATATCAGGCCGAAGCGGTAGTGTATGGTCACCTCCACAATCCTGGGTGCCTAAAGGTGGAGGGTATCAATCACCTCGAGGTCTCTTTGGGCTATCCGCGAGAGTGGCAAGCCACTATCAATAGTCGACAGTGGCCCTACCCAGTCGTGGAGGCATCATAGCGCATGGTAGAGGCTAATTTATTCCCTGAGTCCGCTCGCTTCCATGTCCTCAAAGTGGATCCTCAATCCGTTGATCTTCGGCATTTCAGGCAATTGCACCCCACGGAACAAGCAGCGGTGCACCATGCGGTTGATAAACGAAAGGCCGAGTTCGGCGACGGTCGCTTTTGTGCCCACCAAGCCTTACGGGCACTCGGGTGCGAATCAGGGCACCCCATTGTGCGTGGAGAACGCGGAATGCCGGTATGGCCAGAGGCAGTTTCCGGCTCCCTCACTCATACCGACGGTCTGCGAGCTGCGGTGGTGGCACCACGATCGCGGGTGCGCTCAATGGGACTCGATGCAGAGATAGCTGAGCATTTACCAGAGGGGATCCTGGGGTCGATTGCCCGGCGAGGGGAACTCGCCCAACTCGAGCAATTACGCAAACAAGGTATCACGTGTGCAGATCGCTTGCTGTTCTGTGCCAAAGAAGCCACGTATAAAGCGTGGTTCCCACTGACCCATCGATGGCTCGGTTTCGAACAGGCCGAAATCGATATTCGCCTAGATGGAAACTTCGTCTCCTACCTTCTGGTCCGGCCCACCCCCGTCCCTTTTATCGAGGGACGGTGGATGATTGCAGATGGCTATATTATTGCGGCAACTGCGGTGCTGAGCGAGAGCGCCTAGTTCAAAGTGTTGGGTCGTGCCACGAAGATGCTGGCCAGCCTCTTGCCCTGCTGTTTAACGAGGGCAATAGCTCGGCCATCTGGGTCTACCGCGGCAAATGGCCCCTCCTGCGCCACTGGTTGGAGCCATTTGCCCATCGACAGATCCCGAGCTTGGTCTGCAGTAATATCGAGAACAGGGTAGCAATGGGGGAGGGCTTGGTCTAGGCTCATGGATAGTTGTGGTGCCTTCTCGAGTTCCTCAAGGGTTCGAGCGTCCTCCAGAGAAAAGTGGCCGAGCACGGTACGGCGCAGATAAATAAGATGACCGCCGATGCCTAGAGCCTCTCCCAAATCGCGTGCCAGAGAACGGATATAAGTCCCTGAAGAGCACTGCACCCGAATATCTACGTCAATATGATCGCTGTGAGGGCGAATATCTGAGACAGAGTAGGAGAAAATTGTTACTGGCCGAGCAGGAATCTCTATATCCTCGCCATCACGGACTCGCTGATAGGCTCTCTTGCCGTCGATTTTAACAGCTGAAACTCGGGCTGGGCGCTGCATGATATCGCCACGAAATGGTCCGATGGCAGCGTTGATCGTTTCCACACTCACCTCAGCAAGCTCAGCTGCGCTAGCCCGTGAGATTTCCTCACCTTCGGCATCATCGGTGGTCGTTGCCGATCCAAGGCGGATTATCGCCTCATAAGTCTTTGTGGCATGGACTAAATGTGCTAAAAATTTAGTGCCGCGCTCAACCCCTAAAACTAAGACACCAGTAGCCATCGGGTCGAGCGTCCCGGCATGACCGACTGCGCGTGTATGAAAGGCGCGACGGACGCGCGCCACTACATCGTGAGAGCTCAGCCCAGCAGGCTTATCCACGATAACGAGGCCAGAACGGTCGAGTAGGGAAGAGGGCTTGTCAGTCATAAATCCCAAGTCTATGAGCTGCTATCACCTTTTGCCCATTTTCCCGTAAACTAAGCGGCGTGAATATATGGCGTGGACTCGACAATATACCGGCAGATCTCACATCTAGTGTGGTGAGTATCGGCGTCTTCGACGGCATGCACCGAGGTCACAAGACGCTACTCGATGCCGCCGTTAAACGAGCAGATGAGCTCGAGGTACCCAGTATCCTTCTCACTTTCGACCCACACCCGCTGGCAATCCTGCGCCCGGACCGAATGCCTCCGCTGCTAGCTAGCGTGGAAAGGCGGGCTGAGTTGGCGGCTCAGGAGGGAATAGACTTCATCCTCGCGATGACCTTCAGCGTAGACAAAGCGCAATTGAGCCCTGAGGATTTTTTCACAGAGGTTCTCGTCAATTCCTTACACGCCCGCGCTGTAGTCGTGGGTGAAAACTTCACCTTTGGTCACAATGCCGAGGGCACCACGAAAATATTGCAGGACTTAGGCAAAAAGTACGGGGTTGAGATTTATATTAAGGATCTCCTTGGCGACGACGGGGAGACCATATGTTCCACTTCGATCCGTCGGTATCTCAGTTGCGGTGAGATTCGCCTAGCTAACCACGCTTTGGGTCGCGAGTTCGAGGTGTGTGGCGAAGTGGTCCGCGGTGCTGGACGCGGCGGAAGAGAATTGGGCTATCCCACCGCCAACCTGTACTTTCCTGATTCGGTAGCCTTGCCAAAAGACGCCGTATATGCCGGATGGTTACGAGTGATCTCCGAAGCCCCAATAGATGGGGATATGGAGCATAATACTCGCTACCCAGCAGCGATCTCGGTGGGCCACAACCCCACATTCGGCGATAAACGCCGCAGTGTTGAGAGTTTTGTTATTGGGCGCGATGCCGATCTGTACGGACATACCGTGGTAGTGGAATTCGTAGATTTCGTTCGTGACATGGAAACGTTCAGCGGCATCGATGAACTAGTTGCCACCATTGACAAGGACGTGGCACATACCTTAGATATACTCAACCATTCCTCATAAGGCTAGGCGAGGACATTTACTGATCGGAGAGTGACATGTACACCAAGATCATTCTTGACCTCGATACAGGCATCGACGACGCGCTGGCAATCGCTTATACCCTCGGCTACTGCGCGGCCCATCCCGAGGTCGAACTCGTCGGGATCACCTCCACCTACGGGAACGTCGATATTGCCACCAGCGTGCGCAATAATCTAGCGGTGACGCAACTTTTTAAACGCTCCGATATCAAAGTCTATGCCGGCCCGCCTAAGGCTCTTGGTGCTTCAGATTTTAAAGTCCTTGAAATCTCGTCGTTTATTCATGGGGCAAATGGGATTGCAAATATGATAATCCCTGAACCGCATAAAAGTGGAGAGAACCGAGATGCCGCAGATTTCCTGATCACCTCCGTGCATACCTTCGGCGATGATCTCGTTATTATTCCCACCGGGCCCTTGACCACCATTGCTACGGCAATAGCGAAAGATCCCACCTTTGCACATAAGGCTCATATTGTCTTCATGGGAGGGGCACTAACCGTACCGGGCAACGTGAAGCCGTGGGCAGAGGCGAATATCCATCAGGATCCCGAGGCCGCTGATCGAGTGCTTCGTGAAGTCGAAGATATCACCATGGTGGGGCTCGACATCACCTTACAAACGCTATTGACTCCCGATGATCTCGCGATCTGGCGGGAGCTTGAGAATTCACGGGCGGAATTTATTACCGCACTCGCAGAATACTATATCGATGCCTATGCCGAATTTGATCCCACGCTTGGTGGGTGTGGGCTCCACGATCCGCTTGCTGTGGCTATTGCACTCAACCCGGATCTTGCTGTCTATCACAACATGAACCTCATGGTCGACACAGCGGAACCGCTGCGTGGGCGGACCACGGGCGACACCACACGTTTGGGGAATCACAGGAAAAATGTCAAGGTAGCCCTCGGGGTGGATGTGCAGCGTTTTAAGCAGCTCTTTATGCATTACACCACACTCGCTGCGAGCTAAGTGCACGAAAAGTCAACGCTCGTGCTATAGTCGTTGAAGTTTCTCTTACTGTGGTTCACAGCAGTTTGAAAAACCACCGTTTATAAGGCGGTGATGACGTTTAATGTGGACTGGAAATTTCAAGGAGTAACCCCATGGCTCTTAATGCAGAGCAGAAGAAGGCCATTCTCGCTGAGTTTGGTTTGCACGAGACTGATACCGGTTCGACCGAGGCACAGGTTGCCTTGCTCACTCACCGCATCAATACCTTGACCGAACACCTCAAGTCCCACAAACATGACCACCACTCTCGTCGTGGTCTGCTCTTGATGGTGGGTCGTCGTCGTGGTCTTCTGAAGTATCTGGCAGCCAATAACGTTGACCGTTACCGCGATCTCATCGCTCGTTTGGGTCTGCGTCGTTAAGCTCTAAGAAAAAAGAATCCCTCCCCTTGTGGGAGGGATTTTTGTTTGGGGCTAAAGACTGGGTGAAGTTGTGTTAAAGTCGTTCTTGTTGCGTTTTTTGGATATCCGAAAACAAAAATACCGAAGATATAAATCATGGTAGAAAGACGGCACCGATGATCGTCGAAAAGCACGCACAATAAAGAGGAGAACGTGCATGAGCAGTGCAAAAAAATTAGTTACTTTTACTGAGGATCCCGAAGTTGGCATTACCGAAGCAATAGCCACCATCGATAACGGCGATTTTGGAACCCGAACCATCCGCTTCGAAACCGGGCAACTAGCCCGCCAAGCGGGTGGTTCTGTTACTACCTATCTCGACGACGATAATATGCTGCTGTCAACGGTGACAGCATCCTCGCAGCCCCGCGAAAACTTTGACTTCTTCCCCCTGACCGTCGATGTTGAAGAACGGATGTACGCCGCGGGACGCATCCCAGGTTCCTTCTTCCGCCGTGAAGGCCGCCCCTCCACCGAAGCGATCCTCGCGTGCCGTCTTATCGACCGTCCTTTGCGCCCTACCTTTGTGAAGGGGCTGCGCAACGAAGTGCAGGTCGTGGTGACCGTTTTATCAGTCGATCCAGAAGATATGTACGACGTCGTAGCCATCAACGGCGCCTCCGCTGCAACCCAGCTCTCGGGACTACCCGTATCTGGTCCTGTAGGCGGCGTGCGCATGGCGCTTGTCGCAGATGAGAAACACCCCAAGGGGCAGTGGATTGCTTTCCCCACTCACGCCCAGCATCAGGAGGCTCTGTTCGAGCTCGTTGTGGCTGGCCGCATCATTACTAAGCGGCAGGGAAGGAAGACCGTCGAAGACGTCGCCATTATGATGGTGGAAGCGGGGGCCACCGAGTCCGTTGTAGACAAGATCAAGGATGGCAAACCAGCTCCAACGGAAGATGTTGTAGCGGCAGGTTTGGAAGCAGCCAAGCCTTTTATCGAGGTGCTCTGCCGAGCCCAGCTTGGTCTTGCCGAGCGAGCTGCAAAGGAGACCCAAGAGTTTCCTCTCTTCCCTCCCTATTCAGATGATATTTTCGCCGCGGTGGAGAAGCAGGCAACCAAAAAACTGGGCTCCCTACTCACTATCAAGGCAAAGCAAGAGCGCGATGATGCCACCAATGAATATATGGAGCACGTCGAGGCCCAACTGGTCAAGCGTTTTACTACGGACGAGAGAAGCGAGGAGACCGCTGCTAAGGAAATCCGTGCCGCATATAACGCTGTGATGAAGAAGGTTGTGCGTCGCATGATCCTCACCGATCACTTTCGTATCGATGGCCGTGGTGTCACCGATGTGCGCGACCTGGGCGTAGAAGTAGATCTCATTCCGCGGGCACATGGCTCCTCGCTCTTTGAGCGAGGAGAAACTCAGATCATGGGTGTGACCACGCTTGATATGCTCAAGATGGCGCAACAGATTGATTCGCTGTCGCCAACAACGTCGAAGACATATTTCCACCATTACAACTTCCCGCCATATTCGGTGGGTGAAACTGGCCGTGTGGGTTCACCGAAACGCCGCGAAATAGGTCACGGTGCTCTTGCTGAGCGTGCGCTTATTCCAGTGATCCCGTCCCGGGAAGAATTCCCGTACACGATTCGTCAAGTTTCCGAAGCCTTAGGCTCCAATGGTTCTACCTCGATGGGCTCGGTATGCGCCTCAACGCTTTCGCTTTATAATGCCGGGGTGCCACTGAAGGCTCCCGTTGCGGGTATTGCTATGGGCCTAGTTTCCGATGAGGTCGATGGGGAGACCGCCTATGTGGCGCTGACCGATATCTTGGGTGCTGAGGATGCCTTTGGCGATATGGACTTTAAGGTTGCCGGTACAGCAGATTTCATCACCGCCTTGCAGCTCGATACCAAGCTCGACGGTATCCCCTCTGAGGTACTCGCAGCAGCCCTATCTCAAGCTCGCGATGCTCGTCTGTATATCTTGGATACAATGGCTGAGGTCATTGATGGACCCGATGCTATGAGTGAATACGCTCCGCGAATCACCTCGGTTAAGGTTCCTGTGTCAAAGATCGGTGAGGTGATCGGGCCGAAGGGTAAGACCATCAATGAAATCACCGAGGCGACTGGTGCCGATATTTCCATCGAAGACGATGGAACCGTCTATGTTTCCGCAACCGGCGGCAAAGCTGCAGATGCTGCCATCGAGCGCATTAATGCCATCGCTAATCCGCAGTTGCCTAAGGTAGGCGAGCAATTCCTTGGTACCGTGGTCAAGACTACTGCTTTTGGTGCGTTTGTTTCCTTGGTACCTGGTCGCGACGGTCTAGTACATATTTCGAAGCTCGGGAATGGCAAGCGCATTAGTAAAGTCGAAGATGTCGTAAACGTGGGCGAGAAAATCGAGGTTGAAATCCTCGATATCGATAACCGCGGCAAGATTTCCTTAGGCCTAGTTAGTCACGAGGAAGAAAGCTAAGCAGAAACTCCGTTATGAGCCACCACCCCCCACATACTGGGGTGTGGTGGTCGTTGTGATTTTTAGGGCACTGATAACGCTCCATCACGCTTCAAGGGAGTAGCGTTGTCGAGCTCAGCGGAGCTCACGCCATGTCAGGCGCTCGAACCTATTTAATTTTTTTATCCCACCGATGGTTTTGATGAGAAATCTACGCCGGTTTCCCATCAGTACCGGGTATTAAAATCACGGGGCAGAGCAAGCGGATAGCTAGAAAAAATTACCGAGGACTTTGGTCAGATTCTGATGTGCTCCCTCTGGTAAAGGCATCTGCTGTTACCGGGCGCGAGCAGGTGTAGACCAACCGCTTAGCGTGAATACCAGTACAGGGTAGTAGACTCCGTGCATAATCAGATATCTAAGGCTATCCCTAATTACATGGGGCGCAGAGTAGGCACGGAGTTGGCGCAGAGATATAGGACCCCAAGCAAGACAAGCCTACCTAGGTGGTCCCCGAATCCGACATCGCGCACGATATAAGGGACGCGCGAACTGCATGCTTGTGCATCCTATTGGCTTTGCCCAAGTGGGGGTAAAGATAATGTGAATTAGTTCACGCTGCAACTGCGATGTCGAATAAAACACAACGCTTACACATCAGGTGTGTACTTATTCAACTAAAGGACCTCATCTTTTATGGCGATAATCGTTAACAACTCTTTATCTAAAAGCTAATATAACTTTTGGATGATGATCACCATGTGTGTGGAGCGGTAATAACTCGAAAGGCTACCGTTATGGGTAAGAATTTTCAGGAGCTCGTACTGGAGGCATCGGACTACCGCGCTGTCATAACCTGTAGGGGCGCCGGTCTGCGCGAGCTCAGTTATCGCGGGCGACCACTCATTCAGTCTTATAACCCAGGCGAGCCAGCTCCCTTAGGTGCCCACCAACTCTTGGCCCCCTGGCCCAACCGGACCGCGGACGGGCGCTTCATATGTGCTGGGCGCACCTTTGAACTCGAGCGCAGCGAGGCGGCCCGCCACAATGCGATTCATGGATTTATTCGTCGCCAAGAATTCGAGGTTATTAGCCTCTCTCCACACTCCGCAACCCTACGCCTTCGAGATCAACCACATCCCGGGTGGCCGTGGGCAGTGACCTATACCGTGGTGTGGTCACTTGGAGCTGAAACCGGCCTGAGTCTAGATTTCCAGGCCCACAATACATCAGATACTGCCATGCCTTTTGGGTTCGGTTTCCACCCGTATATATGTGCCCAAGGGGCGCCGGTAGATCGAAGTCTATTGGCTCTTCACTCGGTTTCATCGTATCTCCCACTCGAAACTTCCCGGAATCTCCCAGCCGGCCCTGTCTCTCCACTGCACACTCTGGAGAACGAAGGCACTGTTACGACACACCAGCTCGAGATGCTAGGAGAGGGGATGCCACTTGAAGGAGTATTTTTTGACCATTGCTTCGGACCTGGAGTTAATGAGGTAACTCTCATCGACCCCCGGAGCGGACGTGGAGTGAGGATTACAGGCGACGAGTCAATTTCCTGGATGCAGGTTTTCACCCCAGACCCTGCTCGTGGCTGCGGCTTCCCAGGGGTAGGGCGTGCAGTGGCTGTGGAGCCAATGACATGCCCGCCCGATGCTTTACGTTCCGGCACTGACCTTATGACCATCGCCCCGAATGAGGTGAAAAAAGTCAGTGTGAGTATAGGCGCCTACCAACGTACAACAACTTAATAAAACCGCCCAGTCTGACAATATTCCGCCCAGGCTGCGGCTTTGTCCTTCCTTCGTTCCTACTCTTTAAAGGAGGCAGCCATGCCCATGGCTGAATCTGCGCTGAAACTTGATGCTTCATGGGTCGATTATGCGCTTGTGGCACTCTATTTTGCATTCGTTCTCGGAATCGGCTGGGCGGCTCGCTCAAAAGTTTCAAGTTCGATTGACTTCTTTCTCTCCGGACGTTCCCTGCCCGCATGGGTGACTGGCCTCGCGTTCATTTCTGCGAACTTAGGTGCCGTGGAGATTGTGGGTATGTCAGCCAACGGTGTGCAGTACGGATTCCAAACGATGCACTATTTCTGGATCGGCGCCATCCCCGCCATGGTCTTCCTCGGCATCGTGATGATGCCCTTCTACTACGGATCGAAAGTACGCTCAGTACCCGAGTTTATGCTGCGGCGTTTTGGCCCCGGAGCGCACCTTGTTAACGCTATCTCTTTTGCCGTTGCCCAACTTTTGATCGCTGGTATCAACCTGCTCCTGCTGGCAAAGGTAGTTAACTCCCTGCTCGGGTGGCCACTATGGCTGACCCTCATCATTGCCGCGGTTATTGTGCTCTCTTATATCACTCTCGGTGGTCTTTCTGCTGCTATCTATAACGAGGTCTTGCAATTCTTCGTGATCATTGCTGCGCTGCTGCCGCTGACTATTATCGGCCTGCACAATGTTGGCGGATGGTCGGGATTGAAAGAGAGAGTGGCAGAGGAAAGCCACTTCCACACCTGGCCTGGCACCGATATCTCGGGTTTTGATAATCCAATTATTTCCGTGATTGGGCTGGTTTTTGGCCTCGGCTTCGTGCTGTCTTTCGGTTATTGGACTACCAACTTCGTTGAAGTACAGCGCTCCATGGCAGCAGATTCCTTGTCCGCAGCACGACGGACTCCGATTATCGGCGCCTTCCCCAAGATGTTCGTGCCCTTCATAGTGGTCATCCCCGGCATGATTGCCGGTGCTACAGTAGCCCCCATTATGGACGGCAGTGCCAAGCCAAATGATGCCATGTTGTACCTCATGCGCGATCTCCTCCCTAGCGGTCTACTCGGGGTGGCTCTCGCTGGTCTCTTGGCCGCATTTATGGCTGGAATGGCGGCCAATATTTCCGCGTTCAACACCGTGATCTCCTACGATATTTGGCAAACATACGTAGTCAAAGACCGAGAGGATAGTTATTATTTAGGCTTTGGTCGTCTTGCTACTGTAGCCGCAACAGTAATCGCGATTTTCACCGCCCTGATCGCGCAGAACTTCGGCAACGTGATGGATTATCTCCAGACTCTCTTTGGGTTCTTCAACGCTCCGCTCTTTGCCACCTTCATACTCGGTATGTTCTGGAAGCGAATGACCCCCACCGCCGGCTGGGTGGGCCTGGTCTGCGGTACTCTTTCTGCCATTATTTACTGGGTTCTAGCCACGTTCTCCGGCTCAGAGGCGGCTCTGTTCAATCTTCCGGGTCAGGGCACAGCCTTTGTTGCCGCATCCCTAGCTTTCGCTGTCGATATCGCCATCTCCATTGCTGTCTCTGCTCTTACGGTACCTAAAGCCGATCATGAGATGGTGGGCTTCGTACGCTCGGTAACCCCTAAGGAGGACTTGAGCGATGCTGCCGAGGTAGGTGTGGCCTGGTATAAGCGCACAGTTCCACTGGGTGCCCTATGCATGGCTATGGTCATCGTTCTTAATATCGTCTTCGCTTAAACCACAGTAAAGGACCAGCACAATGGCTCATCCACGTTCAATCAAAGCGAGTGCCTTTGATATCCGAAACGTAATCGGCGCCCTCATCGGCATCTATGGCGTCATCCTTGTTTTCGCTTACCTCGCCATCGACCCAGGTATCGACCCCAGCACCGGTATGCCCAAAGATGCCGGTTATAACCTCTGGGTTGGTCTCGCGATGGTGGGCTGCGCCGCAGTATTTTTCCTGTGGGCAAAACTGAACCCGGTCATACCGGAAGTCAAAGAGCACTAAGACTCATGACTGATATACGGGTAACCCGCACAACGCTTGCCGACGGCCGCGAACTGATATATTTCGACGACGATCCCAGCTATACGACCGGCGAGAAAACGCGTGAGCTTACCGACCCTCGCGATTTACCCGCGGCGACCACCGAATCAGAGATGCGCTGTGACCCCCTCACTGGGGACTGGGTAGTGTATGCCGCGCATCGCATGAATCGGACTTTTATGCCGCCGGCGGACCTCAACCCCCTCGCCCCCTCGCACCCGGGTAAACACCCCACCGAAATCCCTGCTCGAGACTACAACGTCGTGGTCTTTGAAAACCGATTCCCGTCTTTGTCTACCCATATGCATATTCCCGATGATTTCGCCCACCTGGTCGACGGTATCGAGTTGGTGCCGCGCCAGCCGGCATATGCCCGCTGCGAGGTCGTATGTTTTACACCTGAAGCGTCCCAATCATTTAAGGACCTCAGCCTGACTAGGGCGCGCACAGTGATAGAAGCGTGGGCGCATCGGACAGCTGAACTCTCTCGTATTAAGGGGGTGAGACTGGTATTTCCCTTCGAAAATAGGGGAGAGGAGATCGGGGTCACTCTCCAGCATCCCCACGGCCAGATCTATTCCTATCCCTTCCTCCCCGCCCGCGCTCAAGCGATTGTCAATCGCGCCCGGGCGCACCAAGAACGCACTGGTCGAGATCTTTTTGATGATTACCTCACTGCCGAGCTAGAGGCAGGGACACGAATTGTGGTAGCGGGAAAACAGTGGGTGGTATTTGTCCCCGCAGCAGCTAAGTGGCCAGTCGAACTGATGGTCATGCCGCGTCGACACGTGGCAGACTTTGCGGAGTTGAGCAATCCCGAAAAAGATGAGCTCGCTCGTATCTATCTCACCGTATTACAAGCTCTCGATCATTTCTTTGAGGGCGTCGACAAAACTCCTTATATCGCTGGATGGAACCAAGCGCCAGTTGGTGCGGATCGAACATTCGGCAGGCTACACCTGCAGTTATTTTCCCTTATGCGATCACCACACCGCTTGAAATACTTAGCGGGGTCAGAGTCAGCTCAGGGCGCTTGGATCTCCGATACAACACCTGAGCGGATCGCTCAACGCTTCCGAGATCTTTTAGAGGGGAAGATTGATGTCTTATAGCCCACGTTGGATGCAGACACACGGCGACGGTGCCGGTGCTAGCCTGGCACGAGAGTTATTTGTTCGCACATTCAACCGAGCCCCAGAAATCACTGTTGCCGCGCCGGGGCGAGTCAATTTGATCGGGGAACACGTAGATTATGCTGGCGGTATATGTCTTCCCTTCGCGCTGGGTCAGCGCAGCTATGTAGCGATCGCACGTAGAGATGACCGGAAACTCGCCGTCGTCTCGGATTGGCCTAATTCTGAGATCGAGTCTATAGATCTTCGCGATATTGGCCCCCAACATCCCGCTTCTTGGGCTGGTTATGTCGTTGGTTCAATTTGGGCCGCGTACCAAGCGGGAGTCATTGACGAGCAAGGTTTCGATATTGCGGTCGTCTCCGATGTGCCCGTGGGAGCTGGATTATCCAGTTCGGCTGCGATCGAGTGTTCGGCCGCCCTAGCCGCGGTGGAATTAATCCACCCAGGAAATCTCAACGATGAGATTCGCGAGCACCTTGTCGTAGCCACCATGCGAGCGGAAAACGAGATCGTAGGAGCCTCGACCGGCGGGCTGGATCAAAAGATTTCGCTCTTTGCGCGTCCCGGACACGCTCTTGCAATAGACTTCGGTGATAACAGCAGTCAGCACGTTCCTTTTGATATCGAGTCGGCGGGCTTAAGCCTACTGATTTGTAATACTAACGCCCCTCATTTCCTCGGCGATGGGCAGTATGCTTCACGGCGAGCGGTTATCGATGGGGTTGCCCACGCGGCGGGAGTTTCCACACTTCGCCAGGTGGAGGATCCTTTCGAGGTGGCGGCAAGCTGGGCAGCTAAGAACCAGCCCGCTAGCCAAAGCGCACAACAGTGGCAAGAGGTGGTGTATCGCAGGGTCAGGCATGTCGTTTCGGAGATAGACCGTACTGCTGAGGCCATCAATAGACTCAAAGCCAATGATATCGCTGGTTTTGGCACGTTAATGTGGCAGTCGCACGCTTCATTGCGTGATGACTATGAGGTGTCTACTCCAGAACTCGACCTCGTTGTCGAAGAAGCGCGAGCCATAGGCGCCCTCGGAGCGCGCATGACCGGGGGAGGCTTTGGCGGAAGTGCCATCGCTCTTGTGCGAACCCACGACGCTACCGAGTTAGCTCGCCGGATAGACACCAAGGCTAGGGATCAGGGGTTCCCGATACCGGAATTCCTCCTCGCAACGCCAAGCTACGGGGCTCGTCGACTCGACTAGATCCTACGGTCCGATCCTTCTGAGAAGGATCGGACCTTTTTAGCGCTTCCGCATTTGCTCTACACTATTAGACAGCAAACGCGAGAAAGAGGTTTTCATGACAATCAAAGTGGGTGTGCTGGGCGCACACGGACGCGTCGGACAAGCAATCGTCGACGGCATCAAATCTCAGGAGGATCTGGAGCTCTCAGCCGCTCTTGATCGCGGTGATGACCTGGCACAATTAGTTCAGACAGGAACCGAAGTCATTGTGGACTTCACCACACCGTCATCGGTGATGGACAATCTCGAATTTTGCCTACGTCATGGCATTCACTGTGTGGTCGGGACTACTGGTTTTACCCAGGAGCGCCTCGACCAGGTGCACAGGTGGTGTGATGAGGGCAAGGCTCACTGCCTCATCGCCCCTAACTTTGCCATCTCAGCTGTGCTGACCATGCATTTTGCTAGGATAGCGGCGCGTTTTTTCGAATCCGCCGAAGTCGTGGAATATCACCATCCTAAAAAACTCGATGCCCCGTCAGGAACTGCTATTCATACTGCGGAAATGATCGCTCAGGCGCGCGCTGCCGCTGGAATGGAAGCGATGCCAGATGCGACAGAGCAAAGCCTGGAAGGAGCACGGGGGGCGCTCGTCGATGGGGTACCAGTGCATGCGGTGAGAATGACGGGCATGGTTGCGCACGAAGAGGTTATCTTTGGCACCCAAGGACAGTCCCTGACTATTCGCCAGGATTCTTATGATCGGTCTTCTTTTTGGCCAGGAGTCTATGAGGGCATCCAACAGATTGGGAAGCACCCGGGTCTAACCGTAGGCCTCGAGCACTACCTGGGTTTTGGTAGCAATGGCTAAGACTGCCCACTTACGCGTCGAGTTAATTGCGTGTAGTTCCTTCTATGCACCCTCAGATATCGAGTGGGATACTCCCCCAGAAACCCCAGATTCGGAGGCTCTCATCGAGTTTGCGGGGCGTGCTTGTTATGAAACCTTTGATAAACCGAATCCTCGCACCGCAGATAATTCCGCCTATATCCGCCACATCATGGAGGTCGGTCACCTCGCATTGTTGGAGCATCCGACTGCGACCCTCTATATACGAGGTTTATCTCGTGCCGCTACACATGAATTAACCCGCCATAGGCATTTCAGTTTCTCGCAGCTGTCGCAGCGATTTGTCCATGCCGAGCATGCTGAGGTTGTCGTTCCTCCATTGATTGATCGGAACGAAGAACTTCGACGCCTGTTTATGGAAGCCGTCGATGAGACTCGATTCGTCTACAACGAGCTTGTTGATGCGCTCGAGCAACAACTCGATGGTGAATCCAACGCACTGCTGCGGAGAAAGCAGGCTCGTCAGGCTGCTCGTGCTATTTTGCCCAATGCGACGGAATCGCGAATCGTTGTTTCTGGCAATTTTCGCAATTGGCGCCACTTTATCGGAATGCGCGCGAGTGAGCACGCCGATAATGAAATCCGGGAAGTCGCTGTGCGGTGTGCGGAGGTCTTAAGAAGTGCCGCTCCTGCGGTTTTTTCAGACTTTGAGGTCACCACTTTAAGCGACGGTTCACGTATGGCATCAAGCCCATTTGTTAGCGACTTTTAAGGAATTATTTCCAACCCCTGGGCGGTGGATGCCAAACTTATGCTCAAAAGAAGGTAACGTTGAAGGTCATGAGCAAAGGTTTAGTAGCGCTAACGGGGGCCGAGTATTTCGGCTCGATTTCCGTTGCTATGGTTACCCCCTTTAACGAAAATGGTGAACTTGATCTCGGCGCAGCTGCTAAGCTGGCCCGCCACCTCGTTGATAACGGAGTAGATTCGCTCGTTCTCTCGGGAACGACCGGCGAAGCTCCGACCACCACGCTTACTGAAAAGATCGACCTGCTCACCGCCGTCCGTGAGGAAATAGGAGCAGCGGCCAGAATAATTGCTGGTGCTGGTACTAATAACACACGATCCACGGTGGAAGCATCAAAAGCCTGCGCCGACGCTGGCGCAGATGGGCTTTTAATTGTCACGCCGTATTACTCCAAACCGAGTCAAGAAGGCATTTACCAACATTTCTCCACAGTCGCGAAAGCAACCGAGCTCCCCATCTGTGTTTATGACATACCAGGGCGCACGGGAGTAGCGATCGAGGCGCACACCCTGAGTCGGATAGCGGAACTTCCAACAGTTGCGGCTGTCAAGGACGCCAAGGGAAATATCGCCCTGTCGACTGCACTAATCGATGCGCTCAATCTGGCATGGTATTCCGGTGACGACCCTCTCAATCTTCCTTGGTTGAGTGTAGGCGCCGTCGGGTTTATATCGGTGATCGGGCATCTAGCTCCGCGGCAATTGCGAGAAATGTACGAAAATTTTAACAACGGCAATCTCGCGGAAGCTCGTGAGATTAACGCTTCATTAGCTCCACTCGTGCGTGCCCAAGCGCGCTTGGGTGGAGTGGCCTTTGCCAAAGCTGGTTTAAGGCTGCAGGGCATAGATGTGGGCGAACCCCGCCTACCCAACCTTGCTCCCTCAGTAGAGGAATATGAAGCTCTCAGCCACGATATGAAAATAGCTGGAGTATTAACTAATGAGTGAAACCCGTAGTCGCAACCGACGAGCTGTGCGAAAAGCTGGCTCGCCAGAGACTGCAGACGCCCCAACCTTCATCTCGCCCGAAGGAAGCCCTGATACATCGGGCGCGCCAAGCGAAAAACGCAAGAATGCCACGCAGGGACGTGGCAGAAATAATCGCGGCCCTCAGAAAAATAAAAAGGGTCATGGCCAAGAAAGTGGTCAGCGCGACAGTCGCCGTAATGTGGTGAAATCAATGCAAGGTGCGGATCTTACTGGTCGCCTACCGTTGCCCGGTAAGCCGAAGCGGAACGGTTTGCGCATTTATGCCTTAGGTGGCATTTCGGAAATCGGACGAAATATGACCGTTTTTGAGTACAACAATAAGTTGCTTATTGTCGACTGTGGTGTACTTTTCCCGTCATCAGGCGAACCCGGCGTTGATTTGATCCTCCCAGATTTCGCGCCCATCGAAGACAAATTAGACCAGGTTGAAGCACTGGTGATCACACATGGACACGAGGACCATATCGGCGCCATTCCATGGCTGCTAAAGCTGCGCCCCGATCTCCCCATATTCGCCTCGCGTTTCACGACTGCTCTCATCATGGCAAAATGTCGCGAACATCGAATTCGCCCGAAGATCACGGAGGTAGATAAAGATTCCAACCTCGATCGCGGACCGTTCAATATTCGTTTCTGGCATGTCAATCACTCCATACCCGATTGCTTAGGTGTAGCAATCAAGACTGGAGCTGGCATGGTCGTGATGACCGGCGATATTAAGCTCGATCAAACCCCTCCCAATGGAAAGCCCACCGACCTGCCTGCACTCTCGAGGCTCGGGGATGAGGGGATTGACCTATTCCTGTGTGATTCCACAAACGCCACCACTCCTGGTGTATCTGAATCCGAATCTAATATTGCCCCTGCATTGCGACGTATCATCACCGATGCGAAGCAGCGGGTCATTCTAGCGTGTTTCGCGTCCAACGTTGACAGAGTCCAGGCGGCAATTGACGCCGCTGCGGAGTGCGGACGTAAGGTGGCATTCAACGGCCGCTCCATGATTCGTAATATGGAAATTGCCGAGAAGCTCGGCTATCTCAAGGCCCCGCGTGGAACTATTGTGTCCATGGACGATGCCGGCAAAATGGCTCCATCGAAGGTTCTCCTTATTACTACCGGTACCCAGGGTGAACCGATGGCCGCTCTGTCGAGGATGGCTCGTCGCGAGCACCGCCAGGTTACTGTTCGCGATGGAGACGTTATAATTTTTTCGTCTTCTTTGGTCCCCGGTAACGAAGAGGCTGTATTTGGCGTGATGAATATGTTGGCTCAAATCGGAGCCACCGTGATCACCGGTCGAGATGCCAAAGTACACACCTCTGGCCACGGTTATTCGGGCGAGCTATTATTCCTCTACAACGCTGCGCGCCCACGCCACGCGATGCCTGTACACGGTGAATGGCGACACTTGCGCGCCAACAAGGAACTTGCCATTGCCACAGGTGTGCCGCGGGAAAATACTGTACTAGCGCAAAACGGTGTGGTCGTCGATATGGTCGACGGCAAGGTAGAGATCGCGGGTCAAATCCCTATTGGGCACCTCTATGTGGATGGCGTCACCATGGGCGATATCGATCAAGAAGTGCTTGATGATCGCACGGCCCTTGGCGAGGGAGGTCTTATCTCTATCACTGCTGTGATTGATAATCGCACAGGCCGTCTCCTCGAAGCCCCCACAGTCCAAGCTAAGGGCTTCTCTGAGGATGCTATAGCGATGATGCCCGAGGTCAAAGATCTAGTTTCCACCACCATGAATGATCTCGCGGCGGAAGGGGAGAACGATCCCTATCGTATGGTGCAACAACTGCGGCGAAAAGTCTCCCGCTACGTGGAGCAGACATGGCGTCGTAAGCCAATGATTATGCCCACGGTGGTGCCAATGTCTTCAGATAACAGCACTCCGATACCCGATGAGGATGTGCGTCGCTCGCGTCCGAGTTGGTAACTAAAAAATCCCCGCCTCATTCAGACGGGGATTTTTTATGTCGAGCTTATGCCAAAGCAAAAGAAGATCGGTAGGCTAAATATATGACTCTTTCATCTTCCGAACGTTCCCGCTTGGCTGCCCTTTTTCGAGATACTGACCCCTCGGCGCCTACACTTTGTGGCCAGTGGAACGCCAAAGATCTTCTTGTTCACCTGGTGGTGCGTGAAAATGAGTTTCCAGCCGCTTTGGGTATTGTGAGCTCCCGATTTGAAGGTAGCTTGAAAAAACAGTCTGAGAAGGCGGCGAACCGTGACTACCAGGAACTTATCGATTGCTTTGAACAAGGTCCAGGTGCTTTGAGCCCGTTTCGATACCTTGATCGTTTCGTTAATGCTGCAGAGTTCTTTGTTCACCACGAGGATTTACGTCGTGGATCGGAGCCGGACTCGGTGGCACCCCGCAACTTTACCGATGCGGAAAACAAAGAACTCTATACTTTGCTGAAGTGGCTCGCACCGATGATGTTGCGGAGTTCACGTGTGCCCGTCGTCATCGAACCTCACGGTTTCCAACGGTTTGTGGGAAAAAACAAGCGTGGGGTCGCCACTAAAGGGGACCAGGTGGCAAGGATTCGGGGTGATGTGGGTGAAATCCTGCTCTATCTCTACGGCCGCGATTGGGCTCATGTCGATATCGTCGATGACTATGACGGAATCGATCGATCAAGTCTCTGAGGTTGATCGAGGGAAAATACGGTTCGAAAGTGTTTCAAATGTGAATAGTGTGATTTTTGAGGTTAAGCTTTAAGACATGACTGCCAAAAGCACTTCCTCCAGCCGCGGAGGGGCCGGACCTAAACGTCCCCCCTCACGTTCTGGTGACAGATCATCTCGCAGAGCACCAGAAAGACGAGTGAGCACAACGGCATTTGCCGCCTCGGGCAATTACGCTCGTTCGGCCAGACGTGCGGCTGAATCATCCGAGGAACGCACAGGCTCCGCCCTGAAGGCGGTGGGTGGGGGACTGGGCACCCTCTTTTCAGCAGCAGCCCACGGCGTGGGTACTCTGACACGATCCGTAGCTGGTCAAGAAGACGACCTCTATCCTCTGGACGAAGACCACCCCAACGAGAACCAGGAATTCGAAGAAGATACACGTGATGCTGAGAAGGAATCTCACCGAGACAGCTTCGGACTCGTCCTTATTGGTTTAGTCATCGTTCTCGGGGCTTCTGAATGGTTAAGCATCGCAGGTCCCATTGGGCAGTGGATTTCCACGGTGGCACACCTTCTCGTTGGTGCTGGCGCGTATATCCTCCCGATTATTCTTCTCGTTGTTGCCGTATTAGTCATGCTTGAGAAGCAGCCCAGCCTTAATATGAAGGGTTCCATGGTGCTTGGCGGTGGCTTGATAGTGCTATCAATGTTGGGACTATGCCATATTTTCGCCGGTCTTCCTGACAAGTGGTCGCAGCGCCAGTTGGCCGGTGGCGCCTTGGGTGCTTATATCGGTGGGCCTTTGGCGCAGGGCTTTAGCGGCTTTATCGCCGTGCCCCTGCTATTTATCATCATCATCTACGGCGCGCTCAAGCTCACAGGTATCAGCATCAGAGAGTGCATCGACGCCGCAACAGAATTTGTCGAGCAGCGCCGCAATCAGAACGACGAACTCAACGGGGATGATGAGGACGAATATTCCGAGGCCGAGGAAGACACAACTATCGCTCGCCGAACTCGCCCAGCGCCCGCGGAGATCCGACCACCGTATCAACGTGTGCGCCGTATAGAAAATAATCCGCAGCCGCTCTTTGGGGGCGGCCCGATGGAGAACTACCCCGTCAATGAAGCATCGGAAACCGATGAATTCCCAGTGGTCCCGGAGCAAACAGTTATTCTGCCCCGGCCAACGGAAGAACGGACCGAGTCCGCGGCACCCGTGGTTGCTTCACAACCAATGGCAGAACCGACTGAGGCCGCAGCGCCCGCGTCTGATTCGCGACCAACTCTCATAGGTCCCGTGGATGAGCATACAGACCCCGCGTCGGTCGAAGAGGACGTGGAGCCCGCCTCAGCGCCACAGATTATTCACTCTGATTACGAAGTACCCTCAACCAAACTTCTAGTGAACGGGGCGCCGCCTAAGGGGCACTCGGCGGCTAACGACCGCATGATTGAGGCCATCAGTGCGGTCTTCGAGGAATTTAAGGTGGACGCCCATGTCGTGGGACTGAGCCGAGGGCCTACAGTGACTCGATATGAGGTCGAATTGGGCCCGGGCGTTAAGGTTTCGAAGATCACAAACCTGCAGTCTAATTTAGCCTATGCAGTGGCCACTGATAACGTACGGCTGCTCACCCCAATTCCTGGCAAATCTTTGGTAGGTATCGAAGTCCCCAATGCGGATAGGGAAGTAGTTCGCCTGGCTGATGTCCTCAACGCACCTGCCATCCATGGCGATCATGATCCGATGCTGGTGGGACTAGGCAAGGATATCGAGGGCGAATTTGTGGCACACTCGCTCCAGAAGATGCCCCATCTACTCGTGGCCGGTTCCACAGGTTCGGGTAAGTCTGCTTTTGTAAATTCACTTCTAGTATCGCTGCTGACCAGGGCGCGGCCGGAAGAAGTCCGCCTGATTTTGGTGGATCCGAAGATGGTGGAGCTTACGCCCTATGAAGGTATTCCGCACTTAATCACCCCCATCATTACCCAGCCAAAGAAAGCCGCTGCTGCACTGCAATGGTTGGTCGAAGAAATGGAACAGCGATATATGGATATGAAATCCACTCGCGTGCGTCATATCAAGGACTTCAACCGTAAAGTAGAAAATGGCGAAATTCAGACTCCACTGGGTTCACAGCGTGAATATAAACCGTATCCCTATATCGTGTGCATCGTCGATGAGCTAGCCGATCTCATGATGACCGCGCCGAAGGAAATCGAAGAGTCCATCGTGCGCATTACCCAAAAGGCGCGTGCCGCAGGTATTCACCTCGTCCTTGCTACGCAGCGACCCTCCGTAGATGTGGTGACTGGGCTCATCAAGACAAATGTGCCGTCCCGCCTGGCTTTTGCTACCTCATCCCTGACCGATTCTCGTGTGATTTTAGATCAGGCAGGCGCTGAAAAACTCATCGGCATGGGCGACGGTCTGTTCATCCCACAAGGCGGCCGGGCGAAACGAATTCAAGGTGCGTATGTAACCGATGAAGAAGTACAAGCAGTAGTCGACGCCGCTAAATCCCAAGGTGAGCCAGAATATACTGAGGGCGTAACCGAGGACAAAGCCGCCGAGGCGAAGAAGAATATAGACGAAGATATCGGAGGCGATCTGGATGATCTGCTGCAAGCAGTGGAGCTAGTAGTAACCTCTCAGCTGGGATCCACCTCGATGCTGCAGCGCAAGATGCGCATCGGTTTTGCCAAGGCAGGCCGGCTGATGGATCTTATGGAATCGCGCGATATCGTCGGCCCTTCGGAAGGATCGAAAGCTCGGGAAGTTATTGCCAAACCAGAGGAATTAGAATCAATCTTGTGGCTGCTAAAAGGAGCAGATCCCGAGCAAGCGCCGCGTGAGGAAGACGACACAAATATTGAGACCTACAACCCCACAGGCAACGCCTTCTAGGGCGCGGATCCTAGGCCGCTGCATGGCTGTGCTAGCATCGTAGATCGTTGGAGGGGAGTACCCCGGTGACAACGTGAATCGTCAGCACGTGATTTATAAAGCACGCTTTATAGGGATCCGGTTCCGTTGGGCTAGTACCTGGTGCTGGCTGGGAGAGACCTCTGGCTTATTCGGAAAAATATTGTCCTCGAATGAGACCGGAGGTCTTTTTAATGGAAGTCAATCTTCTAACATGGGTTATTACCTGTGCTGTAGTGAGCGGATTTTTTATCTTCGATTTCTACTCCCACGTTCGCACCCCCCACGAACCGACCCTCAAAGAAGCAGCGTGGTGGTCTGCCTTCTATGTTGCACTAGCTGTTGCCTTCGGAGGTTTTCTGTGGCTGACCTGGGGCGAACCGGGTAATCCCCACCAACACGGAATCGAATTCTTCACTGGTTATATCACCGAAAAAGCGCTGAGCGTTGATAACCTATTTGTTTTCGCGCTGATCTTGGGATCCTTTAAGGTACCACGCAAATACCAGCAGAAAGTCTTGCTCATCGGGATAGCCTTGGCACTCATTCTGAGACTGATTTTCATCCTGGCGGGCGCAGCCTTAATCAGCCTGTGGTCAGATGTCTTCTATATCTTCGGCATCTTCTTGCTGTATACCGCGATCAAGCTCATTGTGGATGAGGTTCGCGATGCTCCCGAGACTGCCCCTGACGATATGTGGGTCATTCGGATGTTACGAAAAGTCGTGCCTGTTACGAGTGGCTATGAAGGTGACCACCTCTTCGTGCACAAGAAGGGTAAATTCGCGGTCACTACTCTTTTCGTCGCGCTCTTAGCCATTGGATTGATCGATGTTATGTTTGCTCTCGATTCAATCCCTGCCATCTATGGAATTACTACTGAACCTTATATTGTCTTTACCACCAATGCGCTGGCTTTATTGGGCTTGCGTCAGATGTACTTCCTCCTCGACGGCCTCCTCGATCGCTTGGTTTATCTCTCCTACGGACTAGGGGCGGTCTTGTCCTTTATCGGCGTCAAGCTTATCTTGCACGCGCTACACGAGAATAGTGTGCCCTTTATCAACGGCGGTGAACCTGTCAGTGTTGTGGAAGTGGATACGCTGACATCCCTTTTCATCATCGTGGGAATTTTGGCGGTGGCAATTATCGCCTCGCTGATCAAATCGAAGAAAAACTCCCCAGCATAACTAACTAGTGAGAGAGGGCCTGACGGTGAACGTCGGGCCCTCTCTCACGTTCATATCTTCTCTATTCAAATATATTTAAGCACTACCAAAGATATTGAGCACCGGATTCCAGGTATGGAAGTGCCGTTTCTCCAGAGCACCTGAGGTGAAGAAGGGATCATGATCGAGAAGTTCTCGAGCTTGATTGAGATCGGCTCCATCTGCCAACTGGATGATAATAAGTGCACCGCCCTTCCCATCCGTATACGGGCCTGAGCCGATGAGAATTCCTTGTTCCTTGAGCTTGGCTAGAAAACTGCGATGCTGAGGACGGATCTCGGCAATGGTAGGACTAGTAGGGGAGTAGCTGTATTCAACTGCGAAAACTGTCATATTTAATAGTCTAGTCTCCAGCAATTTCGAGAGCTGAAAGAGGCTGCTAAAATCGGGAAATATGAATGCTCCCAGCCCCGATCAGCTCAAGCCAACTAACCTCAATATTCCCAATATTCTTACTAGCTTGAGGATTATTGTTGTTCCGCTCTTCGTCTGGCTGGTCCTCACCAGTGAGAGTACGCGGCCTGTATGGATGTGGGCCTCTTTTGTGGTTTTTGCGGCGCTGATGATCACCGATAAATTAGATGGCGATATCGCTCGCTCGCGTAACCTCATCACCGATTTTGGTAAGATCGCCGATCCCATAGCCGACAAGACATTAATGGCGGGCGCGTTTATTTCTCTTAATATTACAGGCGCTCTCCCTATCTGGGTCACCGTTATTATTCTCGTCAGGGAAGTTGGCATCACGGTGTGGCGGATGGTGGAGCTACGCAAGGGTCGCATCGTCCCTGCTTCGAAGGGTGGAAAATTCAAAACGGTTTTGCAGACAGTGGCGGTGGCGCTCTACTTGATTCCGCTACCAGACTATATGAGCTTCATTGTCGCATTATTTATGTATATAACTGTGGCAGTAACAGCGCTAACGGGTGTGCAGTATCTTATCGACGCCGCTGCGGTGAAGAAGGCTAGGGGGTGAACACCGACCTCGCTATCCGCGTTGTTGCACGTTTGCGCGCCAATTCGCAAACGTTGAGTGTGTGTGAATCACTGAGTGCGGGGCTGCTGGGAGCCACGATCACCGGCGTTGCCGGGGCAAGTCAGGTATTTCGCGGGGGCCTGATAACGTATGCCACTGATACTAAACACCAGTTGGCTCATGTCCCGCAGCATATTCTCGAGGATTTCGGGCCGGTGAGTCCGCATACCGCACGAGCTATGGCGCAGGGTGCTCGGAATGTAGTGGGAAGCGATTGGGCAGTGGCGCTCACCGGAGTGGCAGGCCCTGATGAGCAAGACGGTCACCCCGTAGGTGAAGTATGGGTGGGTTTAGCTACCCCAGAAGGTCAGGTATCCGCATATTCTGCGGCTCAGATTCTCGGTAGTGCTTCATATCTTTGCGGCGACCGCGACGCCATCCGGTATTTAGCTGTTAGGGCTGCCTTGAGGATTTTCCTGGAATCTAGTTCGGGAACTTCTGCGATAGCTAGAACGTTAGCTGAGTGATGATGAAATATACTGCAGTTATTGAAAAGCCCAAGCCAAAGGCTTCGGAGCCGCTGCTGCGGCAAGCTCTTGGTGCAGCACTACGTGCCTTTCGCGCCGAGCGAGGTGTCACGCTGCGAGAACTCGCAGAAATATCACGAGTATCGCCCGGGTACCTCTCAGAGCTTGAGCGTGGACGCAAAGAGGTGTCCTCAGAACTATTGGCTAGTGTCTGTCATGCGCTGGGAACCAGTGTTGCCGATGTTTTAATTGAGGCTGCTGGATCCATGGCGCTCAGTAACGCTGAGCCGGAGCTCGTTGGCGTCTAAAGGCTTTCTAGGTAGGAGAGCGTGCGATCGTCTAAGATGGACGTGCAGATCTTTATCACTAACACTCGTTCCTGAAAGGGGCTTAATTCCCGATGGCTAACCCGTTTACTAAAGGCTGGAAATATCTCATGGCTCTCTTCGATAGCAAAATCGAAGAGCATGCCGATCCGAAGGTTCAAATTCAGCAAGCTATTGAGGATGCCCAGCGCCAGCACCAGGAACTCTCGCAACAAGCTGCGGCAGTGATCGGGAATCAGCGTCAATTGGAAATGCAATTGAATCGGCGTCTTGCTGAAATTGAAAAACTTCAGGCTAATACGCGTCAGGCACTGCAGTTAGCAGATAAGTCTCGCGCTGCTGGCGACGATCAGAAGGCGCAGGAATACGAAAACGCTGCCGAGGCTTTTGCTGCCCAGCTCGTAACCGCAGAGCAATCTGTAGAGGATACTAAGCAGCTACATGATCAAGCTCTGCAGCAAGCAACGGCAGCGAAAAAAGCAGTGGAACGCAACTCCATGGCCCTGCAGCAGAGGGTAGCTGAGCGGACGAAGCTGCTTTCGCAATTAGAGCAAGCGAAGATGCAGGAGAAGGTGGCTGATTCCATCACCTCGATGAATTCGATTACCGCGCGTAATACCCCTAATTTGGATCAGGTGCGCGAGAAAATCGAGCGTCGTTATGCCAATGCGCTGGGGACCGCTGAGCTTGCCGAGAACTCGGTTGGTGGTCGCATGGTCGAAATCGAGCAGGCCGGAGTGCAGCTTGCTGGACATTCTCGTCTCGAGCAGATACGCGCAGAGATGGCTACTAGCGAGAAAAAGGCAATTAGCGGAGACGACCCCGTGACCCGCCGTCTTGATGAACTCCGCGACGAATCTTAGATAATAGTCTGCAGAAGAAAAGGTGTCCTTTCAAGGGCACCTTTTCTAGTCTCCAACTCCTCGTGCCCACAAAGCATCAGCAATACCGCGGGCACGGCGAATAGCCCGGATGATCACAGGGGTTCCAAAAGCTAAGACCGAGAAATCGGCGCCGCGTGCTTTGCGAGCATCGAGGACCTCATTGACGGTACTCAGCATCACCGGAATCAGACGTAAGGTCAGTGAGATGGCTAGCACAATGGCATCGACATTCATCCCATATCTAGCTAGTGGTCTGAGATAAAACTCTAGAGAATCCATGAGATCCTCGAGCCGAGTGGTGAGAGTAAAAAGCGTAGCGAGCACTAGTGCCGAAAAAATAACCAGCACCAATCTGGCCCCCTCGGCAATCCCAAGCTGCCACGCCTGAAAGAGACCGAGCATGATGAGCACAGGAAGGGCCGGCCATAGTTGGCCCCAAGCCACCTGAAGAGGGATTCTAGCGAGAGCATGAAGGGCCAGACCCGCCCCTACCAAAACCAGAGCTAGATAGACGCTATGCACCCAGATTGTTGTGGTCACAACGAAAATAAAAAGAAAGAGAAATTTCCAGATGGGAGCCAAGCGATGTATGACCGTGTCTCGGTCGATATAAACCCCGAGGGGAACAGAACGAATCATGCCGTCATCTCCTGCATGAGAGTCTCATAGCTCGCAATGACGTCCTCGGGTTTGCCGTCAGCATATATTCGATGATCATGAATGAGCAGCACGCGATCGAAATCGCGAATGAAATCTAGGTCGTGGGTAACCACGATCAGTTGCTGGGGGAGACGAACAAAAGTCTTCTTTATCTCGAGCCTATTGCGCATATCGAGCAAGGTTGTAGGCTCGTCGGCAATTATGATATCTGGTTCGACCATCATGACACTAGCTAAAGCGAGGAGCTGTTTTTGGCCGCCGGATAGTAGATGCGGCGAGTGATCGTGGTGGGAAGCCAGGCCAAATTGCTCGAGTATGTCCTTTACCCGTTTTTGACGGTCGCTTTTGGGAAGCTTGAGGCGGCGCAGAGAAAAAGCAAGATCCTCGGCAACAGTAGGCATCACAATCTGATTATCGGCATCCGAAAAGACAAAACCTACTTTTCTGCGAATCTCTTTGCCCTTTTTGGCTACATCGATCCCATCCACGGTGACAGTACCGGTCGAGGCTTCGCTGAGACCGTTGATCAGCCGGATTAGAGTGGATTTACCACCGCCATTTGCCCCTATGATACCGATGCGCGACTCAGTGAGCTCGGTGGAAATATCACTAAGCACGAGCCGATCATCGTAGTTGACGGTTACATTCTCGAATGCGATGACGCTCATGGGGATACTTTCGTTAAAAGCGCTGCACAGGGCTGTCCCCGTAGCAGCGCTAATGAATGCTTGTTTTATCGACGCTTGAGGTCTGGGAAAGCAGCATGAACTGCGAGGGCGATGAAGATGATGAACACAACCTTGGCAATATCAGGAAGAATGAACGGTCCTTGAGCCACTACCGCAGCAGTCAAATCCATGTTAGCGCGCAGCATTAACCCGACAACGCCGAAGAAATACTGCAGTAATAGGCCGGCGAAACCACCCAGAGTGATGAAGAGTGTGCTGCGTGCGCGGTCTGAATTGGGGGCACGATAGGCAATGAGACCTGCCACGAATGCAGCGCATACATAACCTACAAGATAGCCCACTGTGGGGCCAGCGAGGGCGGCGAAAAGAGTGCGTCCCCCCGCTAGGATTGGGAGGTTCAGTAGACCGATGCCCAAGAAAAGCAGAGCTACGCTAAGTCCGCGCTTCGGACCAAGAACGAGCCCAGCGAGAATTATGGCAGCGTTTTGCAATACAATAGGCACACCGGCTGTACCGATGGGGATGGCAACGAAGCCTAGAACAATGATCAGAGCTGTAAATACAGCAATATAGGCAAGATCTTGGACGCCTGCGCGTGAAGAGGACGAATTCATATTCATAACCATAGTATTTAACGCCGTTCAAGAAAAGCAGCCGCTCAATATATGGCTAAACTATCCCTATGCGATTGACGGAATTTCACCAATTGGTTAATGAAGAATTCGGCTCGGCTCATGGTGCCTGGCTGGTCGATAGTCATGTTATCGAAAAATTTGGCAAAACTGCTCGGCAGTTACTAGTCGAGGGTACCGAAGTGCGAGAAATCTGGTGGGGGCTTTGTCACGATTTCCGCATTCCAGAGGAACGCTGGCTCGGTCAAGATCTTTAGAGTTGACGGAGCGCTAAGATTTCTTTTCGAACATATGTTCCTGTAAACTAACGGTTCGAACCATCTCATTTATTATGATTACACACAGATCGTTAAGGAACTGCAACTAATACAGAGCAGTCTTATAGAAGATGAATGCGGAGCGTTCGTTATAGCACCCCGCCTAAGACTGCCGACAAGAAAGAAGAATGCCCTATGGCTCCGAAGAAAACCACTAAATCTAAAGCGCCAGCTGGAAGCGACCGGACTAAAGCTCTAGATGCAGCGCTCGCTCTTATTGAAAAGGAGATTGGCAAAGGTGCTGTGATGCGTCTGGGTGACGAGAAACGTCCACCTATTAGTGCGATTTCCTCTGGCAATACCGCAATCAATATCGCCCTTGGTATCGGTGGTTTTCCCCGCGGGCGCGTGGTAGAGATTTACGGTCCAGAATCTTCCGGTAAAACCACGGTAGCTCTGCACGCCATTGCAGAGGCGCAGAAGGCTGGCGGAATAGCGGCATTTATCGACGCTGAGCATGCTTTAGATCCTGAATATGCGCGTAAACTCGGTGTTGATACTGATGCGCTGTTAGTCTCGCAACCAGATCACGGTGAGCAGGCACTTGAGATTGCCGATATGCTAGTGCGCTCCGGTGCCATCGATATTATTGTCATCGATTCTGTCGCTGCTTTGACACCAAAAGCTGAAGTGGAGGGGGAGATGGGCGATTCTCACGTGGGACTGCAAGCCCGTTTGATGAGCCAGGCGCTGCGCAAAATGACTAGTGCTCTTTATAATTCAGGGACTACGGCGATTTTTATTAATCAGCTTCGAGAAAAAATTGGAGTGATGTTCGGTTCTCCCGAGACCACTACAGGTGGAAAAGCGCTCAAATTCTACGCTTCAGTACGCTGTGACGTGCGTCGTATCCAAACCCTGAAGGATGGCCAAGATGCCATTGGTAACCGGACTCGGTTGAAGGTGGTCAAGAATAAGGTTTCGCCTCCCTTTAAGGTTGCCGAATTCGACATCATGTACGGGGAGGGTATTTCTCGTGAATCTTCATTGATCGATCTGGGCGTTGATAACGGCATCATTAAAAAATCCGGTTCCTGGTTTACTTACGAGGGAGATCAGCTGGGACAGGGCAAGGAAAAAGTGCGGATTAATCTCCGCAATAGTCCAGAGTTGGCTGATGAGATCGAGCAAAAAATCCTACAAAAGCTTAAAGTGGGCGAGTATGCCGATACTGACGATGAACTCAGCGATGAGCCAGTAGATCTCGTGCCCAATGTTGATTTTGATGACGAGGACTAAAAAACTTCCACAATGACGTCGCACGCGCAAACACTCGCCGAACTGAAGAAAGCTCTTAACAATTACGCCGGAGATGGCAGCTCCCTATTCGACAAGGAAAAGGACAAACTTAAACAGCAAATCCGCAGGCGCGCCTTGTTGCTCCTCGATCAGCGGCCACGCTCCGAAGCGGAACTGCGATCGCGGTTGATGGATATGGAGTTCGCGGAAGCACTTATCGAGGAAGTCATTCACGATTTTCGCTCTTCGCGCCTTCTCGATGACGAGAGTTTCGCTTTTGAGTGGGTGCGACAGCGTCATGAGAAGAGGGGTAAGTCGAAACAGGCCCTAGACCACGAGCTTCGCGACAAAGGAATTGTTAAGGACCTCAGGCTAAAAGCACTCGCTCAAATCGACGAAAACGACGAGTATCGCGCCGCTCTAACTCTTGCTGAGAAAAAGGCTCGGAGTGTACATACAGCCCCCTCTGATTACCAGGATTACCAAAAATTTCTGCGTCGTATTGTCGGCGTATTAGCGCGGCGCGGGTACTCAGATTCTCTAAGCCTAAACATCGGACGATCAGTGCTGGATGAGCGAATCAGTGAACTAAGCTCAGCGCGTAAGTTATAAAAGCACTCTAAAATCGCCCAGGGTCGCGCAGATCCTTGTGGTTTGGATCGTGCCAATCAACTATAACGGAATCCTTGGTATCGATTCCAGGATCGGGTTGATAGGGGACCGTGGCGAAAATATTCCGCCGAGCGCGCCCGGCGCGCAATTGGCGTTCCACCCTTTCCGCGAACACGGTGAGGGTGTAGTTGATGAGAATCATAATGGCTGCCACCACGACAAGTGAGGCTAGATAATTTCGGTTGAAAGCCGATGATTGAATACCCTGTCTGACTACCTCTACGAAACCAATCTGATAACCTAGCGCCGAATCTTTAATAGCGATCACCGCCTGAGCGATCAACGCCGGCAACATAGCGGCAATGGCCTGAGGGAGCATAACTGACCTCATCGTTTGTCCATGACTGAGGCCGAGAGCCGCAGCCGCCTCGTACTGTCCCCTGGGTAAATTCTTCATACCAGAGCGCAAAATTTCGGCTATGACCGAACCGTTGTACAAGGTGAGGGCGATTACGACCGCTGTGAAAGCTAGGTAACGAGGAAACACGATATTGTATACCGCGAGAAGCTGATAAGCGAAGATAATCAGAAGCAGGACGGGAATTGCGCGAAAAAACTCCACGAAGGCAGCGCAACACACAGAGATGATTCGCCATTGCGATAATCTTCCGAGCCCAAGGAGCACTCCGATGGCGATAGCTAGGATGACCGATGCAAAAGCCGACTGCAGGGTACCCAGGAGACCAGGAAGAAGGTAGGTCGTCCACGTATTAGCTCGAAGAAAAGGGGTCCACTTATCGGCCTCGAGTTGTCCCTCTCTTCCCAGGATGGTGAAGATCCATCCAGCTATAGCGAGAGCCATAACCAAGGTAGCAAAGGTGTAGATGCGATTGAAGAGACGGCCGCGGGCGCCCGGAGTGTCGTAGAGAACTGTGGCACGAGTAGACATTATTTACTAACCGCCACTTTCTGCGAGACGCGGCCTACGATAAGCCCCATAGGGATCGTAAGAATCATGAAGCCAAGAGCAAAACATCCGGAAATGATCCACAGTTGGTTGGCATTCTTCTCAATAACCTCTTTCATCAAAAGAGATGCCTCAGCTACTCCTATAACCGAAGCTACGGTAGTGTTTTTGGTCAGGGCAATAAGGGTATTGCCGAGAGGGACAACAGCGGCTCTGAATGCTTGGGGGAATACTATAGCGATGAAGGTCTGCCGGAAATTAAGGCCCAAAGATCTCGCCGCTTCCGCCTGGCCGAAGTCCACGGTATTAATCCCAGCCCGCAAGCATTCTGCTACGAAAGCAGAGGTATAGATGGTGAATCCAATCACGGCGAGACGGAAGTTATTATCTACGAGATAAGATGTAGAGTCGCGCTGGGCTAATTGCAATCAGAGGGTTTGGTAGAGGCCGAAGGAACAGAACAGCACGACCAGGGTGAGCGGAGTATTTCTTATTGTATTGATATAGAGGGTGGCTAGCGTGCGCAGGATCCCAATCGGGGACACCCGCATAGATACCAGGATGGTCCCGATGGCCAGCGCCCCTAGTGCAGAAAGGATAGTCAGTTTAATGGTGATCCAAAAAGTCGGAAGGATAGCTGGCCCGAGTTGTGCCCATAGTGCATCCATATAGTTCCTTCTCAATAGTTACCTCTACAATAAAGAGGCAAAAACTGCCATCTTCGATGGAAAGCATCTCAAAAATCAGCTGGGCTGATTGAGTGATCTAACCAATAAAGGCAAGGTCTCCTGGGACGTCAGTGGAGACACCAGTGGCATTTTTACCGAGGTTTTTGGTGATGAGCGCTGCAAAATCACCGGAGTCGTACATTTCTTGTAGTGCCTTGTTAACAGCGTCAGTAGCCTCTCGATCATCCTTGGCCAGACCAATGCCATAATGTTCATCAGTGAAAGGCATATCGTCCTTAGTCATCTCGATCACTGTGAAGGCGCCTTCATCCTGAGCTGCGTAGCCATTGAGAATAGTGGCGTCGGTGGTCATGGCATCGACATTGCCCTGGCGCAGCGCCTCCACGCATGAAGAGTAGGTATCATATTCTTGAAGTTGCACGTCTGGAAGCGAGTCCTTGACCTTTCGGGCGGGGGTGGAGCCCGATACCGAACATAAAATCTTGCCAGCACCAAGATCTTCTAGCCTCGTGATTTGGTCATCATCTAAGCGCACGAGTAGTGCCTGATGAGTAAGCAGGTAGGGGCCACCAAAGTTGACAGCTTCAGTGCGCGATTTGTTGATCGAATAGGTGGCCGCGATGAGATCGACTTCGCCGTTTTGGATCAATGTTTCGCGTTGCGAAGAAGGACACTCGCGCCATGTTATTTCCGGCTCCTCCCAGCCGTTATCGGCAGCGATTCGGTTGACGATATGGGTGGCAACATCAACGTCAAGTCCGGTGAGTTCCCCCGAGGCTTCTTTGAGGCCGAGTCCAGGTTGATTGAATTTAGTTCCTACTGTGACTGATCCTGCTTCAATATGTGCGATTAGTCCTGCGCCAGACTCCTCGGTAGAACCGCAGCTGGTAAGGGTAGCTAATCCGGCAATTGCGAGGGTGGTCATAGAAGCAATAGAGGTGGAGTGAGAGTTTTTCATAAGTGGTTCTCCTAGAGATTTGTAAAGGGATTTAATTGGATAGGATTTTGCTGAGGAAATCTTGAGATCGCTCGTGCTGCGGATTATCGAAGAAGGACTGAGGATCGCTGTCTTCGATGATTTCACCGTCGGCCATGAAAAGAACTCGGTGCGCAGCCTTGCGTGCGAATCCCATTTCGTGAGTGACGCAGACCATAGTCATACCTTCGTGGGCAAGGTCTGTCATCACGTCGAGAACTTCGTTAACCATTTCAGGGTCTAAAGCAGAGGTCGGTTCGTCGAATAGCATCACCTTGGGTTGCATTGCCAGAGCACGGGCTATAGCAACTCGCTGCTGTTGGCCACCTGAGAGTTGAGCTGGATACTTTTTCGCTTGATTTCCAATTCCAACCCTGTCGAGCAAATCGAGGGCGAGGGCCTGAGCTGTGTTTTTAGGCATACCCCGCACCTTGATGGAGCCGAGCGTGACGTTGTCACGGATGGTCATATGAGGGAAAAGGTTGAATGATTGGAAAACCATGCCCACCTCGCTGCGAAGCCGCGCGAGATCTTTTCCTTCTTCAGGTAGACGCTCACCGTCAATATAGATGGTGCCTTGTTCGATGGTTTCTAGTCTGTTAATCGCGCGACACAGCGTGGACTTGCCCGAGCCCGATGGCCCAATGACGACGACCACTTGACCGCGCGGTATATCGAGGTTGATATTTTTCAGAGCGTGGAAGTCATCGAAATACTTGTTGACGCCATCGAGCCTGATAATAGGGAACCGATCGGAGGAGGGGCTCCCATGCCCGTATGTGTTTTGTGTCATAGTTCTAGCCTGGTGATGCTTATGTCACTGCAGTAAGGCGGGTGTGGGAAAAGTAGAAAAAGTGCTGCACGATCACGTGTGGCGGGGGTGAGGTATAAACGGCAGGGTAGTCTGATTAATTCTAAGAACGAAAGTTCTCGATGCAGTTCGTCAAAAATTAAGGCAAGCGCTAGAATCACCCAAGTGTCTGCCACCAATAATCCTTCAGCCCTTACCGATTCATCGCGGTCTCCACTTAGCTACGAGGTTCGCACCTTTGGCTGCCAGATGAATGTCCACGACTCAGAGCGCCTTTCGGGCCTGCTTGAGGAAGCCGGATATCAGCACGTCGCCGAAGGAAGAGACCCTGACCTTATAGTCTTTAATACATGCGCAGTTCGCGAAAATGCCGATATGCGACTGTATGGCACTCTTGGCAATCTGCGTGCACTCAAAGAGCAAAGACCACATATGCAAATAGCGGTGGGGGGTTGCCTGGCGCAAAAAGACAAAGATGTGGTGCTGAAAAAGGCTCCGTGGGTAGACGTAGTATTCGGAACCCACAATATCGGATCACTTCCGGCGCTTCTAGATCGGGCGCGGCACAACAACAAGGCCCAGGTAGAAATCCTTGACGCGCTTGAACAGTTCCCCTCCGTGCTCCCCGCCAAGCGTGAGTCGGCTTATGCGGGCTGGGTATCGGTATCGGTGGGATGTAATAATACCTGTACCTTCTGCATCGTTCCATCTCTCAGAGGCAAGGAAACAGACCGCCGCCCAGGTGATATTCTCAGCGAGGTACAGGCCTTGGTAGATCAAGGCGTTAGTGAGGTGACGTTGCTCGGGCAGAACGTTAATGCCTATGGTGTCCACTTTGCGGATCCAGATTTACCTCGCGATCGTTTCGCTTTTTCCAAGCTGCTGCGTGCCTGCGGGACAATAGACGGTTTGGAGCGATTGCGTTTTACTTCGCCTCACCCTGCTGAATTCACCTCAGATGTCATCGATGCGATGGCTGAGACACCCAATATCTGTCCCCAATTGCATATGCCTCTGCAATCGGGATCCGACAAGGTTCTCAAAGAGATGCGTCGCAGTTATCGGTCAAAGAAGTTCCTCAAAATATTGGAGGAAGTGCGGCACAAGATTCCACACGCTGCCATTACTACCGATATTATCGTGGGCTTTCCAGGCGAAACCGAGGAAGATTTCCAAGCAACTCTTGCTGTGGTAGAACAATCACGTTTCTCTTCTGCCTATACCTTCCAATACTCACCGCGGCCTGGAACTCCAGCAGCCGAGTATGAGAACCAGATACCCAAAGACGTTGTGCAAGAGCGGTACGAACGATTGATAGCACTGCAAGAGCAGATCAGCTTCGAAGAAAACTATAAGCTTATCGGCCGCCAAGTCGAGTTATTAGTGCAAGAAGCAGCAGGACGCAAAAATGAGCTCACCCACCGGCTCTCAGGGCGAGCTCAAGATGGTCGACTCGTTCACTTCGCACCACAAATGCACGCTGACGGTTCTTCGATCGATATTCGCCCCGGCGATATAGTCACCGTGGAAATCACTGGTGCGAAGTCCTATTATGTGACAGCTGACCACGGGGTATTGACCTACCGTGCGACAAAGGCCGGTGATATGAGCGCGCAAGGACAACTACCAACTACCCCGCCAGTTGGCGTGCGCCTGGGCCTGCCTCCCATCGGCCGACCAGCTCGAGTACCGGACGAACAAGGTGGCTGTTGTTAGGGTGTAGAATGATGCTGCAACAAGCAATATGTTGATGGCGAGGAGAAATAGGTGTCAGCAGAGCTAGAGAATCTTAGCCCAGCACAATTAGCACTTGAGGAGCGGGAGGCATCACGCATCATCTCCTACCGCCCCTATGGGCCCTACCTCCGGCTTGCCCAATTATTCTTCGCGGTGGGCCTGCTCATACCGCATGCGGGTGATATGCGCGGTTGGCAGGTACTCTTCCTTCGCGCACCATCGGAGGGAATCCGCATCGGGATCGCGGAGCAGGTATTTGTTATTGTCTCCGCCCTCGGTGTGCTCGTCATGGGAGGTCTTCTGTTGACGACGTCTCGCACCATATTCGGCTGGGTGGCCTGGCTGCTGAGCGGAGTCGGTCTTGTTAGTTCCGTCTTCGCCTTGTGGATGCGATTGCAGGATAAAGAAGTAGGAGCGGCTCCAGGGATAGGTCCCGGATTTTATCTAGAGGTCGGATCCGTTATCTTTGCGGTAGTAGTGCTGAGCCTGATTGTGTGGCAGCGTACAGATCGGCAAAAGGAGATCGCCCAGATGCGAGCTGCCCGAGAAAACCTGGATGAAGTGGGATACGCCCAGCGCCAGGCGAGGGTAAATCCAGAGACGAATCCACTGCTTATTGATGACAGACGACAGCGAGCATCACGCAAACGAAAAATAAGACCGGTAGACGATTAGAAAAGCGGCCAAGATAGGTATCTTGGCCGCTTATTATTTAGCGATTTTCAACTGCGCTCAACGCAGCATCTGCCCATTCCTGCCACTGCTGAGCTTGCTCACGCAGTGACTGAGCTTTTTTGGCCTGCCCTTTTTCTTCGGCAGCAGTAGCCTGAGCATTAAGCTCCGTAACTTTGGCACTAAACTGAGCGGCGCGCGCCTGCGCCGCGGGATCGGTGCGCCGCCACTGCTCATCGGCAGCCTGAGTCACGCGCTTTTCCAGCTTGCCGATCTTCTGCTCGAATTCGCGCACCCTATCGCGAGGAACAAATCCGATGGCTTCCCACTTTTCCTGCAATTCTCGCAAGTGAGCTCGAGCCTTATCCAGCCCATTCTCGGGGTTGATCAGCGCATCATACTGATCGAGAAGCTCCTGCTTAGCCTGGGCGTTGTGCTCAAATTCCACATCACGCTCATGGGCCTGGGCATTACGTGCCTCGAAAAAGTGATCCTGGGCGCTCTTAAAAGCCTCCCACAATTTATCGTCAACGTCACGAGGTGCACGCCCAGCAGACTTCCACTCTTTCATCAAATCGCGGAAAGCTCGGGCGGTTTCGCCCCAATCCGTCGAGTCTTTTAATTCCTCTGCACGAGCGACAAGATCTTCTTTGACACGACGAGCTGCAGCGCGTCCTCGATCGAGTTCGGCAAAGTGAGCCCCCCGGCGCCGGTTGAAAGAATCTCGGGCCCGGGAATAGCGTTTCCACAAAGCGTCATCAGTCTTCCTATCGATGCCGCGAATGGTCTTCCACTCATCGAGGATTTCCCGAATCCGGTCACCCGCCTGTTTCCAGTCGGTGGACTTCTCCGCGAGATCCTCCGCCTCCAGGGCGAGCGCCTCCTTGCGCTTGATATTCTCTTCGCGGCGCCGTGCCTTTTCTTCCTTAGCCTTATGTCCTACTTCATCGGCATTTGCGATGGTAGATTTCAGACGATCTTCAAGGGCTGCAAGATCACCGATAACTGCAGCATCTGCGAGACTGGCAAAAAGTTCGTTAGCCTTAGTCTTGATATGCGATGCCTCATTAGGGTGACTGACGAGGCGGTTTTCCAGGTATGCGACCTCAGTTGCAAGATCATCGTATCGCGCCCCATAATGTGCGAGACCCTCAGCAGGAGTACCAGCCTGCCATGAGCCAATAAGACGATCCCCGTGAGCGGTGGTGACATAGGCGCTGCCGTCTTCCTCTACACGACCCCACTGAGTTGGATCGCTCACCGGTGTAGCGGTAACTATTGGTGCCACCGTGGCGGGCTTAGCACCAGCAAGAGTGCCAGGGCGGGGTACGGGTTTAGGGATACTGGTCATGGTCGGTGCCATCCTTTACTTCATGCGATCGTGCCGCGCGACGCGGCTGCCTCAACGGGAAACAACTAGAGAGAGCATCTCCCACTTCACAGAGCGGAGAGATGAAAATGCTCCTGTGATAAACATACCGCTGCAGCCAATGAATGTCATTGCTTGATGATCCCCCAGCTAACCAAGCGGGGGTAGAGAATCTAGCCACTCAGGCACGCTAGAATGGTGTGGGAGAAATTTCAACGATCAGTCTCGAGGAAACTCTATGGCAAGCGATTTGATTCTCATTCCGCCTTCTCCGGCCATTATCCCCGGGATCGGTCGCGGTGATGAGCAAGGAGCCTTACTGTACCAGCGGGCGAGGGCAAAGCTCACCGAGCTAGTGACAGGAAAGGCCGCCTCAACTCGCATTGTGTACCGCAAGTGTAGACGTGACTTTACTCGTCACACCGGCAGCTTGCAGGCGTGGGCACCCACCTCGTATCGGGTCAGTTCAGGCCACTATCTACCAGAGATTATCGCTCGACACCTACTTCCATACGAAGAGGCTTCCATCACTCACACGAGTGAGTCTATAGGCCCCCTTTGCGATGGGGAGGTCATTATCCTCATGCTCGACGGAAGCGCCGGCATGACCGAACGCGCTCCTTTAAGTCTGCTACCGCAATCTAGCGCAAGTGATCGCTGGTGCCTCGATCTTCTCCAGGGAAGAAATTTTCGAAGGATCTCGTACAATTTTCTTCTCGAGGCCGGTGTGGAAAACCCCGACCTATGGTTAGAACTGGCCAACTACCGACAGGAATTCCTCAAATCTGAACTCATTCACGTCGACTCCAGCCTGGGAGTAGCGCGCTATGTTGCACATATCAATATCCGTGTGGATACTGCTCTACACTAGGACCTCAAGTATGCAACACGAAGGGATATTATGGCTGCCACTTTGCCTCATCCAGTGGCGATAATCGGGCCTACAGCCTCTGGGAAGTCCAGCCTGAGCATCGCACTTGCCCACCACGTTAATGCAGAGATTGTCAATACTGATTCCATGCAACTCTACCGGGGCATGGATATAGGGACCGCCAAACTCACCGTCGGTGAGCGCGAGGGAATACCGCATCACCTACTTGATATCCTCGATGTCACCGAGCGGGCATCGGTTGCGAATTATCAAGCGCGAGCTATCGCCTGTGTAGAAGATATCCAACGACGCGGAAAAACCCCTCTACTCGTTGGTGGGTCCATGCTTTACGTGCAATCGCTAATCGACGACTGGCAATTCCCTCCAACCGATCCTGGAGTAAGAGCCTATTGGGAACAGCGCCTCGAAACAGATGGCATTGACCAACTCCACGCCTATCTGCATCACCTCGACCCTGTCGCTGCAGAAATCATCGAAGATAAAGATCCTCGTAGGACCGTTCGCGCCCTTGAAGTCATTGAATTAACTGGTCAACCGTATAAAGCCTCGCAGCCAGATAAAAGCGCCGCGCCGCGCTGGAATACAACCATTATTGGTTTGGCTACCACACCTGAGTGGCTGAACCCACGAATCGAACAGCGCACCCACCTGATGTTCGATCGCGGCTTTGCAGCAGAAGTGGAAAATCTCTACCGCAACCATGGGTTACGAGCTGATTCGACTGCGGGCAGCGCCATAGGTTACTCCCAAATGCTGGAGGTACTCACCGGAAATATGGAATTTGAAGAGGCATGGGAGAAAACTGTGATAGGGACACGGCGATACGTCCGCCGCCAGCGATCGTGGTTCCGTAGAGATCCGCGGGTGCAGTGGATCAAGGCCAGCGGCGATACCCTATCTCAAACCATGGATATCCTAGAAACTATAAGTGTTCCTTAACCGAGAAAGGATCGATCAGTGAATACCTCAGCCCATCTCGTACCTTTTATAAAAGGTCATGGTACGGAAAATGACTTCATAATCGTTGTTGATCCAGCTGCCAGCTTAGATTTAGCCCCCGAGATCATCCAGGCCCTCTGCAACCGGCATTCCGGTATCGGTGCCGACGGGTTGCTGCGCGTTGCTCATGCCGGGGCGCTACAGGAAGGAGGCTATATCTCTGAGCTCGCCGAGGGCATTAACGCAACACACTGGTTTATGGACTACTACAACGCAGATGGATCAGTGGCCGAGATGTGCGGGAATGGACTACGAGTATTCGCCCACGTGCTCTGCGTGGAAGGCCTCGTGGGTACAACCGAATTTACGGTAGGAACACGCGCAGGGGCGCGTCGGGTGCGGGTTTTAGCCGCCGATCCTCACCGTGCGATGGTCAGCGTTGATATGGGATCGGTTCAGGTCCGCGGTCTATCCACGTGTACCGTAGCGGGACAAGCCTTTGCTGGATTAGCAGTGAGCACAGGTAACCCCCATCTTGCCTGTGTGGTACCTGGAATGACGGCAGAGCACCTTAATTCTCTGGAGATGGCGCCACCGGTCTTTGATCGTGATTTTTTCCCCTCTGGTGTGAATGTGGAGATCATTGCGCTCAAACCCGGTGGAGATATCTATATGCGTGTATATGAGCGCGGAGTAGGTGAGACCCGTTCCTGTGGAACGGGAACCGTAGCTGCGGCCGTGGCTGCTCTTGCAGATCGGGGGGATACCACTGGGACGCTGCACGTAGGGGTTCTCGGCGGCGAGGTGACTGTGGAAATTACCGAAGACAGGGCAATTTTGAGTGGCCCTTCGCAGATCGTAGCGCGGGGAACGATCGATCTTAAAGCCTATACTGATCGCTAGGAAGATTTGTAATCAGTGCCGAGCCGTTGGGCAGCGCGGCGTGCCCGCATCCACGACTCTTGCAGTTCGAGGGCTCGGGCATCGGTGATCTTGAGAAGTTCTTCTAGTTGGGTTACCGAGAGGTTGCGGCGCAAACGTGAATCGAGGCGGGAGACGAAGCGCTTGGACGTCTTAGACAAGAAGATAAACTCTGAAATATCGGGCTCCGTACAATCCGAGTCAGCTAGGGCTGGTCTTATGATTGTGCGATCAGCTAGATCGTCTGCCTCCATACCATGTAAGAATTTGTCGTACTCGGCCAATACGTCCTCAATATCCTCTTTCGACAGAGAGATCGAGGACTTCAGGGCCGAGCCCTCCTGATAATTTGGTTGGAATTTAGTAATAAGAAAGACCCCCGCCAGGATGAAGACAGACAGTAAGACTCCCTCGATTTTGAAAAAGAAGATCAACAGTGCACAGCACACCAGCACCACGGGCCACGGCCACGTTGGCTGGGGGTTCCCACCGTCGATTGCTTCTAATTCGCTCATAAGGCCTTCAGATTACAAGATCTCGTCTCTTAGCGTCTAATTATTAATGGCTGCCGCAACCACCGGAGCCGCAGCCGCAACCCCCCGAACTACAGCCCTGAGGAGCGACTACAGATCCCACCAAGAGAGCTTCGCCCGTGATGACGCTGCCCTTCACAGGCAGCTCTGTTTGGTATGGCATGCATAGGTCCAACGCTATCGAAGCATCGATAGTGCAGTGTATGAACTGCTGACCATTGAGGGCGTTACGGCGATACTCGGCTTGCAAGACGCGCGCGCTAAATTTAACAGCGGCTGTTGGAGCAGAGGCAGCTGAGCCAGCGTTAATTACTTCGGCTCCTGGAGATTCGATGTACCCCGATTCACGACCGGAGGCATCGCGATATCTTTGTTCATCTGGGTGTATGACGAGTGTGTGCTCGTCAACCAGCGCCGTAATACCCACTTGTTGCCAGCGCTGTTGTGACTCATCGACCAACAACGGACCTTGAGCGAGATTAACTGTCAGGGTCGTGATCGGAGCGCCGTGGCAATCAACAACCTCCACAAGTGCGAGCACATCATTGATCATCGCGATATGCCCAAAATTCGTGGTCTCGGCTTCAAACCCCGCGAATGTTGCAAAGGGTTCCACAGCTAGGATATTGATCTGAGCCCCAGAGGGGTCGGCGTATTGGATTAATTGTCCGCCGCGAACCTCGCCTGTGACAGAGAGATTATTAGTAGCAATAGCTGCCTCCACGGCATCTTGCCAGTGCTCGTAGTTCAAGCCTAGGGCTTCCAAATCATGACTCATAGGACCCATACTATCCAGTGGGATCGGTCTTTACCATTTTATGAATACCAGTTAAATATTGGCCAAGACTGCCTAGGAAGTGAGACAATGAGTAGTAACGATGAACAATAATAAGAAAAATAACGAAATCGACCACGACGCACTACTCGCCCAAGCTTTCAGCGACCACCAGCAGACAGTACCCACCGAGCCTTCCGGCCACGACCTCACCGGCCTAGTGAGCGCTCAACCTACGGTCGGTGAACTCGATTTGGAACAGCGTAGTTCCTTAAGGCGAATCGGCGGTGAGTCCGAACTCCATGCGACCGACCAAGAAGACGGTTATGACGTCGAGTATCGGAAGCTCCGTCTCGAGCGAGTCATCCTCGTGGGCGTGTGGACCGAGGGCACTACCGCCGAGATCGAAGCAACAATGCAGGAATTGGCAGCTCTCGCAGAGACTGCAGGCTCGCATATCACCGATATGTTCTACCAAAAGCGCGACCGTCCCGACCCCAGTACCTATATCGGCTCCGGTAAAGTTAAAGAACTCAAAGAGATCGTTAATGACACCGGAGTAGATACTGTTATCTGCGATGGTGAGCTAAGTCCCAGCCAGATGATTGCACTAGAGAAAGCTCTCGATGTCAAAGTTATCGACCGCACCATGCTGATTCTCGATATCTTTGCGCAACATGCGAAGAGTAAAGAAGGAAAAGCACAGGTCTCGCTTGCACAAATGGAATATCTGATTACTCGCGTTCGTGGGTGGGGTGGGGCACTATCACGCCAAGCGGGTGGACGTGCAGGCTCCAATGGTGGTGTCGGTCTGCGTGGTCCTGGCGAAACTAAAATTGAAGCCGATCGCCGCCGACTTCGTTCTGATATGGCGAAGCTACGTCGAGAGATCTCTGGGATGAAGACCGCCCGTGACGTTAAGCGCTCACAGCGCCGCGATTCCTCGATCCCCCAGATAGCCATCGCGGGCTATACCAATGCTGGAAAATCCTCGTTGATCAATGCCATGACAGGGGCCGGGGTATTGGTGGAGAACGCCCTCTTCGCCACCCTTGATCCCACCACGAGAAAAGCAGAACTTGGCGATGGTCGCCACGTGGTCTTCACCGACACGGTCGGCTTTGTGCGCCACCTTCCCACGCAGTTGGTCGAAGCCTTCCGATCAACCCTTGAAGAGGTTGTGGAGGCAGATCTGGTCCTCCATGTTGTCGACGGTTCGGATCCCTTTCCGCTCAAGCAAATCGCTGCTGTTAACGAGGTGATCGGTGAAATCGTGCGTGAGCAAAAAGCCGACGCTCCCCCGGAGATCATCGTGGTGAACAAGATTGATCAGGCTGATCCGTTGGTTCTCGCTGAATTGCGACATGCGCTCGACGATGTTGTCTTCGTCTCTGCCAAAACTGGTGAGGGTATTCCAGCGTTAGAAGCTCGAGTTGAGCTTTTCCTCAACTCCCTCGATGCCCATGCCGAGCTGCTCATCCCCTATACCCGTGGCGATATCGTCTCTAAGCTGCACCACCTGGGAACAGTGCTGCAGGAATCCCACACCGAAGAGGGAACGAGGATGGACGTTCGCTTACCTCAGTCTATGGCCAACCAGTTGGCGGAGTTCCAGATCGCCTCAGCGGAAGGTCATGCCTAGAGCCTGGTTGGGGGAGAAATTTACAAAACGTCATATGCCGTTGGATAATAAGCCTTTGTGAGTAAATCTACCCTGGGCTGGGCCCTCCACGGAGACGGCAAGACAATTCAACCTGGTGCAGTTGTAGCACCTGAAGAGCGACTTAGTTGGGGTCGCACCATCGGGATCGGTATGCAGCATGTGATCGCCATGTTTGGCGCTACGCTCTTGGTGCCTACCCTTACTGGTTTCCCCGTTAATACCACTTTATTGTTCTCAGGTTTGGGGACAATGATCTTCCTTCTGGTCACCAGGAATCGCCTGCCTTCCTATTTAGGCTCGTCGTTTGGCTTTATCGCGCCCCTCATGGCGAGCCAATCCGAGGGGATCGCAGTGCAGTTAGGTGGCGTATTCGCTGCCGGTATCGCCCTCATCGCGGTGGGTTTTATTGTTAAGGCGATGGGTAAGCGGGTCATCGATATGGTGATGCCGCCGGCTGTCACGGGAGCGATCGTGGCTCTCATAGGTCTCAATCTTTCACCAGCAGCCGTCAATAATTTCCAAGAGCAGCCAGTGGTGGCATCAGTCACCCTGGCTGCAATTTTATTTTGCACGGTTGCTGGTCGCGGAATGATCGCGCGGTTGGGAATCCTTCTAGGTGTCATTATCGGCTGGTTATTTGCAGCCATAAGTGGCAATCTTTCGGAGGGGGCCCGCGAGACTATAGCTGCGGCACCATGGGTTGGTTTGCCACAATTTCATACGCCGCAGTTTACCGCTTCCGCAATCCTTATTACCCTACCGGTGGTCATTGTCCTCATCGCTGAGAATGTCGGTCATGTTAAAGCAGTCAGTGAAATGACTGGACGCGACCTCGACGACCTTGCGGGTGATGCTCTTATTGCTGACGGAATTGGTACCACCCTAGCTGGCGGCTTCGGTGGTTCCGGTACTACTACTTATGCCGAAAATATTGGTGTTATGGCTGCTACCAGGGTGTATTCAACAGCTGCGTATTGGATTGCGGCACTTACTGCCGTGATTCTAGCCTTCATTCCAAAATTTGGTGCTTTAATCTTCACGATTCCTGTCGGTGTTCTCGGTGGGGCAGCATTGGTGCTCTACGGTCTCATCGGCATGTTAGGCGTGCGAATTTGGCAAGACAATCATGTTAACTTTAACAATCCGGTTAATCTAACCGCCGCCGCTATCGCCTTGGTCGCAGGCATTGGTAATCTCACCCTTCCGATATTTGGAGTAGAACTAGAAGGCATAGCGTGGGGTTCTGTTGGCATTATTATCATCTACCCGCTATTGAAACGGGTGTATACTACCTTGGGCGAAGGTCAGAACGCACAGTTCTGAGCTGTGTTTTGATATTAGTCTTCCAACTTCTAACCCCTTGAGCTTACCCTTGGGGTCTTCCTGTCCTATACCCCGAGCCTGCTGTCGCGGCTGATTTTATTCCTCGATCCTGAGATAAATCCTGGACCCAATCGTGATCATGGTGGATATCTTTAGGGGCGACGCATGTGTAGGTGGAGTTTTGTCTCTCTTTTCTCTTGAAAAATAGGCCTTGGACAGAGGGTTCGATGCGATCGTGTTGGTATATGCTGTGCTCCGCCGGCTAGTTGTCGGCTATCTACGAAAGTGGTCGCGCATATTTAGGCATGGGGTGACCCAGGATAAGTCGCACCTATTTTTCCATGCTCTATTTCTGCTGGTTACCACGGCAGATCTGGCTGTTATAGTTGGCAGGGGACTAAGTGGATCATCAGGATTAGCAAGGCCGAATGCACCGATAGGCGCCCTAGGGACTTTATAGAAGTTCGGGATATTTAAGGCAGGGTGTGCTGGAGCGTCCCTTGTATAGTCTGTTGACAATAGGCGAGGGGAGAGGTGCCAGCGCTCATATTTTATGTGCCAGATATTGTGCATCTCGTTCCTTGGGCAGCCTCCTTTAATATCGCAGTGAAAATCTTGCTACCTTATACGATATGAGCGAAAACTATCTCGAGAAAATCCACCAATTGGTTGCTGATGCTCAGGACTCCACCCGGGCGCTGGAAACCTCCAACGAGGAACAGGTTTTCGCGGAAGAATCTAAGGACGCGCAACTGCGTCGCCAACAAGCAGTGGAGGCCTGGCATCTGGTTGTTGACGCTTGTACGATCGCACTCAGCGATGACGAATATTTCGGGGAGCACAGTGGCTACGGATTCGAGGTGCCAGAGCCCACTCTGCAGGTACTGAAGATGCGCAATATGGCCTTTATACATATCCAACACCTCAAACAGCAGGAATTTGAGGTCACGGTGGATATCGCACTCATGCGTAGTCTGCTTGATGCCGCCGTGGAGCTATACAACAATTATCACCAAACGGAGCAGTTTGAGCTACGCATGATCCTCGTAGAGTTGGAATTGATGTTGTGGCGGCTAGCAGATGTGGATCTTATTCGCACTGTCCTCGACGAACACGCTCATGGTCTAGAGCAGCAATGGAATGGCGAACCTGAGCAATTCTTTATCCATGTGGACTTTTTCCGAGCCCTCAAACTGTCCTCGGGGCGCTCTATTGAGCGGGCGCGAGCGTTGGCTATTTTTGCCCGGAGATATCCCGAATTTGGAAATGAAACGAGTCTCGATCTCGTATTCGCAGCATTCCAAATCAGTATCAGTGATTTTATGGCACAACCCACCAAGGAAACAGCGGAGATCCTGTTACTGTGTTCCGAAGCTATCTCCCTGTGGGACACACTTTCGCAAGAATTCGCGCAATCTTTGGCAATCCGCAATTCCGTGGCGACAATCGCCAAAATGAGAACTCAGCTCTTCCTTGAGGAATTTCTTGAGGCTCAAGACGAGGAGATGATTGCCGAAAACCACATAGAGATTTCGGTCCTCAGACTGCATATGATGATCAGCGAAGCTGCGGAAATTGAGCTCGAGGCCAGCAATGAGTCTAATGCTTTAGTCGACGCCACGGATGAGTTCATTGGACTTATTGAGGAGACTGAAGTCTACGAGCCACTTATGATCAAAGTTCTCTACGACGTGAGTAACAAACTCATGAGCGAGGGATTCCTGCGCGCTGGGGCGCGCCTGGGAGCAGCGATTGAACCTTTACTCCGCGGTCATATGGATCTCATTCCGCCCATTTTCCATGCCCCCCTGCGGATGCTAATGATAAACAGTGCAATCATCTCCCGCGTCGACCTTCAACGCGCCTTAGGATTAATTGGGGAGATGCGTCTGGAATTAGAGATGGCAGAGTTCTCAGACGAGTTCTATTCCACATCCACTAATTTGGCAACCACTCAAGCCACCGAAATCCTCGATGATCTTGAGCTCGCTGTTTACTATCTGCTGATTAACACCGAAAACGAAGACGCGGTGACCGCCCAGGGCGTTAGCGCTGCAGAAATTCAGGTGATCAAAGGCCTCGACACAAAGCTTTCCAGCCTTGAGGAAGCACAACGTTTAAGAGACCGCGGAGCTTTTGAACCAGCCTTAGAAATCCTAGAACAGGGTGGGGCTCTCATGGGCGAGCAACGCATAGGCGGTTTGCAAACCTTGGGCGCGCAAGCGACCCAACTTCAAGGTGAGCTGCAAAAGGCTCGTGTCAGTCAAGGGAAAAAGGTGCCGAAGGTCGCAAAAAATACAATAACCGAGGGGGTAAAACGGAACTTCTTCAATAGGGAGCCTGCACTGCAGCTCTTGAGGAAATTCCTCAGGCGCAAATAAAAAACGCGGGCTCATAGTGACCCGCGTTTGTTCGATATGCCCTAGGCGTCGAGATCTTTTTCGATCAAGGCAGCGATTTTCTCTACGGCTTCAGGGTTTTCCGAAACAACCGTAACTTTGTCACCCTTCTCTGCGCCGAGGGCCATAATCATCAACGAGGACGCAGCGTCAGTTTCGTCATCGTCTTCGCCTTCAATGCTTAGGAAGATGTCCTCATCAAATTCACCAGCAGCCTCGGCAATGATGGAAGCAGGGCGGGCATGTAGGCCGACTGCGGAGCCGACAACAACGGTCTTAGAAGCCATAGGAATGGATCCTTTCAGTAAAAGTGGACGCATAACGTGCCCACCGGGTCATTAAACTCATTCTCTTGTATTAACTCAGAGCTATACGTAGCTGCGACGTTAGAAGTCGCAATTCAAGAGTCAAACTTGATTCTAGGCAATTATCGACGCTTGTGCTACCTAAGTGGGTCTTTTAAGTCCATTGGCTAATCTTTATGCGCTCCGGATGTACTCCAGCGGGGTCTGGTATCTCGGTCCCTGGCAAAGAAGCGGCGGCGCAGCCATAAGCGGTCGCCAAAGCTAGAGAGTCGGGGTAAGACAGCCCCCTAGTACGCCCCATGAGATAACCCGCCAGAGCGCAGTCACCCGCGCCGACCGTCGAGCGCACATTGATATGTGGCGCCTTAGCGAAAAATATGCCGCTTTCTGTAGCCAATATTGCTCCTGCTGCTCCGAGAGTGATCAATAGTTCCTTGACGCCGCGCTTGAGAATCTTCTGTGAAGACAAGATGATAGGTTCGATATTGTCGTCGAAGGCCTTTTTTTCCAGCATTTCCCCGGGTATTCCGATAATCTGGCCGAGTTCGAAACTATTGGGGGTGAGAAGGTCAGGCGCCGCTATCAGGAGGTTGTCGCTAACCGACTGCAAGGGAGCATCCGACGTATCAACAGCGATGTTGAGATGAGGGAATTCACCTTTGATAAGGGTGATGAGCTCCGTATAGAAAGACGGCGAGGTCCCAGGCGGCAGCGATCCGGCCAGTACCACCCAACTCGCATGATCAAGGGTGTTCAGCAGCAGGTCTACCAGTCGCAGTTGATCTCGCCTATTGAGGGATGCACCCTGGCCATTCAGCTTTGTCGTTATGCCCTTCGGGGAAGAAAGCGTGGTATTAACTCGTGTAGAACCTAAAGTTTCGAGGTTTCGGTAGGGGATCCCGGTCTGCCTGATGAGGGGGAGGAGCGGGTCAGATTTCGAACAAGGGAAAACTGCCAGAGTTCGGCGATCGGCCTTGAAGATAGCGTGGGATACGTTAATCCCTTTGCCTCCAGCTGAACTGAGTGACGTTTCCATGCGGTGCACTCCACCTGGACGCAGCTCGTCGTTTAGCAGAAAAGTTGTATCTATGCTCGGGTTGGTAGTGAGGGTGACGATCACAAAAATTACTGGCTTTCATCGAAGGCACCATGGCACAAAGCCGGGTTGCGCGTATGAAGAACAGGACAAAACGCTTTCCGTGTGGTGCTATGAGGGGCACCTGAACCGTTGCGGATCCCGCAACCTAGCTCATGGCTGAAATATCTCATAGTTGATACGGAGTTGATATCCAGCCATCGAAGCTAAGGTGCAGCTCAGTGACGCGCTGCTGAGAGGATAACAGGATCTTCCTTGAAGAGTAAGCCTTATTATTTTTAGATGTCAATTAAAACCCAACAAAGAGGGTGAGTTTTGACGCCCGAATGTGTGAATCGTATTGCTTTTTTGGGATTTTTGTGGTGTTCTGGGTTTGTTAGCTATGTAAAAGTGAGGATGAATTATATTGACAAGCGATGTGACTGGTAACACGAAATATAAAGGTACTGGTGTGGTAGGGGGTGTCCGCTACGCGAAGGCTGTATGGATCAGCGCCCGCCCCGAGCTGCCCAAAGAGTCTCCCCAGCTTGCCGAAGATCTTCGGGCGCCAGAGGTAGAGCGCTTCGCTGGAGCTGCCGATATTGTGGCCGGACGCCTACTCAGGCGCTCGGAGCATGCCGTGGGCGACGCCGCTGCTGTACTGAAGGCTACCGCAGGTATGGTAAACGACCGTGGCTGGCGCAAGCTAGTGACCAAGGGAATCAAGGGTGGACACACCGCGGAGTACGCTGTGATGGCTGCTACCGATAAATTTGTGTCCATGTTTGAAGCCGCTGGTGGTCTTATGGCCGAGCGCACCACGGACCTGAAGGATATTCGCGATCGTGTAATCGCGGAGCTTCGCGGTGAACCAGAGCCTGGGCTCCCCGATGTCGATGAGCGCGTGGTGCTATTCGCCGATGATCTTTCTCCAGCAGATACCGCGGCGCTTGATACTAAATACTTCGTCGGTTTAGTCACGGAATTAGGCGGTCCTACCTCTCATACTGCCATCATTGCACGCCAGCTCAACGTGCCGTGCATTGTCGCAGCTGGATCAGAAATCACCGATATCAAAGCCGGAACGCACGTACTGGTGGACGGTTACCTGGGAACTATCGAGGTAGAGCCTCATCCGGAGACTGCTCAAGCAGCAGAGCGCAAGTCGGATGAATTAGCTGAGTGGGTCTCCAAGTGGCGAGGTCCGGCACAAACCAAGGACGGCTATGCTGTTCAGCTGTTGGCCAATGTGCAAGACGGTAAAGCCGCTCGCATTGCAGCTGAGGAATCACAAGCTGAGGGAGTCGGTCTATTCCGAACTGAGTTGTGTTTCCTGAATGCCACCGAAGAACCAAGTGTTGATGAGCAAGCCGACATTTACCGAAAGGTCCTCGAACAGTTCCCGGACTCCAAAGTAGTTGTACGCACCTTGGATGCTGGTTCTGATAAGCCTATAGCTTTTGCATCCCTTATTGACGAGACTAACCCAGCTCTGGGCGTTCGTGGTTTGCGCATCGCCTTGTCTAATGAATCACTGATGACCCGTCAGCTCGACGCTATTGCACAAGCTGCTCGTGAACTAGGCCGTGACGAGTCCGCTCCGACGTGGGTAATGGCTCCAATGGTAGCCACAACTCGAGAGGCCAAGTGGTTCTCAGATTTGTGCCGCGAGCGTGGCCTCGTCGCAGGTGCCATGATTGAGGTTCCGGCGGCTGCCCTTATGGCAGATAAAATCATGCAGTATCTAGACTTCGTCTCCATTGGCACCAATGATCTGACACAGTATACGATGGCCGCCGACAGGTTGTCTCCTCAGCTCGCCTATCTCACGGATCCATGGCAGCCAGCCGTGCTGCGTTTGATCGATCTCACGTGCAAGGAAGGCCAGCGGACGAATACCGCTGTTGGCGTTTGCGGTGAGGCAGCAGCAGATCCCATGCTTGCATGCGTGCTCACCGGTTTAGGTGTGAACTCGCTATCAACCGCTGCGACAGCTATCGCCGGAGTGGGTGCACAGCTAGCAGCCGTTGATTTTGAGACCTGCCAGAGAGCTGCTCAGGCTGCTCTCCACGCAGACGGTGCTAAGGATGCCCGCGCCAAGGTGCGTGACATCCTCGAAGGTTAGAACTAATCCCGCTAGTAGCTATGACTAGCGGGATATTTTTGTGCCTAGTCTGCGATTACTACCTCTATATTGTTTTCCTTCAGTGCTTTTACAAAGGATTCGGGGGCATTGGAATCAGTGATGATAACATCGATATCTGCAATCGAACCAAAGCTCACGAGATAATCTGTACCCATTTTAGTCGAGTCGCACAGGACGACGATCTTGCGTGCATTGGTGATCATGGCGGATTTAATAGCAGCCTCTTGCGCGTCCGCTGTCGAGAGACCGTGATCAAGCGTGAGGGCATTAGTCCCTATAAACGCAACCTCAGCACGCAGCAGTGCGAGGGTTCTTAGTGCGGTATCACCGACAACTGCCTGGGTAATTGAGCGAACGCTGCCTCCGAGTAGCTGGATTTCGTCGAGACCTGAATTGGCCAAATTAAGAGCAATGGACAAAGAATTAGTGACGATCGCCCATTGCTTGGCTTGGGGTTGTAGCGCGATGATATCTGCCAGGGCTGCTGTTGTTGTACCGGCATCAAGGAATATTCCTCCCTGTGAAGGCGGAAGGAATCTGACCGCTGCTTGTGCGATGGAATTTTTTGCCCCCGAGGCGGAACGGGCTCGGGTATCGAGGGGATATTCAGTGGTTTGAAAAGTCTGGTTCGCCACCGCGCCTCCGTGGACCCGGTGGACGACACCCTCGCGATCTAAAACCGCAAGATCACGTCTGATTGTCTCGGCAGTGACATTAAAGCGTGCGGCTAATTCGGTGACGTTAACTCGTCCTTCCACAGCGGTAAGAGAAGCAATTTGGCGGCGGCGTTCTTCTGAATACATGGTCTCAATCACTCCTCATATTGCCCCGAGCATGTGCGGCGGGTGCCCTAGAAACGGGCATAGGCCTGCGAGAAATAATGCCCGTTTTCTTTTTGTTTGGAAAATTCCTCCCTTTATTCTTGCATGTTTATGTGGGGAAAATCAGAAGTGGCCGTGCGATCACGACCTAAAAACCACACCTATACCTCTACGAGGCCGCTCAAATTGACTCATCTAGCTGGGGAAAAACTGATAAACACACTAGTTCTTTGTTTATGTTGTTTCCTGTGATTTCACTGACAATTCCGTTTCGGGGGTAATGTTTGTACCCCCGCAGGGTTCGGGCGGTAGTTCCTAAAAGGTGCGAAATACCGAGACGACCTTTCCCAAGATTTCGGTTTCGGGAGTTGCGGGGATGGGGTCGAAGACTGGGTTGTGTGGCAGCAGCCAGATGCCGGTTCGATCTTTTCTGAACTCCTTGACCGTAGCTTCCCCATCGATCATAGCCGCCACAAACTCGCCGTTATTGGCAACAGGCTGAGATCGGATGATGATATAGTCGCCGTCCAGTATTCCGGCGTCTTGCATGGACTCGCCAACGACCTGGAGCATGAAGAGGTCGCCATCACCTACAAAATCTTTGGGGACAGGGTAGTAGGTGTCGATATTTTCCTCGGCTAGAATCGGGTTGCCTGCCGCAATCGCCCCGACGAGCGGTATATAGGAAGTATGTGCACGATCACTCTCGTCTTGAACACTGATGGGTTGAGAATCCTTCTTGGCGGCAGTGCGCTGTGGAGAGAGGTTGACCTTGATATCAACAGCACGCGGCTTATTTGCATCCCTTTTTATATAGCCCTTGCGCTCGAGCTCTCTGAGTTGATAGGCAACAGAGGAAGTGGACTGCAAGCCAGTGGCATCCCCAATTTCTCGGATGCTGGGCGGGTAGCCGCGCAAAACCAGAGCGTCGTTGATGACTTGGAGGATGGTCTCCTGGCGCTTTGATAATTTCTCCCGAGCTAGAGTGCCAGAAATTTTGGTTGCGTCGGAGGTCTTCTTGGAGGCCATAATGCGCTTTCCTTGAGTGGGTTGGTCCTCGCGAGTTGACTCGCCAAGGTATTCGATTATTTAGTTTAGGGCACCGTGTTCGATTGTGCGAGTTTAGATGTAAAGAACTCCGAATTATTAGAACGCACTTACTATTTGCGCGATAGTGTTCGAAAAATCTGCGCCCACCCAAGGCGTTCCTGAGCAGCAAAAAAATGAGATTTCACACTTGTATATTGACATATCTCTCGAACATGAGCATAATTCGAACATAGTTGCTAAATGGATCGTATTGAGCCCCGCTTTGGATCTGTGGGGACGTTAAATTCGAACATAACTGTTAGAAATAGATCATGAGTCCAGACCCGGTGATTTTAGCGAGATATAAGGAGCCACACCATGACGATATTAGAACCATTGAACAAGGCAGATGCTGTTATGGTTCCTCCGGCTGAGGTTTGGGATGGAGGAGCTATTCGATCGCTCACGCATAGTAGTAGCGGACCTCGTTATATACGCACGTTGTCTTATTCGCTCGTATCCGACCCCTTCGAGCATGAGCCGCAGCGCGGTACAACCTATCCGGAGATAGTTTCCCACGACGAAGGTGATAGCGCTTGGAAAAATTATATTGCGGGTGGCATCTTTGGTCTTTTCATCTTCTTCGGACTGCTCGTCGCTAACGACGAGGGGGCTAGTAGCCAACCCGACGGGGAAAGTGCATATGCAGTCGCTTCCTATTCCTCGATTCCGCTGGGTGGTTAAATCGGGGCGGTCTATGATGTAGGTAAATATCGCTTTTTATTCGAAAAGGTATGAGTACGACTATGCACTGCCCCTTCTGTCAATATGAGCAATCAAAAGTGATCGACTCTCGGGTCGCCGAATCTGGTGCGGCGATTCGACGCCGGCGCGAGTGCATGTCGTGTGGCGGGCGCTTTACCACGGTAGAAAAAGCTCAACTACTCGTGATGAAGCGGAACGGCCTCACTGAACCCTTTAGTAGGGAAAAGGTGATTGTTGGGGTGCGAAGAGCATGCCAGGGGCGCGATGTGGGCGATGATGCTTTGAAGCTTCTTGCGCAGCAAGTGGAGGCCACTGTCCGGTCGCACGGTTCCTCGCAGATTCACGCCAATGATATTGGTTTGGCTATTCTCGATCCACTGCGAGAACTCGATGAGGTGGCCTATCTTCGATTTGCTTCGGTTTATAAATCGTTCGAATCAGCTGCCGACTTTGAGGCTGAGATTCGCCTGATGCATCGCCGCGAGCGCGAGGCTGAAAACAACTAAAAAGATCCAAGGGATGGAGGGAGTATGCCCCCATCCCTTTTAAATTTATGTCAGGCGAGTGATAGCTTTACTAATTTTTGCTTCTGAGACCTTTTCCGCTGTGCCTAATCGCTGAGCAAAGAAACTGACGCGTAACTCCTGGATGAGCCACTGAATATCTTTGACCTCACGTGACCGTCGCCGCGCTGGGGGGAGGTTCTCGATGCGAAGTGATAACTGATCTTCAAGCTTTTCAATTCGATGCTGATACTCTGCATCTCGATCGGGGTTGGCCGCCATATCATCGAGCCGATATTGCATGGCTTTGAGATACCGGGGAAGGTGTCGCAGACGTCTTATCCCATAAATCGTTAGCGCTTGTGCTGGTAGCAAGAACGCTAATTGCTTCCTCATATCCTCGATGGCCTCGCCGGTCCAGTTGTGTAGCTCTGCAGAAACAGCCAAGTATTCGACCAGTCCTGGTGCAATATCTACAATCATCCTGCGCACCCTAGACGGAGCATCATTTCTGATGAGAGCCTCTAATTGCTGGTATCTCTCTGGGTCTCGCACCGGGCCACCGTGATCGATAAGTGCATCTCGAATTGCTGCGATACGAGCATCGTTGACGAGTCCGTGCGAACCTCCATGGGGATAATTCTCCACCGCTACCCGTTGCTTGAGACTAAGTCCATTAAGCATCCTTTGATCGTTGACGTTAATGGCCCGCATCAACAGGGTCATCGTACTGGTCATCATCGCCTGCTCAGCTTCGGCCCGGGTGCCCATCGCCTGAATAGCTACGCCCTTTTCAGTAACTACTAATGCGGGATAGGTGGTCACGGGCAGTCCGTCGACCGTGGCAGCCGCTTCCTCGGCGATAGTTCCTAAAGTGTCGGCAGCCCACGTCTGTGAAATGCGGGTATTGACGTTTTGGGAAATATTTGCCACGGAGGACTTGATTTGATCCGAACGCCGCTTTTTTAGACGAGTGAGATTGCGGTCGTGGTCAATGACCTTCCCGCGACGATCGATCGCGGCGTAATTCACTTTGAGGTGATCAGGAACTTTTTCCCAATCAAATGCGCTAGGGCTTAAACCTTGGGCATCTAACTTTCCTAGTTGCTCTGATAACTGTGCGGTTAACGGAGTAGAAAGTCTGGCATCGAGGAGGGGGAGAACTTTTTTCGCAAACTCTGGAGCTGGAACGATTTGTCGCCGCAGAGGTTTGGGTAGCGATCTGATTAATTCAGTGATGAGCTCTTCGCGTAGACCAGGAACAAGCCACTGAAATGGATCTGGGTCGAGTCCAGCCAGCAGCGGCACCGGGACATAAACCGTGAGGCCATCATTATGGCTGCCGGGATCGAACTCGTAACTGAGTTCCAGCTTCATATCTTTAAGGTGCCAGAAGCTTGGGTAAAGGTCCTCGGTGATATCGCGGGCTTGTTCGTTGACCAAATTCTCGGGATCGAAGTCTAAAAGATGCGGATTTTTCGCCCGATTCCGCTTCCACCAATTATCAAAAGAGCGCCCCGAAGCAATATGTTCAGGGATTCGTTGCTCGTAGAAATCGAAGAGCGTGTCTTCGTCCACGACGATATCGCGTCGGCGAGCGCGGCTTTCGATGTCCTGTGCGCGGTCAAGTTTTTCCCTATTCTCGTGGAAGAAAGAATGGTGAGTGGTCCATTCGCCCTGTACCAGAGCGTGGCGAATGAAGATATCCCGGGCAGCTCGCAGATCAACTCGGTGATAGGGGACAAGCCGGTCGATGACAACAGGAACTCCGTAGAGAGTGGACTTTTGGTACGCCATCGCTGCCGTCTTTTTTGCCGACCAATGCGGCTCCGAATACTGATGCTTGAGAAGCGGGCCACCTAACTTTTCCACCCACCGTGGATCTAGTTCCGCAACATCGCGGGCCCAGAGACGCGACGTTTCTACGAGTTCGCCAGCCATCACGCACGGCGCCTTCGAAGAACTGAGCGCGGATCCGGGGAAAATCATGAACCGAGTATTGCGGGAGCCTCGGTATTCTTTGCTGTCCAGCTCTCGTATACCGATATGGGAGAGAAGACCCGATAATAGAGATTGGTGCAAGGCATCAGTCTGATTTTGGTCTATGAGCAAGTCGTGTGACTGAGAAAGTCCCTGCTTTTTTCCCCGAACAAAATCACTGAGCTCCTGCACAGTAGATAGGTTCCACCCTAATTGGGAGCAGATATTTATCAGCTGGTGAACTAAGTCAAACCATTCTCTAATGCGCATATAGTTGAGATATTCTCGGGATACACGCTTGCGGAATTGGTTGCCAGATAATTCTTGGCGAATCGTTGCCAGATATTCCCACAGATTGAGATAGGTCGAGAAGTCGGATTTCTTATCTTTAAATCGGGCATGGAGTTGATCCGCCTGAGCTTGGCTGTCGAGGGGACGCTCGCGAATTTCTTGGATACTCATGGCAGCTACGACGATCAGGGCCTCTTTCAGGCACCCCAGTTTATACGCTTCAACGAGCATACGGGCCATACGTGGGTCGAGCGGGATGCGAGCCACGTCTCGACCAATTGGGGTAAGTTTATAGCTCCCATTTGCTGTTTCCGTCTGTTCGAGGGCGTTGAGTTCATGCAGCAGCAATACTCCGTCCCGGATGGCCTTGGTATCGGGGGCTTCGATAAAAGGGAATTCCTCGATATCGCCAAGGTCGAGAGCTGACATTTGGAGAATAACGCTGGCTAGATTCGTTCTCAGAATTTCAGGATCGGTAAATTCGGGGCGAGATTGGAAATCTTGCTCCGAGTACAGCCGTATAGCTACACCGTCGGCTACACGTCCACATCGGCCGGATCGTTGGTTAGCGGAAGCCTGGGATATCGGTTCTATAGGCAGCCGCTGGACTTTGGTGCGAACCGAATATCGCGAGATTCGTGCTGTGCCAGTGTCAATCACGTAGTGAATCCCTGGAACTGTGAGGGATGTTTCGGCGATATTGGTTGCTAAGACTATGCGCCTGATGGAATGTGGGCTAAAGACCTTGTGTTGCTCATTATTAGATAGGCGTCCGAAGAGCGGAACGACCTCTACACGTGGCCACCCTCGGCCCTCAATTGCCTCGAGTGCTTCTCGGATATCGGCCTCGCCGGCGAAGAAACATAGGATATCGCCCTCACCGTAGCCCATAAGTTCCTCGATAGCGAGAAGAAGCCCATCGAGAGGATCCACTTCTACCGTTCGATCTGCTTCGACCAATTCCAAGGGGCGGTAGAGAATGTCCACGGGGTAGATTCGCCCCGATACCTCAATAATGGGTGCGGGCTTATCAGGCGAGGGTCCAAAATGACGCGCGAAGCGTTCGGGATCAATGGTTGCGGAGGTGATAATCACCTTAAGGTCTGGGCGCTTAGGCAAAAGCTGTTTGAGATAGCCGAGCAGGAAGTCAATATTGAGACTCCGCTCGTGTGCCTCGTCGATAATGATGGTGTCGTAGTTGTTGAGATAGCGGTCTCGTTGCATTTCGGCCAGCAAGATACCGTCCGTCATCAGTTTGACAGCGGTCGCTGGCCCAACCGAATCGTCGTAGCGGATGGCATAACCCACGGTTTCGCCTACACGTTGGCCGAGTTCTTGGGCTATTCGTTCCGCTACGGTTCGTGCTGCTAGTCGACGGGGCTGGGTATGCCCGATGAGCCCCCGTCGCCCGCGCCCTAAATCTAGGCATATTTTGGGCAATTGCGTGGTTTTACCTGAGCCAGTTTCGCCAGCGATAATAACGACCTGGTGATCGCGGATCGCTGCCGCTATATCGTCTCTACGGCCGGAAACAGGAAGGCTAGCAGGGTAGACAATGTCGGGTACGAGCATACTGCGCGAATGGACGAGTTTTTCGGCGCGGGTGATATCATTCTCGATCGCACAAAGGGCCTTCAGGCTGCGTGCTTTTTTAAGTCTGATACCAAAAACTCGGGCATCACTTAGGCTCACATTATCCAAGCGAGCTCGAAGCGTATCTCTTAGCTGCGAGTGCGCTGGATCTAGCTGTGTCTGATTGCGTCGCCGGCGACCTCGCTGATTTGTGTTGTGGTCATGTGATGTAGGTATAGACATAGTTGCTAAATCACTTTAGTGTATGGAAAGGGTGGCGCCCATTTTAAGGGCCTCACATTGAGGGGTGGTGCCAGCAGTGGTGAAAGTTTTTGGATACCCTTATATCCGTATTCGTATTTCACGTAACAGGAAGGCATAAATCATGACAGACAAGCACGAGCCACCATTAGGTGAAGATCCAGGTTCTGAGGGTTTCCAGCACCCGGAGAATGCTCAACCGTATAGCGAAAATCCATATGGCTACTACGGTGATGGCACCTCAGCCGGCTTTTCCGATCCTGTCCAGGATCGGCCAGATAAGATCAACCCCTACACTGAAACACGCATGGTGACTCGGGACAAGGGCCTCGATATCATGATGGCCTTTAGCTACGCCTTCAAGGCTACGTTTGCTAAGCCTTTACTCTGGATCGGCGGGGCGGCGCTCTTTCTCCTGCTGAGCCTGATTGTCGGTATAGCGTACGGTGTCTTAGGGTTTTACAGCTCAGGTGGGATGATCGCTGACCCCAACGCGGTTGATGGAGCTATCTATGAGGTACAAGCAGAGGATTCGCTGAGTTCGACCCTCCTCACATTTGGGATCTCCCTAATCATTGCTGCACTTTCCCCATTCTTGCTGGCTCTCCTCCTTGACCAGATTGATGGTCGCCCATTGAGCTGGGCAGGAATGAAAGAGCGCACTAACTATGTTCCTGTTTTCCTTGTGGCGCTTCTTGTAAGCCTGATTATTCAGGTACCAACGCTTCTCATTCAAGTAGCTCTCGGTGCTAACTCCTCCACGATGTTTGTTGATCCAGAAACTGGCCTCCCCACAGTGGCCATTGGGGCTCTTATTACGACCGTGTTGGTTTCTAACTTGTGGCTCTTTATTGCCTCGCTGTTCTTAAGCTTCTGTGAGTATTTGGTTGCTGATCGCCGCGATTCGGTAATTGGTTCCATCGGCACGTCAATCTCAATTGTTCTGAAGAACTTTTTCCCAGTTTTAGGAGCCACCCTTCTCATTGGTTTAGTAGCCGGTCTGGGAACTATCGTGACCTGCGGTTTGGGCGCAGTCATTCTGTTGCCCGCCATATACCATTTTTCCGTGCATATGTATCGGCAGCTTGCTCACGGAGAGTACCCGGAGATGTAGAAAAAAATTGCCCGCCTATGCGGGCAATTTTTTTACCTGATCCCAGGACGCTGGTGCCGAATATCATCAAAGGCGCGGGTAATAAGCTGTCCTAGGAGTTCGAAGTCAGTGGTACGTATTGAGGAATTTCTAAACGCTAAGCCTACCTCTCGCGAAGCCGTGACTCCCTCGGCAAAAGATGCTGTGGCCACATGCGTTCGAGAGCACTCGATTGCTTCAGCGGATTCGGGAATGAGGGTAGCTCCCATACCTGCGGTAATGAGCTGTAAAACGGTGGTTAGGGACGCCACGCGAGTTTCTTTGTATGTTGTGGGTAAAAAGTTATGGTCAGCCTGGCGGCACAAGTCTACTACTTGATCCCGGAGACAATGGCCATCATCAAGGAGGAGGAGCGATACATCTTTGAGGTTCTCCAATACTAAGTCGTCGCGCCCGGCTAGGGAATGATCAGCAGGAACCACCATGAGAAAGGACTCTGTGTAGAGAGAAATCTCATGCAGACCCGCTGTATTCGTAGGTAAAGCTAGTAATGCGCAGTCTATGGTGCCATCTCGCAACTGGTTAATGAGATGGTGTGTTTGATCTTCAACGATTTGGAGTTCTAAATTGGGATACTCTTCTCGTACTTTCGTAAATATCTGCGGCAAAATATAGGGTGCGATGGTGGGGATAATACCTAAAGAGAGGGGGCCGGTAAGCGTGCCTGAGGCGCCGTGAGCGTGGGCGATAAAGGTGTCTGCAGCGTCTAAGGTAGCCTTGGCGAGTGGGAAGAGCTTCTCGCCGGCTGGAGTAATAATAACTCGCCTGGTGGAACGCTCAATCAGTTGTACTCCTAAGCCTTGTTCGAGAGCAACGAGGGCTTGTGAGAGCGAGGGTTGGGAGATATTTAATTTACTGGCCGCTGTACCGAAATGTTTATTCTCCGCAATAGTGACGAAGGTGCGAAGCTGGGCGAGGGTAGGCCGATACTCTTTGTTCATCATAGCTATAGACAATAGCAAAGGAAGTATTATTTTCAGTTGATCTATAGCAGAAAATTAACAATGAAAGTCGATATTTTGAGTTGAGTGGGTAACCCTGGGTGAGGGAACCCAGTTAGCAAGATTGATAGTCAAAACCTTTTTCTCCATTCTTTAATTATAGGTTCAGTCGTTAGCGCAATGTGTCTATCGGATGTAAGATATCAATGGAGAGCCGGTTCATCGGCCGACAGTTTCAGAAACCATCCGCTTGAAGGAGCATACCCATGGCAGTTTTGTCTATTGGCGAAAAATTCCCCGAATTCAGTCTCACCGCACTCAAAGGTGGCGACTTGCACGATGTCAACGCCGCCTCACCTGAAGACTACTTCGAGACTGTTTCCCTCGACGCATATCAAGGTAAGTGGAAGGTAATTTTCTTCTACCCCAAAGACTTCACCTTCGTGTGCCCAACCGAAATTGCTGCTTTTGGAAAGCTCAACGAGGATTTCGAAGATCGCGATACCCAGGTACTCGGTGGTTCCGTTGACAACGAGTTCTCCCACTTCAACTGGCGAGCACAGCACGAAGATCTCAAAAGCATTCCTTTCCCGATGTTCTCCGATATCAAGCACGAGTTGGTTCGCGCTCTCGGTGTTGAAAACGCCGACGGCGTAGCTGATCGGGCAACCTTTATTGTAGATCCTGATGGATATATTCAATTTGTCACAGTGACTCCAGATGCCGTGGGTCGCAATGTTGACGAGGTCCTGAGGGTTCTTGACGCTCTGCAGTCGGAAGAAGTTTGCGCCTGCAACTGGCAAAAGAACGATCCGACCAAGAGCATCGATCGCTTCTCCGTTCTTCAAGAAGGCCTGAAATAATATGAGCATTGACAACCTCAAGACTTCGGTGCCGCAATTCGCTAAGGATCTTAAACTCAACGTGAGTTCGCTCGCGCGTGCTTCAGTTCTCACTGAGCAGCAAAAGTGGGGTACCTTCTTAGCTGCAGCAGCAGCATCCCGTAATGCTGTGGTACTACAGGAAATAGCTGCTGAAGCTAAGGAAAATCTGAGCCCCGAAGCGTATGAAGCAGCGTTTGCTGCAGCTTCTATTATGGGCATGAATAATGTCGCTTATCGCGCCAAAGGGTGGCTCGGCGACGATTATGCCCAGGTCCGCTTAGGCCTTCGCATGAATGTCATGGCTAATCCCGGAGTGGACAAGTCAGATTTTGAACTATGGGCCACCGCAGTTTCGACCATCAACGGCTGCGAACACTGCACGATTGCGCATGAGGACATTCTGCGTAAAGAAGGGCTCAGCAAGGAGCAAATCTTCGAGGCCATCAAGATCGCAGCAACCGTTCACGGGCTAGCTCAAGCTTTCGATATCGACGAAATTCTCAGCTAGTACAGCAAACGCCTGAAATCTCCTTGGTCTTCCAACCGAGGAGATTTTTCCTTTATCCGACAAAATCGATCGAAGCAAAGCGTACTTCGCCCGCCTCATCTGAGGCATCGAGATCGACATGAGCTATGAAACGGAAAGCCCGATCATCCTCGGGATCCTTGAGGATTTGGGTGGCCTTCATAACCCTGCCTTCCTCCTTAAGGTGGAAGTAGTCACCGCTGCGCGCCGCGGAACTTGTGTCTATATCCGCGTACTCGTCAAAATAATTATCCATCCAAGCCCCAAAGTCTGGTTGAGGGCTTAAATAATCGGTCATGGTCTCGAGCTCTGCCTCTTTCTCCCAGGCGAAAAGCGACAGCAACCGAAACATTGCATTGCGCACCATAATGCCGAAGGCACGACGATTAGCGCTGACTGCCGTTGGATCTTCCACTCCAAAGGCTAATTCCTGCTGGAGAGTCACTTCGGAGATAGGCGCGTCAGGATCTGCCATTTGCGCCCATTCGTCGACAAGAGAAGAATCGACTTGGCGCACTACTTCGCCGAGCCAAACAATAATATCGTCTAGCTCCTCATTGAGAAATTCAGTCGGCACTGAATGTCGTAGTGTGCGCCAGGCGTCCGTGAGATAGCGCAAGATGACCCCTTCTGCGCGGGCCAAAGAATAGGTGGCCACCAGATCCGAGAACGTCATGCCTTTCTCTATCATTTCTCGCACGACCGATTTGGGTCGTAGCTCGAATTCTCGTGCCCAGGGGACCTCCTGAGCATAGAGCTCGTAGGCTTTTTCTAACTCTTCCGCTAGCGGTTTGGGCCACGTAATATCCTCAACTATGGCCATGCGCTCGGTGTAGTCAACCCCCTCTGCCTTCAATTCCGCGATTTCTTCTCCTCGACGCTGCTTTTGCTGTGCAATCAAGAGGACTCTGGGGTCTTCCAGAATCGCCTCATACGTACTCACCACATCAAGAGCAAAGGTGGGGCTATCCGGGTCGAGGAGTTCCAGAGCCGCCATTGCAAAAGGACTCAATGGTTGATTGAGGGCGAAATCTCGCTGGAGCTCTTGGGTAAGAATATAGCGTCTCCCCGTGGCATCTAGGGTTTCAAGTCGCTTGGCGATCCCAGCATCCAAGAGACTGCGGAATAGCTCGAGAGCTTTGAGAATATCTTTGTTTTGCTTGCCGCGCCGGTCGTGATTACTGCGCACTAAATGGCGCATATGCTCAAATCCGTCACCCTCGCGGGACAAAATATTAATCAGCATGGAGGTGCTTACTCTGAACTGACTGCGTAAACCCTCAGATTCCGCTTCGATGAGTCGTTCAAAGGTCTTCTTAGTCCAGGTAATTTCCCCATCACGTGCAGACTTTTTGCGTAGCTTCCTGATTTTCGCAGGATCTGCACCTGCGCGTTCTCGCATCCGCCAATTCTCAATTTCATGTTCGGTTGCCTCAACGACCACGTAGCCAACAGAGTCAAAGCCTGCTCGACCCGCTCGACCCGCTATCTGGTGGAACTCCCGGGATGCTAAAATGCGCATCTTAGAGCCGTCAAATTTAGCTAATCCCGTAAAGAGTACCGTGCGGATTGGGACATTAATGCCCACGCCGAGTGTGTCTGTTCCGCAGATAACCTTCAGTAGACCCGTTTGCGATAATTTTTCCACTAAACGCCGATATTTCGGCAACATGCCAGCATGGTGCACTCCAATTCCACGCCGCAATAGTGAAGATAGAGTTTTGCCGAAGGTGGTGGTGAAACGAAAATCACCTATCTCTTGTGCAATCTTCTTTTTCTCTTCAGCATTGACTATGGACAGGCTGGTTAGGGATTGCGCTCTCTCAATGGCATCGCGCTGGGTAAAATGTACAACATAGACAGGAGCCTTGGAGGTACTCAGAATATTCTCAATTGTCTCATGAATGGGGGTGTAGACAAACGAGAAATCAAGCGGAACCGGACGCTTTGTATCTTGACCGATGAGGGAGGTTGTCCGACCAGTTCGGGCGCTCAAATCCTCCCTTAAAAAGCGAGTCTCGCCCAGAGTTGCAGACATAAGCAAGAATTGGGCTTGTGCCAATTCGATAAGAGGTACTTGCCACGCCCAACCACGATCCGGCTCGGAGTAATAGTGAAATTCATCCATTACTACTAGGTCTATATCTGCATCTTTACCCTCACGCAAGGCAATATTGGCAACAATTTCTGCGGTCGCGCATATGATCGGAGCGTTACCGTTGACAGTGGCGTCGCCAGTCATCATGCCGACAGATTCCGCGCCAAAAATCTCACACAGAGCGAAGAATTTTTCATTAACTAAAGCTTTAATGGGGGCGGTGTAGAAACTACGCTGGCCGCGAGCGAGAGCAATGAAGTGTGCTGCAATTGCCACCATTGATTTCCCACTTCCTGTGGGGGTTGCAAGGATAACGTTATCACCAGCAACTAAGCTGAAAGCTGCCTCATCCTGAGCAGGGTAGAGGCTAATTGAGCGGGACGTAGCCCATTGCTGGAAGGAGTCATAGATAACCTCATCAATGAGAGAATCAGGCACCTCCGCTAAATCGGGCAATACCTCGGTCAATTTCATAGCCACCCTCGCTTACGACTTAGCTGTTTAACTCAGAAAAGCTCTTTGAACTAAATTATTCAGATTTATCATCTTCAATGTCCTGCAAAAAACGTTCAAACTCAGCACCAAGCTTCTCTGCATCAAGAATCTCGTTGCCGAGAAGGGAAGCACGTCCCCGTTCGGATTCGATTTTCTCTCGGTAACGCGCCATCGACTCATCATATTGGTGCTCAAGATGTTCTACGATACTCAACATTTCAGGATGAGACTGCACTTGCTCCTGGATCATGGCAAATACCTTAGGTATATCCTCCTTCAAGCTTCCCAACGGTAACTCCAGGTCCAATGTATTGGCGGCCTCCTGAAGAAGGGTAAATGTTGCCTCGGGATAGTCAGAGGCTGCCACGTAGTGGGGAATATGTGCTGTATAGCCGCCCACTTTCCGCCCGGAATCCGCCAGCGCCTTTTCGATAAAAAGCGATGCTGATCCCGGTACTTCTAAGCGTGTATCAAGGGTGTAGTGCTCAGCGAGTAATTCCTGTGAATTGCCGTGCGCGCTTAGAACCAGGGGACGTGTGTGGGGAACTGTCATAGGAACGGCGTAGAGGCACAGCGTGCGGGAGACATTAAACTGCTCGACCAAATCGGCAATGACCTCACTAAAGGCCTCCCAACGTAGATCTGGTTCGGGACCGGACAACAGAAGGAAGGACTTATTCTTCGTATCTTTGAGCACATGAAGCGCCAGCATGAAATCGTCAATATGGGCGACCGAGTTATTGTCCACCGTTACTGTAGGACGGCGGGAGCGATAATCTAAGAGCTCGTCACTGTTAAAGGAAGCGACGAGATGATGCTCTAATGCGGCCAGAAGATGCTCCGCGCTGTCACTCACAGCGGAGCCGGCATCGGCGAAGCCATCGAGGGCAATAATGAGAGAGGGGCCCTCGTTCCTCGCCGCAGAAAACTCCGGAGCAGGAAATTCGAGTTCATATATGCGCTTTTCCATGGCACACCTCCCTAGTAGATAGTTAAAGGTCAATTCTAGCCGATTTAGTCAAACACTGAGTTTTTCTTAAAACTACCTCGTTATCCACAATTATCCGGACCCCACGACGCTCCGCCGCGCGGGGACCAACACGAGGCGCTCTGATGGATATATGAAACCATTCGACGCTGCAATATTCCTGTCCAGCCTTTCGCCATACCTTGGAGCTCCGTCAGATAAAAGGATAGTTGTAGCGGCGCTTGATGCTTCGCACTCCATTGTGGCGGTATTCGCCCTCAGAGATACCGAAGCCGTCCCAGAGCTAGCAGAGAAAATATCGGCGATGGCTCCACGGTATTGTTTCGGTCTCATCATCCACGGCGAGCTAGATCCTGGCCCATTGCTCAAATCTCTCCACCCACTCCGTCCTCTCGATGGCTGCTGGCTCATCCCTTCCTTGAGCGCCGGTGAGCGGTACCATCTTGCTTTTACCGATAAGAAATCCAATCTCAAGCAAAAGGGTTTTATCACTGGTCGCATCCCAACTTCCGCTGCATCCACGGAAGCTAAAAGTAGAAAGATGGTGGCTCGCGCTCAGGTTGATCCCGACACTCTGTTGAATCGCTGTCACGACCTAGCGACCATTCTTCTCAGCATCGAAGCGGATCCTTTACGGCCGATCACTGATTGCGATATAGATGTGCTCGCCCAGTTTATGGGGCATATAACCCTACGAGACGCCGTTCTTCGAGTGCTCTTTATAAGCCCCGGAGCGGCCATAAAACTTGCCCACGAGGTGGCAGCGCGGTACGGCGGAGGTATTCGGGCAAATGCCCTATGTTGCGTGAACCTTGCCCACTGCATCGCCAACCCAAATGATGAGCGCGCCGTGGGGGAGTTGGACCCTCATCACCGACTTAGTCAACTCATATATGAGTGTTATACAGCAGGTAAAAAAGAAGAGCTCATCGAGGCCGCAAAAAGAGGGTGTGACCGTACCTGGCTTAACCTCCTCAAAAATGGCCGCGCTGCCGCCTAGCTACTGTGCGCTTGATCTCCAAGGTTGGAGGTAAACGCCCACGCATCTTCTATAATGGTGCGCAGGTCCTTATGCTCTGGTTTCCAGCCCAGCTCTTTCTGAGCTTTGCTCGAGGATGCAATAAGCACAGCTGGATCCCCGGCACGTCTGGGCTTAATTTCTGCAGGGATCGAATGACCAGTAACCTCTCGGCAGGTATCTATGACTTCTTTGACCGAATAACCATCACCAGAACCAAGATTGAAAATCCTGTGGGTGAAGGGAGTATTACTCTCTAGTGCAAGGGCATGTGCTTGGGCTAAGTCAAGAATATGGATATAGTCGCGAATACAGGTACCATCTGGGGTCGGCCAATCGTCGCCGAAAATCATGATCTTTTCACGATGCCCCATAGCAACCTGGAGGACGAGCGGTATTAAATGGGTTTCAATCTCTCGGTTTTCTCCGATAGGTCCATAAGCTCCGGCTACGTTGAAATACCGCAGTGACGTGGCTCCCAAGCCATAGGCATGAGCATACGAAGAAATAGCATGATCGATCGCTAGTTTCGTGGCCCCGTATGGGTTCGTCGGCGAAGTAGGCATATCTTCGGTGATGGGCACCTCATCGGGTTCACCGTAGGTAGCAGCCGTGGAACTAAAAACCAGGTTATTAACCCCATGGCGTCGCATGCTGTCGAGAATGCCAAGAGTGGTGATGACATTACCGTGCCAGTAGTCGTGAGGTTTTTCTACTGATTCACCTACAAGGGAGCGAGCTGCGAAGTGGAGGATGCCGTCGATACGCCCAGAAGCGAGCACGGGATCAATGAGGTCAGCCACATCGCCTTCGTGAAGCTGCGCCTTCTTGGGTACGGCCTCGCGGTTTCCGGTGGAGAAATTATCGATAATGACAACCTCGTGACCGCGTTCTATGAGGTACTGGGCGCACACGCTACCTACATAGCCTGCGCCTCCGGTAACTAGGAGTTTCAAACCCTTGGCCTTTCTAGTGTCTAGAGAGCTTCAACCCGAACGGCGTGAGCCATCTCCTCATCGAGGTGGATCACCTTGTCTCCCTTTATCAGAGAGATGCCCCCATCTTCGCGGTGCTGGAGTTCTACCGTGGTTCCCACAGTCATCTCCGCGTCATACAACATTTTGAAATAATGTGGGTCTACTTGGAGGATTTCATTAATTTGAACGATGCGCACCTGCTGAATAGTGCTGATATTCCTAGTATCAGTGGCACGGACCCCCGGACCTGCGGGCTCCTGAAGGTGAACACCGAGCTGCTCAAGCCCTGGGATGGGGTTGCCGAAGGGTGACCGTTCGCAATTGCCAATCACTGAAATAACACGCCGCTCAACTTCTTCGCTCATAACATGTTCCCAGCGGCACGCTTCTTCATGCACCTTATTAATGTCGAGGCCTAAGATATCGACAAGCAGGCGCTCGGCCAGGCGGTGTTTACGCATGACAGAAATGGCGAGTGCTCGCCCCTTCACAGTCATCTGGAGGCTGCGATCGCTAGCGACAACGACGAGGCCGTCGCGTTCCATACGGGCAATAGTTTGACTCACTGTAGGTCCGGATTGTTCGAGGCGCTCGGCAATACGTGCCCGTAGGGGAGTGATCCCTTCTTCTTCTAATTCGAAGATGGTGCGCAAATACATTTCAGTAGTGTCAACGAGGTCTTTCATGGCTTAGCCTTCCATTCGCAGTGAGTCACCACCAGGGCGCTTTTCCCAATAATTATAGGTGGAATTTATGCTCGGGTGAATTTTAATAGTAAACAAAATGTGGGATGACCCACGCAGAGGTCTCGTGGAATAAATAATAACAACAAAAGCCCCAAGGCGGAGAAGTGGTGTCCACCACACCTAGCACAGGCACTAAGGCTGGCACATTCAGGGCGTTAATCAGACGTTAATCAGGCGTCGAACAACCTTGAGAAAAGGGTTACCCCCAAGGGGATAACCCGATCGTCTTATCTAGTGGGCATAGGCTCGTAATTTTTCGGCCCGATCGCCATCGCGCAATTTCCGCATGACTTCGCGCTCGATCTGACGTACCCGCTCCCGCGAAAGCCCATAACGGCGCCCAATCTGATCGAGGGTGCGAGGAACGCCATCATCGAGCCCATAACGCATTCGGATCACATCTTGTTCGCGCTGCTCTAGGGTGGAGATTACCTCTCTAATATCGGCATGTCGCAGGGTAGCAACCACCGAAGCTTCTGCATCTGCAGCCTCAGAGTCCTCGATGAAATCACCTAATGGAGCTTCCTCATCCGCGCCCACCGGCATATCAAGCGAGACGGGATCACGCGATTGGCGTAGAAGCATCTCAATCTTTGAGGCATCAATACCCGTTTCCTCGGCAAGCTCTTCGTGGGTAGCCTCGCGCCCGAGGTGCTGATAGAGCTCACGCTTGGTTCGCGAGAGCTTATTAACTTGCTCAACCAGATGAACTGGAAGGCGAATAGTGCGCGACTGATCCGCCATCCCCCGGGTAATCGCCTGCCTAATCCACCACGTTGCATACGTGGAGAATTTGAAGCCTTTCGAATAATCAAATTTCTCCATGGCACGGATGAGGCCCAGGTTTCCTTCTTGAATGAGATCAAGCAGAGGCATCCCGCGACCGGTGTATCTTTTGGCTAAGGAAACAACTAACCGCAGATTAGCTTCCAGGAGGTGTGATCGAGCCTTTCGCCCGTCGCGTACTAATACTTTCAAATCGCGTTTCATGGCTCGGGTGAGGGGACGTTCGGCCGATTGCAGGAGATGCTCGGCATACAGACCGACCTCGATAGTTTGAGCGAGGTAGACCTCATCTTCCGCGTTAAGCAGGGCGGTCTTGCCAATACCATTGAGATAGACACGAACAAGATCTGCGGAGGGGTTATCATTGGTTTGTCCCCGTCGCGAGCGGGTATCCACTTCTGGACGGGGGTCGTCGAGAATATTTTCCTGCACAGCATCATCAGTGTTCTCGGTGTATTTAGCAGCCGTCATCGACTTGTGCCCCGCTTTCTCCGTCTTATACTCAAGCACGCTACTTTACTCACAGCGATAAACTAATCTGAAGTAGATGTGGTAGCGACGTTTCTATATTTAACAACGGGGCATCGATGGATTTTGTTCCCCTAGGCCGAATGCGCGCCTACTTCTGGAAAAAAATTATTCCCTTCGCTGTCACAGTGTGGCTCGAGTATCCACGAGAACCGTATACGGCCCCTCATTAACACTCTCCACCTGCATATCTGCCCCGAATACCCCCTGTTCGCAGGAAATACCGCGGTTGGCGAGCTTCGAAACTACAGCATTAAAGAGGGCACGCGCTTGCTCAGCGTGAGCGGCATCGGACCACGAAGGTCGCCGCCCTTTTGCGGTTCGTCCTAAAAGGGTGAACTGGGAAACAAGGAGAACTGGGGCTGCCAAGTCCGAGATGCTACGCTCGCCCTTGAGAATTCTCAGTTCTGCTATCTTGCGCACCATCGTGTCAACGTCAGATTCATCGTCAGTTGCTGCGACACCAATAAGGGCCAGTATGCCGCCATATTCCGGACACGAAATCTGGCCAACTATGTGGCCATCTACCCTAACTTGAGCTTCGCTGACACGCATTAAAACTGCCCTCATACTAGGACCCAGATAGAAGATCGGCAGGAATGATAAATCCGTGACGAATCAGATCCACTACCGCGGGGAGCGCAGCTTGTTGGGTTAGATCCGGATCGAGACCACGACTGATAGCAAAGAGTTCGATAACTTCGCTGAGGTTGAGGCCTTCAGGGTGTAGCCCAGCCAAAATAGCGGCTAGCTCGGCGTCGATATCGTGAGACCATCTCGGTCCGTCCATGCGGGTTATTCGCCTGGCTGCGGGAACAAAGCCCATAGCCTCTCCTGCATCTGCCACACTTATCTCCTCCTGGGCAATACCGGGACGCACCTGATAGCGAGCCTGCAGAATCTCGTTCTCGGTCTGGGCGTGCAGCCACGAGATACGGGCGAAATACTCTTCAGCCTCTTGAGCAAGATCCTCAATGGGGTGGGTGAGTTCTTCAACAAGAATATCTGACGGCAGATCATCAGAGATTCTCTTGATGAAGACAAAACCGAATCCGATGGCTAAGACATGATGGGAAGCAAAAAAGTCGAGCCAATGGAGAGTCTTGTGAGCACCCTGTTCGCTCCGGGGATCGATGGATTCATCGCGTAGCCACGTGCCGCAATAATGTTCAGGCGAAACCCGGTCGCGTTCGAGTATCCAACACATCACACCCTTATCTGGAAGCCACGATGCTAAACGCTGCTGGAAGGAGTGCCCGGACTCGTGAATCCACGATCCTAAAAGCGTAGCTGTGCCGTCCATATTGAGATAGTCGGGTATATTTTCCATCAATAACTGCGTTGCTCCATCAAGAGCGAGACCTGAATCTCGATAGATATGCGAGACATCATCAGGACCAACCACGAAGGGTGGGTTGGCGATAATGCGGTCGAAGCGACGCCCGCGGACTGGCTCAAACCAGCTCCCGCGCTGAATATCAACGGTGGCGCGGTTATCGGATATCAGCCCTGCTGTGTCCACGAGGGTTGCGTGGGCAAATAGCAGAGCACGTGGATGAATATCGGTCGCCGTGATCGACTCTGCCGCGTGCAACTGGCCCAATACCTGGATGCCGGACCCGGTTCCCAGATCGAGTACCGAGGACACAGCACTGCGACTGGTTGCCGATAACAAAGAGAGGCTGGCTGCACCCACCCCTAGAACGTGATCCTTTCCGGGGATGTAGTTACTCAACTGAGAGGCATCGCAGTCCGAAAAAACAAAATAGTCATTGCCGTCAACTCTGTGGGGATGGATATCGATGAGCGCAGTCACGTGGCTATCGTTTGCGGATTTAGGCCCCAAGATGCCGACTCGAATCAGGTCGTGGAGCAGTTCGCTGCCGAAAATTTTGGTGAGACCTTCCTCGCTTAACGCCCGATGAAGGAGAAATACAGTTATTAATTGAGCCAGTGGTTGGGTTCGGCTATTTCTCATAGAAAAAAGCACCGCATGGGGTTCGCCTCGGTAGAGGGCCTTATAGGCATTCTCGCCTAAAAATTCGCGCACCCCATCAGCCGTGAACTCGTAACTGATAAGGGCTGCCTTTAGTTGGGCAGCACAACGCACAAAGTCATCGTGTTGTTCCTGCAGATGATCAGTGGCGGGAAATTTCATAAAGTTTCGTCACTTTCTCAGATTAGTTTGTATCGCCGGAGTCAATAGCGGCGGGACCAGGCCGGGAATTGTGGGATAATTGCTGGCGCGCCAGAGCCGGCTTGTACACAGATCTTTCGCGCGGATCACGCGGTTGTCCCACTCCATTAGCGATGACTACCGCGATCCATGGTAACGGGACCGAGATGACAAATAGCACGGCAGAGAACCACACCAACTCGAGATATAGGTAGCTAAATGCCGCGAGTGCTAGAAATGGCAGCCTGATCGCTTGGATGATCGCATATTGGCGTTCGCGCTGCTTCCGATTCTCAGCCGGGGACTGCCGAGCCGACGTAATGAGCGCAGCTTTTTTCCTTCTCCCAGGCCACCATATTCTCTGACTCATCCGTTGTGCGGAGAGTGGTCGGGAGGTAGCGTCGATAATGGTAGGCGAGGAGTCAGGTGCCGCGCCTGTGTGCGAGGTATCTCGTTTATCCTGCTCCATAGCTATAAACCTAGTCTCGCTTCGCGTCAGAGGCGAACGTGGGGCACAATAGGAGGAGTGACTACTCAAACTCAAACGATCGAACGTCCAGATATTCGTAGCGATGAGCTTCTTGACGACGATACTCCGAAGTTTTTCCATTATGTGAAGAAAAATCAGATAGTGGAATCGGCAGTATCCGGTCGCATCGTGGTTGCTCTCTGCGGTGAAACCTTTCCCGTAACCAAGCAAGCAAAACCTGGGTCCCCCGTGTGTCCCGACTGCGAAAGCATTTACAGGAGTATGCGCAAATAGTGAGTAATGATCTGCGCGTTTGGCAACGTCAAGCGCTAGAGAAATATCTTGCCGTTCAACCTTCAGATTTCCTCGCTGTTGCCACTCCAGGAGCTGGAAAAACGACGTTCGCGCTGCGGGTTGCCACCGAGTTGCTAAACAGCCACGTCGTAGAACGAGTCATCGTGGTGGTTCCCACCGAGCACCTGAAGGTGCAGTGGGCGGAGGCGGCGTCGAGGGTAGGAATCTCTCTAGATCCTCATTTCAAAAATTCGGGCGCAGTTAACCCTCATTACCATGGCATTGTGGTGACCTACGCCCAAGTTGCCATGCACCCATTCAAGCACTATGCCATCACCACGGCGCACAGGAGTCTCGTGATCCTTGATGAGATTCACCACGGCGGGGATGCAAAGAGCTGGGGCGATGGAATCCGGCAGGCGTATCGCGATGCCACGAGGCGCCTCGCGCTCACGGGAACCCCGTTTCGCTCCGATGATTCCACGATCCCCTTCGTCCGCTACGACGAAGATGGCGAGGGGCACCTCGTCTCCCAAGCCGATCACACCTATGGCTATTCCGATGCTCTCGCCGACGGCGTGGTCCGGCCGGTGGTATTCCTGTCCTACTCAGGGGAGGCACGTTGGCGTAACTCCGCTGGTGAAGAATACGCAGCGCGCCTTGGCGAGGCTCTTTCACCGGAGCAAACCGCACGCGCTTGGCGCACTGCGCTTGACCCTAAAGGCGACTGGATACCTGCTGTCCTCGGTGCGGCCCACACGAGGCTTCTCCAATTACGCAAATCGATCCCCGATGCTGGTGGTTTAGTTATCGCTACTGATAAGACCACAGCGCGCGCCTACGCCAAGATCTTGGAAAACTGGAGTTCAACACCGGTTACTGTGGTCCTCTCCGATGAAGTGGGTGCATCAGATCGGATTGAGGAGTTCTCCGCAAGCAGCGATGAATGGATGGTGGCGGTGCGCATGGTGAGCGAAGGGGTGGATGTGCCGCGGTTGGCCGTGGGCGTATACGCCACGAGCGCTGCAACACCGCTTTTCTTTGCTCAGGCAATTGGACGTTTTGTAAGAAAGCGCCGCCCTGGGGAGACCGCGAGCGTCTTTTTACCGTCGGTACCCGTGTTGCTGGAACTAGCGGCACAGTTGGAAGTTTCTCGGGATCACGTTTTGGGTAAACCTCACCGATCTAAAGAAGGTTTTGATGATGATCTTCTGGCTCAAGCTAACCGGACAGAAACCGAGCCCGATCTAGAACGTAGTTATGAGTCTTTAGGAGCCGAGGCGGAGCTTGATTCCTTGATATACGATGGCTCTACGTATGGAACGGGTTCGATTGCAGGTTCGGCTGAGGAGGCTGATTACCTCGGCTTACCAGGCCTTCTCGATGCTGAACAGATGCGGGAATTACTGCGTCAGAGGCAGGCCGAGCAAATTGCCCAGCGAGAAAAAGAAAGGGCTAACCACGTTAGCGACTCTTCCACCGATCACGTTGCTAGTAAGGAAATCCCAACACTGCGCAAAGAGCTCAATAGCCTAGTGTCTATGGAAGCGGCCCGTACTGGACGTCCTCACGGGGCCATCCACACAGAAGTAAGAGCTAGATGCGGAGGCCCCCCCACGGCAATGTGCTCTGCTGATCAGTTGCGCGAGCGTATAGCCTATTTGCGACGGTGGTAGCCCCGATTGTGGCTATGGAGTGGTGGGGCTTAAACGTTGCAGAGAATAAGTGCTGTAGGATAGTCCCCGCTGGTATGTACCCCGCGAAGCTACAGAAACGAAAGCGCAGGGGAGCAATACCATAGAACGCGGAGAAAAATTTTCTCCATATTTACAAATAACTACTCTCTAAGGACATCTTTATGACCAATCCCTATAACAACAATGACGAGTTCGTACAACCAGAGCAGAGCCTGCCCGCCTACAATCCCGTCGATCCCGCGCCTGCAGCAACACCGGTCGTCGTAGCAAAAAATGGCCTCGCACTTGCAGCTCTGATTGTTTCGGCTGTAGCTTTGGTGCTCACCCTCACCGTTGTTGGCGTTATCATTTCTTGGGCTGTAGCACTGGTGGGACTCGTGCTCTCCATTGTGGCCTTGGTTAAGGTGAAGAAATTCGCCCCAGGTGCCGGTCGAAAAGGTATGGCCATCACAGGTCTGGTCTTGAGCATTCTGGCACTTCTACTAACCATCGTTTTCGGACTCGTCTTTGCGCAGTTCGGCGCTATCGTGGGGGATTGCGCCCAGTATGAGGGTGAGGAGCTTCAAACCTGCATCGAGCAGCAGCTCGTTAACCAGTAGTAGCTACTACTACCTAGGTGAGGTGGTTACCGTGGTCAAGAGCTACGGTAACCACTTTTTGCTTATTGGCACAGATACCTGGGTAGAGAGATCAAGCTACGAGTGCGAGGTGCAGCCATGTGTAGACGCGCAAAATACTCATTTGCTGTGTAATCCGGACCACGGCTCAGCCTGGTGCTGGACTTTCGACTTTTGCCGGGGCGCTGGCGGTAGATATGCATGCGACCGAGCCCGGACGAGTATGGTCCCCATATTTGTTGTGGCTTTTTATAGACCGTGGGCATGAGGTTTCTCTCGGACCATCGGTACAGTTACGTACCTAGGGGGCGCGGGTCACTCTTATACGGCATTATATGGCTGACATCGTGTAAGACTGTGTGTGGAGAATAGCGCTGCGCCCAACTGCTCTTTACTCTAATAACGTCCTATTTGGGGGTGGATAACCTTTACGCAGCGATCGCGGAGGCCCAGTTATGTGCTGGTTTAGATTTTCATGCTTCACCCATTAAAAAACGCATGTGGAGTCCGACATCCCTCGTCGACGCCGAGATCGATAGTGCGTGGACAGCCCAGCAAGGTGCCGGTTCTGCTGCTCCCTCACCACAGCTGACGTAGGTGCAACGGTGAGTTACTACAAGTAGTGCGGGTCTGTTATGCAGATATAGCTAGTGTGGCACTGGAGTAATAGAGTGTATACGCGATCTTCCCATCGAGGTCACCTCACCGCGGCTGAAATCGGCCACTAATACGATATATGGCCTGCCGTATTCGCTTGGGAATGAGCGAAATTTTTAGACCCCTCGGACTATCCGAGGGGTCTAAAATTGTGATATTAACGTCCAGCGTTAGTCAAGATAATCGCGCAGTACTTGGGAACGCGAGGGGTGGCGCAGCTTAGACATGGTTTTAGATTCGATCTGCCTGATACGCTCGCGTGTAACACCATAGACCTGGCCGATTTCGTCCAAGGTTCGTGGCATGCCATCCGTGAGCCCGAAGCGAAGTCTCACAACTCCAGCTTCACGTTCGGTGAGGGTATGGAGGACATCTTGCAGTTGGTCCTGCAAAAGCGTGAACGACACCGCATCGACTGCGATAACGGCCTCAGAATCTTCAATGAAATCACCCAGCTGGCTATCGCCTTCGTCACCGATCGTCTGGTCCAGCGAAATGGGCTCGCGCGCATACTGCTGAATTTCGAGGACTTTTTCCTCGGTGATATCCATTTCCTTGGCAAGTTCTTGCGGAGTGGGTTCACGGCCAAGATCCTGAAGCAGTTCACGCTGAATGCGTCCGAGCTTATTTATGACCTCCACCATATGGACTGGAATGCGGATCGTTCGTGCTTGGTCGGCCATAGCGCGGGTAATAGCCTGCCTAATCCACCACGTGGCGTAAGTTGAGAATTTGTAGCCCTTGGTATAGTCAAATTTTTCCACAGCACGAATGAGTCCAAGGTTGCCCTCTTGAATCAGATCAAGGAAAGCCATACCCCGGCCGGTATAGCGCTTCGCCAAGGAAACGACGAGACGTAGGTTTGCTTCGAGTAGGTGGTTCTTGGCCTTGCGGCCATCGCGAGCGATAGCCCTGAGGTCGCGCTTGACTGCGGGGGTCAGTTTCGCTTCCTTATCGCCATTATGAAAAGCTTCTGTCATCTGGTCCATGCGGTAGGTTGCATAGAGTCCAGCCTCGATTCGCTTAGCGAGTGAAACTTCTTCCTCAGCATTGAGCAGCGCAACTTTACCGATCTGTTTGAGGTATGCGCGAACCGAGTCGGCTGAGGCCGTAAGCTCGGCATCCTTACGGGCTTGACGCAAGGCTGCGGACTCATCCTCGTCCCATACCGACGACCCATCGTCCTCGTCGTCTTCAGCATCCTCGTCGTCGTCATCTGGGACGTCGAGTTCATCGATTTCAGCGCTGAAATCCTCAGCATCATCGTCAATCAAAGTATCATCGGCGATGAGATCAACGTCAACGTCTTCATCGGAGGACTCGTCGAGAACGCCGGTATCTTCTACCTCGACAACAGGTTCTGCAACTTTTTTAGTCCGAGTCTTTTTGGCCGTCTTCTTCGCAGATTTCTTTGCAGTCTTTTTAGCTCGAGTTTTCGGTTTTTCCGACTCCGGAGCGTCTTCGGCTTTGGGCTGCACCTTACGGGAGCTAGCAAGCTTCCGAGAGACCTTTTTAGGCAAAGACGCCGACTCTTCGGAACCTGCGTCGGCTTCGGCTTCGGCTCTAGTCGCGCTCTGAGCAGATTTTGTCCGCGTGACCTTCTTCGCTACCTTCTTCACGACCCGCTTGGTAGTCGATTCGGTGTCAGTACTTTCCTCTACTTGAGCGCTGGATACAGTTGGCTCTTGCGATGTCGATGCGCTCTTACTGGTAGCTTTTCTGGTTACCTTGCGGGTCGTCTTACGCGCTACTTTCTTTGCTGCAGTCTTTTTCGTTTCAGTCACAATTGCCCCTTCTCCGGCGTGGTCACTACGTTAACGACAAAAATAAACTCTATGCACATTAGTGACCATCACTATGATGCTTATTCCAGCATAAAGAAAAATTAACAGTTATGCCGATATCCCCGTGCGATACCCACGAGTCTTTCCTATAACAAAGTCCATGGTACTGCTAGTTTCCCGGGTGGGAACGAGAGATATTGACGTGTCTCGGTGATCTTAATGTCAGTCCGTTAAGGGTGAAGGGTAGTTCGCAGGGGACGTATCAGGTCTATGCGCTGCGCGTAGTGACTTTATTATTAAGATCATAGAATCCGGGGAGAGCCAAACCTTGGGTCTCCGTCAGACAAACGGCAATTATAGAGCACGCGCAGGCAAAAGCCTAAATAATACTCTGGAATTAGCTGCGTTGGATTCTCCTCGGAAATATCCAACGCAGCGACACTAAGCAATCTAGCGGTAATCTAGGGGAATAAGCGGTGCTCGACCGCCAGTGCAGCACCCACGATACCAGCGCGATTACGCAATTTTGCTGCAATAACAGGGGTCTCATTGCTTAGTTTCGGAATCCACTTGTCGCCCTTGCGGGAGATGCCACCGCCGGCGATGAACAGCGTGGGATTAAAGATCCTCTCGTATTCCTTGAGAACTGTGGATACCCGAGCGGCCCACTTGGTGTAGCCAATCTCGTCCCTGTCTTTAGCGGAAGACGAAGCGAATGACTCAGCTTCACGTCCCTCGACAATCATATGCCCTACCTCTGTATTTGGAAACAGGGTGCCATCTACAATGAAGGCGGATCCGATACCGGTACCGAAGGTTAGCAAAATAACTGCACCCTTTGATGCTTTTTCGTCGCCGAAGGTCACTTCGGCCAAGCCGGCGGCATCAGCGTCGTTGAGTACGCTGATCAGGCGAGCCTCGCCGAGGTGATGAGCAAATAACTCGCGAACATCTACGCCAATCCACGAGGGGTCGATATTAGCTGCGGAAAGCACGAACTGATTTTTGATCACCGAGGGGAGGGTGATGCCGACCGGCCCATCCCATCCTGCGATTCTTAAGATCTCGTTGCACGTGTCCGCAACGGCTTGAGGGGTGGCGGGCTTCGGCGTCAAAATCTTAATGCGATCACCGACGAATTCGCCGGTATCCAAGTCAACGCGAGCTCCTTTAATTCCAGAGCCGCCAACATCGATTCCAAATCCAATTCTGCTCATGGCGCATAGTTTAGTGGACGAGTACGAGACCATCCCAATATCCTGATAGTGATAAATCTTAAATTCTCCGAGAGCTTTATAAGCTCTTAAAATAGGTACTCACATGGAGAAAGTCGCTGTGTAGCTGCAAGTAGGAGCGCTTTTTTGCTTGCATAAACGCTGCTGCATTATGGTATTGCTTGCTCGAAAATGGGAAAGAGTGTGACAAGAAACTCGATTCCGTGTATAAATAGCGACAACTAACACTTCACAATCTCGCATCCTTTGAGAGGGTGCAGCTAGCTAAACCGAAAGCGAGGGGATCGAAGGTATGGCTACCGACTATGACGCACCACGCCGTCGTTCCGACGATGACATTGAGGCCGATTCTCTCGAAGGTCTCAAGGCTCAAGAATCAGCTTCATCGACACTCGATGATGACGATGAGATGGTCGATTCCTTTGAGATCCCCACAGCCGATCTCACAGGCGAGGAATTGAACGTTTCCGTGGTTCCCCGTCGCGATGACGAATTCACGTGCTCCTCATGCTTTATTGTGCAGCGCAAGAAACGAATCGACCACGTCGAGGACGACGGCAGCATCATCTGCATGGATTGTGCCTAAAAAAGACGCTACTTAGAAAAGTAGCGTCCGCACCTCCTAGTTCAGGGACTGTGTCGCTTTATCGGCTTGATCGGGTAGATAGGCCCGCAATAGTTTCTCAGGATCGCGGGTTGCCACAAGCCAATAAGGGGTGGGGTCTTCGGGATCGTCAAGAACAAGCATCACCATTTCTGGGACCCACCCATGGGAGACCACGAAGGCTGCAGGGTCGAGCTGTCGTCCCATCGCATTACGTTTAGCGGTTGCTGGAACAGCTAGGCTGCGGGACACTACAGTATGGGGGAGGTTTGCTTGGCCAGTGACCAGCCATCGGGTGCCGTCGGGATCTCGTTCCACTCGCACCCGAGTACTCGACATGCTAAGCAGGAGCCAGACTGCAAGAGCGCCTAAGGAAACCGCTGACACCACAGTCCACACTAGACTTCTGTTGAGACCCAGTTGCGCGGAAATAAGCGAAACTACGAAGGTTGCCATCAGCCACCAATACCACGGCACCCACTGGCGCTCGGAGTAGAGAATGGCCGGCTTCAACGCTGTTTTCTTTTCACTGTCACTCACGGTATTCATTGTAGCGGCGATCTTCGGGAAAAAGCCAAGGAGTTGGTCGCTAGGCTGAGCGCTAGGTCTTAGGCTATCCTGCTTGCAGGAGATAACGCGAGAAGTCTTGCGAATATTTAAGTCTCAACAAAGGAATTACTCTGTGCATACCTATACCGAGCCAGTGAAAACAGTCGCCCTGAAATTGCTTGATCCGGGCCTTCCTGTTCCGAGGCGGGCCCACCGTGACGACGCAGGCGTGGACTTGTACTCCACCATCGATTTAACCCTGGAGCCGGGTGAGCGCTCTCTCGTCCCTACTGGGATCGCTATCGCCCTGCCTGTAGGATCCGTCGGCCTCGTGCATCCGCGTTCGGGTTTGGCATTGAAAAAAGGACTGTCAATTGTCAACGCTCCGGGCACTATCGATGCTGGTTATCGTGGGGAGCTTAAGGTGTGTCTCATCAATCTCGATCCCCGTGAACCTATCGTAATAAAGCGTGGAGAGCGCATAGCTCAGCTCCTCGTACAAAAAGTGGAACTCTTTGATTTCGTAGCGGTTGCTGAACTCGATGACACCGAGCGCGGAGTCGGGGGGCACGGATCAACTGGTCTACGTTAGGCTGGGATAGGTGTTCTCAACGCTGAGAGATAATGGCTCTAAGGCGCTGAGATTTAATCAGGCGTTCTAGCTGGCGCCACATGACGTAAATATAATGATAAAGAGGTATCTGGACATGTCACTCTGGCCGTTCTCAAAAGATAATAGTAGTGCCCCCCACAAGTCCGAGACAGAGCCGCTCGAAGCTCACCCAGCTCATGACGCCGTTAATGGGGGCATGGGGCCTTTCGACGGCGACTCGGTCGATATCGATGAGTTCGAGTTTGGAGACTTTGCCCAAGGCATCCTCAATCTAGGTTCCCTACAGGTGCCGCTCCCTATAGGTTCCGAGGTGCAGGTTGAGATGGGACCCAACGGTCCTACGATGCTCCATGTCCTCACTGAATATGGTCGTTGCACACCGGTTGCCTTTGCCGCCCCTCGTTCTGGAGGACACTGGGATGAGGCTCGCGCAGAAATCACCGCGGACATGAGCAAACAAGGTCTCAGTGTGAGCGAAGAAATGGGCCCCTGGGGACCGGAAATTGTGGGGGCAGCCCCGCAACAGGGCGGAACCATCCGTGTCATCGGCGTTGATGGCCCTCGCTGGATGCTACGTATGACCTTGGCGGCCCCGCTCGATAAAGCCGATGATATGGCAGCCTTGGGCCGCGAGATAGCGGCGCGTACTTTCGTCTACCGTGGCAACGATCCGATTCTTCCTGGTACCTCTTTGCCGGTAGCTCTTCCGCAGCCTTTGGCTGAACAGGTCGCCCAGGAGATGCAACGCCGCTCCCAGCAGAACAACGGTCGAGGTTTCCCCAATAACTCCGTGTCTTTGAATTAAGTCCAGGAGACTATCTGTGAACGATCACCAATCTAATTCTGAGACAAAACCCAATCTTATAGACCAAATGGGCGGCCTCGGGGGTCTAGTCGCATCGAGTGTACCTGTGATCACCTTTGTGCCCGTCAACAATAGATGGGGGCTGCATTCTGGTATCGCAGCAGCACTTCTAGTGGCCGTGGCAATCCTAGTGTGGCGCCTTGTGCGTAAAGAGAATCTCCAGCCCGCCATTTCCGGCTTTTTTGGCGTGGCTATTGCGGCCGGCATCGCTTGGTATACCGGGTCCGCGAAAGGCTACTTCCTTTTCGGAATTTGGATATCGGCCTTGTATGCAGCGATCTTCATTGTATCCATTATTGTGCGATGGCCCTTGGTCGGAGTGATATGGAAAGGGATCAACGGGGACGGCATGGCGTGGCAAAAAAACCCGCAGGCAGTTAGGGCTTATACCTGGGCCACCGCGGGGTGGGCTGTGGTTTTTGCCGTGCGCTTTTATGTTCAAAACTTTTTCTATAATTCCGATGCCACCAATTCCCTGGCCATAGCGCGTCTGCTGATGGGGTGGCCACTGTCCGCACTCGTCATGGTATTTACCGTAGTCATGGTGCGCAAAGCCACCGCGGCCCTCAAAACCACGCCTGCGGATTAACCAACAACGACGAAAACTAGGTTATTGTCATGAACTTTTACCCCAGTTCCACTGAACCAAAACTGTCCACGGGGCAGCGACTCGAGCTCAAGATCTCGCGAGTGGCCCACGGTGGGGAGGGTATCGCCATCTTCGACGGCCGAGTGATCTTTGTCCAAAGCTCCTACCCAGGTGATACTGTCCTAGCTGAGGTCACTAAGGTGAAGCGGAACTTTGCCAGAGCGCTACTCATCGATGTCCTCGAACCAGCACCCGCGAGGGTCGAACAACGGTGTCCCGCAGCTGCTCTAGGCGCCGGCTGTTGCGACTTTGGAGACCTTGAACCCAAAAGCGCCGTGGGCTTAAAGACCACCATCTTGCGAGACCAACTCACCCGCCTCGGTGGACTAGAAAATCTGCCCGACATCCAGCAACTGGCACTCAATCCTTATCAGGGGTGGCGGACCCGCATGCGATTGGGTGTTGACGACCAAGGACGCGCGGGAATGCGGGCTCTCCGGTCGAATGACGTTATATCTGCGGCCCCGTGTGCTCAAGCAGTGCCAGGACTGCTTGATTCAGTGGTGGGAGAAGAGGCGCGTCGTTTTACCCCTCATGCAGAGGTGATCGTGGTCATGGACGACGATCATAACCGTCATATCGTCGAGATCTCCAAAGCGCCTCGCGGGCAGCGGAGTGAAACCATCACAAAGATCATAGAAGGCAGCGATCACGCTATCCAAAAAGTCGCTGGATATACTTTTAAGATCCCAGCAACAGCATTCTGGCAAGCTCATGTGGCTGCCCTCGAAACGTATTCGCAGCAGATTACCTCGTGGTTGAAAAACTACGGTCCTAAGTCTCACGAGTTGCTAGCTTGGGACCTCTATGGGGGAGTGGGGGCGCTCGTTCCAGCCATTCGGGAAGGGTCAAACCCCCAAGCCACAATTTACTCGGTGGAAACATCTCCGGGATCAGCGCGCGCGGGGCGAAAGGCTTTCGATAGGGGGATAACCTTTATTACTAATTCCGTTGAGGCTGCCCTGGGAGAGTTGCCAAACCCGGATATCGTAGTCCTCGACCCGCCTCGTACCGGGGCTGCGTCAGGGGTTATCGAGGGTATTGCTGCTGCTCAACCGGATATCGTTATTCATATCGGTTGTGACCCTGCGACCTTTGCGAGAGATGTGCGACGATTTGTCGATCAGGGGTATATTTTCTCTGAGTGCGTGATGATTGACGCTTTCCCTGGCACCCATCATCTGGAAAGCATGGGCCTCTTCCTGCGCTCTTAGGCTTAAGTTACGGGGTAGAATGAGTATTAGCCGTCTGAGACGCTCAGCCGATATGATGGACAATAACTATTAGTGCGTGGGAAAAACAGTGACCCTGTGGACTCCCTCCAAATCTGATCGGAGAGGACCGATTTTCGATCAGTATGAGAAAGGACAAAGGTTTCTCTTTCGCCCATGAGTATTCTCGCAACACTTACACACCCCGCTGATGTCAAGAGGCTCAAGCCTGAAGATTTGGCGCAGCTATCTGAGGAAATACGAGAATTCTTAGTTGAGAAAGTAGCCGCCACCGGAGGCCACTTGGGGCCGAACTTAGGCGTTGTGGAACTCACCATCGCACTGCACCGAGTCTTTGATTCGCCTAAAGATCCAATCATTTTCGACACCAGCCACCAGTCTTACGTGCATAAAATGCTGACGGGGCGCATGAACCAATTTGATACTCTTCGGCAAAAGGGTGGACTATCTGGCTATACGTCTCGGAAAGAATCTCCGCACGACTGGGTTGAGTCGTCTCACGCCTCTGCTTCTTTAAGCTATGCAGACGGACTGGCTAAGGCTTTTGAAATCAAAGGGGAAACCGATCGCTGTGTCGTCGCAGTAGTAGGAGACGGCGCTTTAACAGGTGGCATGTGCTGGGAGGCGCTCAATAATATTGCCGCCTCCAAAAAACGCAAAGTCGTAATCGTTGTCAACGACAATGGGCGCAGTTACTCGCCCACAATCGGTGGTTTCGCGGAGAATCTAAAAAAGCTACGCACTCTCCCTACGTATGACAGAGTGATGGAGCACGGCAAATATACCCTTAAGCGTCTCGGCTGGGTGGGGGAGCGAACTTTTGATGCACTCCATGCGTTTAAGGAGGGGCTCAAATCCACAGTCATACCCACAGAGATGTTCAATGAGCTGGGAATAAAATATGTTGGTCCTGTCAATGGCCACGATTCCGAAGCTCTCGAAGATGTTCTCAACTATGCTCGTGATTTCGAAGGTCCTCTTATCGTTCACGTCGTTACAGAAAAAGGTCGCGGCTATCCACCTGCTGAAAATGACGCAGCGGAACTCATGCACTCCACCGGCGCTATTGATCCTGTTTCTGGACTACCTGTCTCCAAAGATTCTCCTGGTTGGACGGCGATTTTCAGTAAGGCGTTGGTAGCGGCCGGGGGACGCCGCGATGATATCGTTGCCATTACAGCAGCGATGGCGGGCCCTACCGGACTGGTGCCCTTTCAGCAGCGCTTTCCCGCACGTTTTTTTGATGTTGGCATCGCCGAACAGCACGCCTTGACCTCAGCAGCCGGCTTGGCGCTGGGGGGTTTACACCCCGTGGTTGCGGTATACGCGACATTTCTCAATCGGGCTTTTGATCAACTCCTCATGGACGTAGCTCTTTTAAAACAGCCCGTTACCCTGGTTCTCGACCGCGCTGGCGTCACCGGGAGCGACGGAGCAAGCCACAACGGCGTTTGGGATTTTGCGATTACTGGCATAGTCCCGGGTATCCACGTGGCCGCCCCGCGAGATGGGCTAAAATTACGTGAGCTTTTCGATGAGGCAATAGAGATTCAAGGGCCCAGCGTTGTGCGCTTTCCAAAAGGGGCACTGCCCCCAGTCTTTCCGGCCCTGGAAAAACGTGCAGATGGTGTGGAAGTCCTCTATAGCTCGGCTCGAGACGCAGAGAAGAAGATACTTGTCATTGCGGTGGGTCCTATGGCTGAGCCGGCCCTCTCGGCGGTTGAGGCTTGCACACATATACCAGTGGACTTTACGGTGATTGATCCCTGTTGGGTGGTGCCCGTCGCCCCCTCCATTCTCGAAATGGCACTCGACCATGATCTCGTCGTTACCATTGAGGACGGCGTTATCCATGGTGGCATCGGATCGATGATCGCGGAATCTCTAGCAGCAAGCGATATCGATACCCCGATTCGGCAGTTAGCTTTCCCTGAAATCTTTCCGGAACATGCCAGCCGCAATGAATTACTTGCGGAGGTAGGTTTGGATGCTCGCGGCATTACAGCGTCGTTGCAGGGATGGATTGAAACCTTAGTGGCGTCGTGCCCTATTGATGAGACGGCTGAAAATCCGGAATACTAGTCCCGCCTGCCAAGGGCGTACCCCAACATCCTTTAGGTAGCTCTGCAGTTCCCGTTCGCTGCTGACGAGACCCTCGTGGGCAATCGCCCACACCAGAGCGCGGCTATCGGCTGGAGTGATGATATTCTCTTGCGGCACAGCTAACTCAGCTGCTCTTTTGGCCAGCTGACTATTTACCCACTCCAGTTCTTCGTAGACTGCAGGGTAGTGCTGCTGTATAGCACGTTTGGATAATACGGTGATCTCACCGCCTGATGTGGTGTGCACTTTGTGGGGAAGTTCGAGCGGATCTGGCCATAGAGCTGAGTCAGTTCTCTTGGCCTCTGCAATAATTTTCGCCCACGTCGTAGCCCGAGAGCGAAGCCGGTGAGGGTAGCCCTTGGTGCGGAGAACTTTAGAGGCATGAGTCGGCATGGACGATGCTAGAGCCACCAAAACCCGATCCGGCAAAATTGCAGACGGGGCCAGATCTTCCATCGAACCCTCTCGTTCACGCTCCTGCCATAGGGCGCGGGCAACAGCTAATTTTTGGGGGGTTTTCAGAGAGTTAAGGCCTTTGGTGTCGGTCCACAGTCTTGATGGGGCTTGGTAGTGGGCAAAGCGAGTCTGAACGAACTGGCATTCCTGTTCTATCCAAGTGATTTTTCCTGCATCCTTGAGATCTTTGGCCATAAGGCGAGCTAATTCGATGAGCAACTCCACATCGAGAGCGGCATAGTTAATCCACTCCTGAGGAAGGGGCCGCCTAGACCAGTCTTCGGCTCCGTGGCCCTTGAGCAGCTCCCGATCAAAGTAATGCTGAACCATAGCTGCAAGGTTGACCTTGTCGTAGCCTAAAAGCCGTCCAGCTATTTCGGTATCGAAAAGTCTCCCTGGATGCAGGCCAAGGGCCGCTAGGCTGGGTAGGTCCGATATTGCTGCATGGAGAATCCAATCGGCGCCATTAAGGATTGGTTCCAGATATGTTGAAGTGGCTGCGCGATCACTTTCGACGTCGAACAACACTGTTCCAGCCCCCTCGCGGCGAACCTGGAGCAGAAAGACTCGGTCGTCATAGCGAAAACCTGCGGCCCGTTCAGTATCGATGGCAAAAGGGCCGTAGCCGAATTCCAAGACACTGACCGCAGCGGCTATTTCGCGGGCGCCTGTGGCCACGGAGGGGGTTCCTTCGCGTGGGACACCCAAGATTCTGGACATATTCTTCTACTTAGAGTTCACTGAATCTAATTCGCGCACACCCTCGGGTGGCAGACCAGCGACATGAGCTAAGATTTCCGCAAAGGCTGCGACGTGAGTGCTCAGATCGCTTTCGCTAGCGGTCCACGATGCTCGCATCTCGAGCTGGTATGCCGATGGTGGGCCACCAATCTCCCCGAAGCGAACAGATGTGGTGGAGGTGACTGTTCCCCCTAAATTCGTATACCCAACGCCTTCAAGTGCCTCCGCTAACCACTGCCACGCTACCTCCGGAAGAAGAGGGTCAGCTGCTACTTGGGAATCCATATCGGCCTGGATATACGCAACTAAGCGCATATCACCATCCCAAGTATCCTCAGCGTGTGGGTCATGAAGCAGGATCAGCCGACCGAATGCGTCATCGTCGCTGTGTGTTGTCAGCGGTTGATCATCATGAATGACCTCCAAGCCAATGGCATGGGAAAAAGGTGCAAGCCGCTGTGGTGGGCGAATGGTGCCGAGAGAGATTTCTGGGCGTAGCTGAGCCTGGTGCATGGACTCCACGGCGCGCGAGAAGTTCTCCGGTATGGCCTCGTCTGAGCCAGACTCTTTGGGGGGTGGAGATTTGGGATTTTCGGTCACGAATCAAAAGGTATCGAAAAATCTAAGCTTCTGTGAGTTGCCACGCCGCCTATGGGCGGAAAGATGCCGGATATTAGGCCAGCCTGCGTGATGAGAACCATACTTATATTCTAGTTGGGGTTCAATCTTTTGGATGAGTGTCGATATAATGGGTTTAGTTCTAAAGTGCGGGGCAGATATCCCGCTCCAACCAGTCGGCCGGCAGTGCAAAGGATCTTTTAGATGGCAGAGAAACTAAACTTCGAAGAGCTCAATAACATTCAGCGGTACTCACAATTTGCTGTATTCAAGGTGCAGCCTTTGGCGGTACACGAAGGGGAGGCCGAGATTGCGGCTGATGCTCAAGAATTTTTTACAAAGATGGCAAACTCAGGTTTGATCACGGTGCGGGGTCTTTATGATCTTGCGGGTTGTCGGGCTGAGGCGGACTTCATGATCTGGTGGCATGCGGAGCAGTGGGAAGATATTCAGAAAGCCCTCACAAGCTTCAGGCGTGAGACTAAGCTGGGGCGAAAATCAACAGCTGTCTGGTTCGGAAATGGCCTGCACCGCCCTAGCGAATTTAATAAATCCCATCTTCCTAGTTTCATTATGGGCGAAGATCCAGGTGCGTGGATTTGTGTCTACCCTTTCGTTCGTTCCTACGACTGGTATGTAATGGATGCTAAAGATCGCCGTCGGATTCTTGCTGAACACGGCAGGCAAGCCCGGGGATATCCTGATGTGCGGGCAAATACCGTCCCATCCTTTACCCTTGGCGATTATGAGTGGATGCTGGCCTTTGAGGCACCGGAACTTCATCGTATCGTTGATCTGATGCATGATATGCGCTACACGGAGGCTAGGCTGCATGTTCGCGAGGAGCTACCCTTCTTTACAGGGCGGAGGGTGACAGATCTCGCCGAGCTAATTAAAGCTCTCCCATAGAAAAAACCCCGCTATATGGCGGGGATTTTTTACTGCCAATTGCTCAAGGTTGCTCCGGTTGCAGAGTTAAGCATACGGAGTTGATGCAATAACGCAGATCGGTAGGTGTGTCATAGCCCTCGCCCGAAAAAACGTGGCCCAAATGGGAGTGGCAGTGTGCGCATATGACTTCCGTACGGACGTGCCCTAGTGAGCGGTCTTCACGTTCAATGATCCGATCTCCAGCTAGCGGGGAGAAAAAAGAAGGCCAGCCGCAATGAGAGTCGAATTTCTCCGTGGAGCGAAACAGCTCCGTGCCACAGGCCCGGCAGGAGTAAATCCCCGATGTTGTTGTATTAGTATACTGTCCGGTGTGTGGAGCTTCGGTTCCAGCCTGGCGTAGCACTCGGTATTCTTCGGAGTTGAGGCGCTCGCGCCATTGGGAATCGCTAAGTTTCCTAAAGTCAGTCATTGCATCTCCTTATTAAATTGGGTGTGCTTAATACTAGAAACCTACCAAAGATCACCAGGGGCGTCTAGAGCTGCTTCCCCTCCATCAATGTCCACCGTACCGCCGTGGTGGATATAGCAACGATAAGCAATGCCCAACCGGCGGTAGCTTGATAGACATTGAGCCACCAGCCCAGCTGTGGACTCACGATTGATCCGTAATCGAGCGGCGCTAGTGCCAGGTATAGACCAGCCCAGGCACCCCACGAATGCAGCACGCTCATTCGCGAGAATACCGTAAAAACAAAAGGGAAAAGCAGCATCGAATAATACATTTGACCGAGCGACGACAGCAGAAAAACCCCACTGAGAATGAGTGCAGACGTCGTCGTGATCCATACGAGAGGATCGGTGAGTCGAATCCTCAGCAAGAAGATAACACCAACAACAACTATCGAGGCGAAAAGAACCCACACACCCGTGGCGAGAAACGGCTGCAGACCAAAGTAGACGGAGAATCCCTGCCATGATGCATTGGCGTAATCGCGCACCTCGCCCAAATACGGGATAGTGCGCCGGATATAGTCATTGGCGCCTGGGATAATAGGCCATGCAACGAGATTGAGAATAAGCGGTACCCCTAAACCAGCAAGGATTGTCGAAATTTGTCCGCGAACAGCGGGCAAGAAAAGCAGGGGCAAGAAAATAGGCTTGATCAATATGGCAAAGCCGATGAGGATACCTGCCCATACCGTGCGCTCCGACCACAGGCAAATAATAAAGCCGGTGAAAATCAACAGTAAAACTCCGTTGATATTAGAAAAGACAAGCGTGTTCTGCACCGCTTCTGTCATAAAGGCGATGCTAATCGCGGTGGGGAAGGCTAGAGAGGAAAGCTTAAAGCCGCTCAGGCGCGTTAGTAGCCCCAATGACACAATGATCGCGGCGGCGTTACAGCAAATGAAAGCAAAGCGCGCCGCAGCAAAGGGCTCAAGAAAGGCGAGAGGCGCTAGGATGAGTGTCGCGCCGGGGTTGTATAGATAATGCGGATCAACGAATGTGTAATTTTCATTATAAACGTTGACACCCTCGATAAAGCGGCGTAGCGCCGTATAGACGGTCGTATAATCGTCAGTGATCGAACCGTTGATGGCGAGGAAGAATAACCGGTGAACCACGAGCAGGAGAGCCAACGGCCATAGGCACGCATTGCCAATAGCGTCCATGGAAGTCCCGCGCGGTGCTGGGTGGTGGTCACGAGCATGCTGAGGCGCGCGGCGCACCCACAAGGAATCAAGTTTTTGCTGGATAGCTAATGCCACTGCAGTCCCACCCTACCTTCGAACGGAGTCTAAAATTCTTCAATCTTCAACCATATATCGTTTCGATCGTTCGTAGTGGAGGAAAACGGTTCCATCATCGGTCGCCGCGAGAGAATGGAGTTGAAAGTGACGCGCGTCGTCGATGTGGTTCCCAAATAGGCGAAGATTCGAGCTATCAATGATGCACGGGCTCAAAGTGAGATGAAGGTGATCAACCAGATCCGCTGACATCAGATCGGTGATGACACTCGTTCCACCTTCCACGCAAATATTCGTCATTCCAGCTCGTCGTAGCCAACCAACGCAGTAGCGCGGGCTGAGATTGGCGCTAAAAATCACCTCGGCTCCTTGATTCTTCACGAATGCTAGGCGCTCTGGATATCTTCTCGCAGCTTTAAAGGTAGTGAAAATCAGTGGGGGCGTGCCAGCAAAAAATTCCGCTGCACCAGAAAAATCCAGTGTTGCTGTAAGAGTAGCAATCCGAGGCGGTAGATCGCGCCCAAATGTGCGGCGAATACGTTGACTTTGAAGATTTTCCACTATGGGGCCGTATTTTTCGCTACGAATCGTTTGCGCGCCCACGAAAACGACGTCGGAAAGAGCTCGCATATACAGTAATAAAGCTTGATCTACAGCATTGCCCAACCCCCCACTGGTGCCTGCAAGAGTCGATGACCCATTAATGCTTGTGATCCCTATCAGCCGAGTGCCAAAATCAAATCTCACAGTGCTGAGACCCACCTGGTGGGTGAGGAAATCAGGTGGTGGAGTGTCGCCAGCGGGCAAAATTACAGGGTAAACAACCGGAGCGCTCATGACTAATGAGTCTAATAATAACGAAGTGTCAGGTTTGGGATTTAGCGGGTTCAGTGCGCGGCATCACCGCCATCTGACTTCCTAGGGCCTAAAAAATCTGCGAAATCTGCTCAGCTCCAGCTCAATGGGGTTTTGGCTCGTGGATTTGCGTTCAGATGCAATGAGGCATTAAAGTTTCATCCGCACGACAAAATCCCTACCATGGAATGTCGTCTGCGGATGTAGCGCAGTTGGTAGCGCATCACCTTGCCAAGGTGAGGGTCGCGAGTTCGAGTCTCGTCATCCGCTCAGCTTTGAACACAAAGCTATGCGCGATTAGCTCAGCGGGAGAGCGCTTCCCTGACACGGAAGAGGTCACTGGTTCAATCCCAGTATCGCGCACCAGAGCAAAGAAGCTCTTTAAAACAATATATGCGGATGTAGCGCAGTTGGTAGCGCATCACCTTGCCAAGGTGAGGGTCGCGAGTTCGAGTCTCGTCATCCGCTCAGGCACTCTTCAGTGCTCCGAGGCAGGAATGCCACGGTGGAATGGCCGAGTGGTGAGGCAACGGTCTGCAAAACCGTGCACACGGGTTCGATTCCCGTTTCCACCTCCAATTTTGCGCGTTTAGCTCAGCGGGAGAGCGCTTCCTTCACACGGAAGAGGTCACTGGTTCGATCCCAGTATCGCGCACCAACCCTTGACAAACTCATGCGGATGTAGCGCAGTTGGTAGCGCATCACCTTGCCAAGGTGAGGGTCGCGAGTTCGAGTCTCGTCATCCGCTCCATACATCACCCAGCTGATACTTATGCCCAATACAATCGAGGCATTTGTCCCTGCTGGGTGCTTTCTATTAGCAACAAATATCTTGATAAGTAGAGTGCGATAAATCGCCTGGGCCATCAGATTAACGCTGTACCGCGGACAAGCCATCAGGTACGTCGGGGGGGGGGGCGTGCTCAGAGATCTGCGAATCCGCACCAACCCCTATATTTGGCTTTCGGAACTGACATCACTGGAGTGAGAGGTCTGCGGCATGCCCCAATCGCCCATCGAATTTCTTTACCGGGTGAACCCCTTATATGTGTGGGAGCCCTGCGCTTGGTGCGGCATTTTTACTGACTATCTCTCTTCCATAGGGGTCGTAGCCTCATCCTCATAACCCTGATTGCGCAACGAGAATATCTCGGTTTGTACGAACGTCCTCACAAAGGACAACGAGCTTGAGATCTGCTGATTTTCAAATCAAAGCACGGCATATTCCCCGTCCACCGGCGGGCGGCAGCGAAGGAGGAGCACAATCACCACTCTTCCTCTCCTAACCTCATCTCTACTCCCATATAGTCAAGTCCCAACTGCGCGCGTGTGGAGAAGTTAGCGTTGAACTACGGTCAGCCGAATGTGGCCAAAGTGCTCTTTGAGGACGGAGTCTAGGAAGACTAGAAACTGGAATATACTTTCGTTCAGTGCCTATGAGTCAAGGCATTATGGATCGTTGAGGTGATGCAGCGTGGATCCCACAAGGAATTTCCCGGATCATCTAAGGACAATATCGAGGGCCGGCTGGGTATTTTAAACTCAGCACCAAACTAATGAGGGGTAATAGGCGTAACCCAAAGGGATTGAGAGATCAATGTCTCTCTCCGTCCTCACGGATATAGCCAGGTGGGCTAAAGGAGGCAGAAAATCCCTAGTCGTAGTACGCTTCGAAGTAGAATATCAAGACGAGAATGAGGATATATGAAGGTATTAGTGCGAAAAGTTGCCACCATAGGCTGCCTCAGCGCATTACCGATGAGTGTCGGGGCTTTATTCCCAGACTTTATCCATCATGCGCAAGCACATGATGTGGTGGTCGGTGGTTCGCCAGCCGATGGGGAGGCCATTGACGGCACCCCACGTCGGCTGGTCCTCGAGTTCTCTGCTGAGCCAAAAGAGGGATTCAACTCTATGGCCTTGACTGACCAAAACCGCACCATTATTACGAGCGGGGAACCTGAGGTAGACGGTCGACTAGTAAGTCTTGATATGCCATCTGATCTTATTCTGCCGCCTGGGGCGTACACCATAGGCTTCCAAATTACTTCCTCCGATGGGCATTCAACCCGCGGGAAAACCACGTTCACAGTTCAAGGGACCGCCTCTGGCGCACCCTCGACTACTCCAGAAATAACGGCTGCTCGCCCGTCGGAATCAGCTGCAATCGATCCCGCAGACACTACATCGGACTCACAGCAGTGGTGGTTGTGGCTGCTAGGTGTAGTGGCGCTTAGTGCTATTATTGTGGCGCTAGCAATTGCCCGCCAACGCCAGAGGAATAAAGGTGGCAAACCTAAAAATGGCCGCTAAGCACTGAGGGAAATACCCAATTAATCTCAACAAATCTAACCGGAGGAATATATTCCAATGAAATCTTTATTCGTACGTCGAGCTGGACTCGCCGCTTCCGCTGTTGCTCTCACCGGGCTCGCCCTGGTTGGCTGCTCCGATAAAGAGGCTGGCTCTCCTTTGATCGAGGACCCCATCGCTACCACGATTTCCCCAGAAGAGGAAATCCTGGAAGATACGCCAGCCCTGACGTTCTCCGATGCTTACGTTAAAGCTGCTGGTGTGGACAGTGGAATGACCGCCATTTTCGGTGTGCTGCACAATAACTCTGATCAAGATCTCCACATCACCAGCTTCAGTGCTGATATTGATGCCGCGAAGTTCGAGATTCACGAGGTTGTCGATGGAAAAATGCAGCAGAAGCTTGATGGTCTAATGATCCCGGCAGGTCAGACTGCTGTTCTCGAGCCTGGTCATGACCACTTCATGATTTTGGGTCTCACGGAACCGGTGCTGGCCGGTGACGATCTCGATATCGAGTTGCGTCTAGCCGACGGTTCAGAGCTGGAATTTGAAGATATCCCAGTACGGACTATCTCCGCTGGCGACGAGGACTATTCCATGGACCACATGGACCACGACAAGATGGACCATGACGATAAGATGGAGAAGATGGAGAAATAATTCCATCGCATTGAGTATGGGATAAATAGTGATGGTGGGAGCGGGGAATTTCTTGGGATATTTCCTCCTCCCACTTTCGATCATTCACACGCTTTTCATAAGGCTGCGAGTCCTAGTGCCCGCACAACGACATTTTTAAGGTGATGCAATAATGAGTACGGGGTGTCCGCATAACGCGGGACGCAATTCGAGTGGATTTAGCCGGAGGGATTTTCTCCTCGGCGCGGGGGCATCCGTCGGCGCCGCTTCGGTAATCTCGACTCCTCTAGCTGAAGCTCAGCCAGCTGACACCGATGCGGACCCCTTCCTAGAAAACGCTCGTGTACCTTTTGACGGTCCGCACCAGGCAGGGATAGCAACTCCTGCACAGGCCTTGCTGCGAGTCGTCGCGTTTCAACTTTTTTCCAATAATGATCGCGAATCGGTACGCCGCTTGATGAAGCTGTGGACGGAAGATGCTCGTCGACTGTGTCGCGGTCAGGCCCCTTTAGGCTCCCTTGAGCCCGAAATGATCAATAAGCCAGCTAATCTCACCATTACCTGCGGATTCGGAGCAAGACTCTTCGATATCATCGGTGCAGCGGACCAGCGACCATCGTGGTTGGGGCCGCTGCCTGCCTTCGAGCGCGACGCTCTAGACCCCCGGTGGGGCGAGGCGGATATGGTGTTGCAAATATGCTCCGATGATCCCCTAACCCTCGCTTTCGCTAGCCGACGCATGCAACTAGCAGCTCTCGATTTTGCTCAGGTGAGCTGGGTGCAAGAGGGCTTCCTCAATGCCAATGGGGCTCTCAAACCCGACGAAACTCCCCGCAATCTATTCGGTCAAATTGATGGCACTGTCAATCCTCACACCAAGGATGAATATGACGACTATATTTGGATCGATTCCGAGCAAGATGCGCCTTCTTGGGCGCACGGGGGCAGCTGCATGGTCGTTCGGCGCATCAGTATGGACCTCGATGACTGGGAGCGCCTCGATCGCACCTCTCGAGAAGTCGCGCTTGGTCGCGCCCTCGACACGGGCGCTCCCTTGACAGGCGAGCGCGAGCACGACGACGCAGATTTTGATGCCACGGATGAGCTTGGATTACCCGTTATCGACCCGCGTAGCCACATGGCGCTTGCCGCACCGCCGGCGGATAAACCAAAGCAACGGTTGCGTCGCCGAGCGTATAACTTTGACGATCCGCCGCAGCCTGGCTCGCCCCGTACCTCGGATTCGGGATTAGTCTTTGTGTGTTTCCAGCAGAATCCGCTCCGGCAGTTTGTTGAGATCCAGAAGCGTCTCGATGCCGGCGACCGGTTGAATGAGTGGAATACCCACATCGGCTCGGCTGTGTTTATTGTACCGCCTGGAACTTCAGAGGATGGCCCAGAGCACTTCTGGGGCCAATCACTGCTGGAAACCTAAGTTCGTGAAGTGGATCAGAGTCCCAGTCCGGACATAACGGCTCGTCGGTCTCCTCAAGCGATATTTTCGAAGGATTCAAGCATCAGTTAAAATAGCTTGCTAGTTGCCAACCTCGTACTGCGTATGTCTGACCATATCCTTCGTAGTGATGGTGTCGGTAGCGGTTTATCCCATTCTTCTGCGCTCGCGTCCAGGTCTGACGGGGGCGCCTGAGCTCAAAGGAGCACACCCCATATGGCACAGCTTACTGCTGCCGCAAATCCCCATGCCGCTTTTCTTTGTCCCCAAGGTGTAGCCGCCGGTGCTGCAATGCGGGAATTGGACTTACCCAATAAGGGTCCAGAGGCGATTGTGTGCGTTAAGGATGCCACCGGCCAGTTACGGGATCTCTCCTATATCCCTGATCAAGACGTTGAGTTGACCCCTGTTCCCGCTAATACCGAGGACGGACGAGCGGTGATCCGCCACTCCGCCACTCACGTTTTAGCGCAGGCTGTTCAAGCGGAGTTCCCTGGGACAAAACTCGGAATTGGCCCTGCTATCGAGAACGGTTTCTACTACGATTTCGACGTAGCCGAACCTTTTACTCCTGACGATCTCAGGCGTTTGGAAAAACGCATGAAGAAGATTATTAAATCAGGGCAGCGTTTTGAACGTCGCGTTTATGCCACGCAAGCTGAGGCAGAGGAAGCGCTGAGAGATGAGCCCTATAAGCTCGAGCTCATACAGGACAAAGGTTCAGTCGATCCTACTTCTGATGAGGCAACCGAAGTTGGTTCAGGGGAACTAACGGGATATTACAATGTGAATCCGCGCAGCGGCGAGGTTGAATGGTACGATCTGTGCCGCGGACCGCATATCCCTACCACCAAGTACATTCCGGCATTCGCCCTGACGCGTTCGTCGGCGGCGTACTGGCGCGGCGACCAGACCAAGGCCGGCCTCCAGCGAATCTATGGCACCGCATGGGAATCCGCCGATATCCTCTCTGAATATCAGCATATGTTAGAAGAAGCAGAAAAGCGCGATCACCGCAGACTGGGCGCGGAACTTGATCTGTTCTCCTTTCCCGACGAGATTGGTTCAGGATTCCCAGTCTTCCACCCCAACGGCGGGATTGTCCGCCTTGAAATGGAGGAGCATTCACGCCGTCGCCATATTGCTTCTGGCTATTCTTTCGTTAATACCCCGCATATTACTAAGGGTGACCTTTTCCAGAAATCAGGGCATCTCGATTTCTACGCGGAGGGGATGTTCCCTCCTATGCAACTCGACGGCGAATGTGCTGATGATGGCACTGTTACTAAGCCGGCGCAGGATTATTATGCCAAGCCCATGAATTGCCCGATGCACAATCTGATCTTTTCATCGAGAGGTCGGTCCTACCGCGAACTCCCGCTTCGCCTTTTCGAATTTGGTACCGTGTACCGCTACGAAAAATCAGGAGTCGTACATGGGCTCACACGAGCTCGAGGGTTCACCCAGGATGACGCGCATATCTACTGTACCGAGGACCAACTCGAGCGTGAGCTCACCACAGTCTTAGATTTCATCATTTCTCTGCTCCGCGATTATGGCTTGGATGATTTCTACCTTGAGCTTTCCACCAAGGACCCCAATAAATTTGTGGGTTCGGATGAAATTTGGGAGAAATCGACCGCGATCTTGCAGCGAGTCGCAGACAATTCGGGCCTCGAATTGGTACCCGACCCGGCAGGTGCAGCTTTCTATGGCCCGAAGATCTCGGTACAGGCGCGCGATGCCATTGGGCGCACGTGGCAAATGTCCACGGTACAACTAGATTTCAATCTGCCAGAACGTTTCGATCTGGAGTACACTGCCTCTGACGGGTCCAAGAAGCGCCCTATTATGATTCACCGTGCACTTTTTGGTTCGATTGAAAGATTCTTCGGAGTGCTTCTCGAGCACTATGCAGGTGCTTTTCCTGCATGGCTAGCTCCGCACCAAGTAGTGGGTATTCCCGTAGCCGAGGCGTTCTCAGATCACCTTGAAATGGTGTGCGGGCAACTTCAGGCCCGCGGAATCCGTGCGAGCGTTGACACCTCTGATGACCGGATGCAGAAAAAGATCCGAAATCACACCCAGGCTAAGGCACCGTTTATGTTACTTGCCGGAGAGCGGGATGTGGAAGCGCAGGCAGTATCCTTCCGTTTCCTAGATGGTAGTCAAGTTAACGGAGTTCCCGTTGGCGACGCGGTAGCGATCATCGAGGCCTGGATTTTTGGCCGAGAAAATTCCCAGCCATCTGCCGAAATTATTAAGGAAAAATTAGCGGCTCGTTAATGAGCCGAGAACGCGGCGGTGCTAGATCCAGAAAGATCTGGGCTAGCCCGCCGCTGTGTCTGTGCGTGCTGATTGTTATCTAGAATAGGATGGTGATGGCACAGGGTAACGACAGCTCGACCGCCGAAGCGAGGGTGAGTAGGCCCTTGTGCAGGATTCGGGAAGCACGATATGGGAAGTGAGTAGCGTGGACGATAGTCAATCCAATTATGTCGATACTGGAGTAGGTATCCCAGATCGACTTATCCGCTTATGGGCTCCCTATCGCATGAACTATATTGTGAACAAAGGCGCTCACGATGACCAATCATCTCAGCGTGATAACCCTTTTATCCGCATCCCAGCGCTCAGCGATGAAGACGGTCTAATCGTAGCCCGAGGTGAGCTGGTGTACTGCGTGCTCAACTTATACCCCTACAATGCCGGGCACATGATGGTCGTCCCTTATGAGCAGAAAGCGAATCTCGAAGATCTCACGGCTGCAGAGATGACCGAACTCATGCAATTCGCTCAGATGGCAGTGCGGGTTCTCAAGCAGGTGTCGCAACCGGACGCCATTAATGTTGGATTTAACCTAGGGCGCTCAGCAGGTGGGAGCGTAGGGGAACACTTGCATCTACATATCGTGCCTCGGTGGAATGGCGACGCTAATTTCATGACAGTCATCGAAGGAACCAAAGTACTGCCGCAACTGCTGCGTGATACTCGCAGCCTCCTGGCGGCAGGGTGGCGTGATCTCACCCAGTCAGATCCTAGCGATATTGGAGCGAACGGTGCTTAGCGTACGAGGACGCAAGCCAGCGGCAGTGCTCACGGAACCGCTGGCTAAAATGCTATTGCAGGTCGGACTGACCCCAAATGCTGTCACCGTTATCGGAGCATTCATTACCATTATTATCGCCGTGACCTTGATACCTACAGGCCATCTTGTTCTAGCAGCTGTACTGTCGGCTCTTTTTACAACATTTGATCTCATTGACGGCACAATGGCACGGCTGCGCGGCTCGGGCACGGCTTTTGGTGCCACTCTCGACGCCACGTGCGATCGTATTACCGACGGAGTGCTATTTGCCTCGATTACGTGGTGGCTGATTTTTAGCTACGAGGCTTCACATTCCCTGATCGCGGCTAGCTTTACTGTGGTTATTGCCTCACAGGTCATCTCCTATGTGAAAGCACGCGGAGAAGCTAGTGGCTTGACCATGGATGGTGGGCTCATCGAGCGCGCAGAGCGCCTGATCATTGGTTTGCTAGGGCTGGGACTCACTGGGCTAGGAGTACCATGGGCTATTGATATAGCTCTCTGGGTTTTGGCAGTCGGGAGCGTCTTTACTGTTATTCAGCGTCTAGCCATGGCCAAAAAGGATCCCCGAGCACTTGACCCCATTGCTCCACCAACCGGGGCGAAGCTTTAAGATCCACTGATGAGAATAAGAGCCTCACGATGACTCCTATAAAAACCAAGAAATTTCTTAGTCTCGCCTCCACCTATGCCTATCTTGCGGGCTGGTCTGTGGTTAAGTGGTTGCCCTTAAGCATCGCAGCTCCGTTATTTATGTGCTTTGCAGATCGTGCGAGTAAAAATGGACGCGGCTTGGAGCAGCTACGCAGAAATCTCATGCGGGTTGTGGGTCCTGAAAATACCACCAGAGATTTAGTAAAAAACTCAATGCGTTCTTATATGCGTTATTGGTTAGAAGCCTTTCGGTTGCCACTTATTGCTCATGACCCCAGTGTCATTGATGCAATTGAGCAGAATATCCAGGGTAAAGAGCATCTGCTGAAATCCCTATCCGAAGAACGCGGGACAATTTTAGTTCTGACCCACTCAGGAAATTGGGATCTCGCAGGCCTCTATCTTGTGCACCTAGCGGGTGGTTTTAGTACCGTAGCTGAGCGCCTAAAGCCGGAGATCCTATACCGAGCCTTCCTCACTTTTCGGGAAAGTCTGGGCTTTACGGTGTACCCTCACCGAGATGAGTTGGGTCGATCTCCCATGGGCCAACTTACTCGCGATCTTGAATCTCGAACGGTGGTCTGCCTGCTGGGAGAACGTGACTTAGGTGGGCGGGGGTTAGAAGTCCAATTTTTTGGCGAAGAAACAACGATGCCAACTGGTGCCGTGAAACTTGCCTTAGATACCGGAGCCGATTTGTTGGTCGTAGCTAATTGGTTCGAGGGGAACGCCGCTCACCCCGGGTGGGGAATAAAAATCTCCGAACCGATAGCCCACACAACCTTGGCGGAGATGTTGCAAGCTCAGGCAGTAATTATGGAAGAAAATATCCGAGAGCACCCCGCAGACTGGCATGTCCTGCAGCCAGTATGGCCAACTGATCGAAGAGGCACTTAAGCTTTTTCATTGCTGAAGTTGACGGGCTATTAGACTGAGTGGGATCGTAATATCGGCCTGTGGAGAGGAGGGATTATATGAGAATCGGATTCGTGTGTCCTTATTCCTTTGATCATCCTGGGGGAGTGCAGGCTCATATCCTGGATCTCGCTGAAGTTTTCCGCCGTCAAGGTCATGACGTTGCTGTTCTGGGGCCAAGTACCCGCCCAGACACCCTCCCTGACTTCGTGCACCCTGGTGGGCCATCCATTCCAATTAAATATAACGGCTCGGTGGCCCGGTTGAGTATTGGGCCGAAAACATTCGCCCACGCTCGAGATTTTATCGAACAAGGGGAATTCGATGTCCTCCATATCCACGAGCCGAACTCTCCGAGCTACTCCCTTGTCAGTCTATCCATCGCACACGGACCAATTGTGGCCACGTATCATGCCTCAGCAGCCAATTCACGGCTATTGCGTTTGGTTCAGCCGATACTAAGGCCCCACTTGGAAAAAATTCGGGGTGGGATTGCAGTTTCGGAAATGGCTAGACGCTGGCAGGTTGAACAATTAGGGGGAGATCCCGTTCTGATCCCTAACGGAGTTCATACTGAATTTTTCCGGCGATCTGAGATCAAGACTAGCTCTCAAAAGGTCGAAATCGCCTTTCTAGGGCGGATAGATGAGCCGCGTAAAGGGCTAGATATCCTCCTCGAGGCATTTCAAGGACTCGAAGAATGCGCACATCTTACTGTTATGGGAGACGGTTCTGTGCGCCCCCAACCAGGTGTGAGCTTTGCGGGGCGGGTAAGCGAAGAGGATAAAGCAAGGATTTTGGGAGCGGCCGATATCTATGTTGCCCCCAATACTGGAGGGGAGAGCTTTGGGATTGTGCTGGTCGAAGCGATGGCGGCTGGATGTGCGGTAGTAGCTAGTGATCTCGAGGCTTTCGCCGCGGTTTCAGATGCCCACTCAGCCGTACCCGCTGCTCGACTATTTAAAACTGGTGACCCAGCCTCCCTGCATCACGCCCTAAAAGAGCTCATTGCCAACCCCCTCGAAAGAGAAAAGCTGCGTCAGGCCGGACGTAGTCGTGCTACTGATTTTGAATGGAAGAATATCGCTGATCAGATCATGCGGGTATATGAGACTGTTTGTGACGGTACGAAAGTGACGGTCGAGAGTCAGTGACTACCATCATTGCGGTCATATGTGCGGTCATCGGTGCGATCTTCTTATTCACGCTTTATTCCACCGCAGCGCGTCTCCATCGTCTTCATATTCGCACTGAGGCGGCGCTCGCGGCTCTCGAGGCGGCACTCGATCGCCGCGCAGCAGTATTTGCGGCATTGGCACCCGAGTACCGCGACCTAACTGCCGGCACTGAGGCGATCGGACTAGTTCCAGGCAACTTTAGGAGACGAAGTGAAAAGGAACGAGAGATTGCACGAGCAATATCAGCTGATGGTCATACCGTCGAACCCGCTATTGTCGATGCTCAAGCACGGGTTCATATCGCGCACCGATTCTATAACGACGCTGTGACCTCAACCCGCAGTCTGCGGCTACAACCAGTGGTGCGTATTTTTCACTTGGGCGGGACTGCCAAACTTCCCGAGTACTTCGAACTCGTTTACGATGAGACCGATTAGAGTCGGCGCTTTTTAACCAAGAAGGAAAAAGATGACAGAGAAAATATCCCTCATGTGGTTCCGCGACGATCTACGTCTCGAAGACAATAAGGCATTGGAATCGCTGGCTGGCCACAGTCGGATTCATGCCCTCTATATTCTTGATACCTCCTCATCGACTCGCCCCCTTGGCCGAGCCTCTCAGTGGTGGTTGCACCACAGTCTCGTCTCCTTGGCCACGCAGCTAGCTGATTACAATATCCGACTTCAGATCGCCTTAGGTGACCCGCGTAAGCTCATTCCACAGCTAGCTCATGATTTAGGGGCACAGAGCGTAGCCTGGTCTCGCAGGTACTACCAGCCGTGGTGTGAGATGGACGCCCATATCAAGAGCATGGTGCATGAGAGTGGAATTGAAGCCCACAGTTACCCCGGACACCTTCTACTTGAACCTTGGCAGGTGCGGACCCTACAGGGTGAGGCGTATCGGGTGTACACCCCATTTTCCAAGCGCTCGTTTGAGGTTCTGCACGCGCAGTCTTCCGTTGATCTAGCCGATGTTCTTTCCGATAATTCCTTCATCGAGCAACTCGATGGGGCCGGTGCCGATCTTGAGGCCAGTATGGTGGAAATCGCCCAGTTGAGACTCCTGCCAGCAGATCGCGGGGAACCCAATTGGGCTAAAGAATTTCCCTTCAAACCCGGCGAACAGGGTGCCTGGGAGGTGGTGGAGAAATTTGGTACACCAACTAACTACCACAAGGGCAGGGACTTTCCTGCGGTCAAGGCGACCAGTGGGCTCGCCCCTCACTTACGATTCGGTGAAATTAGCATACGCCGGCTCTTCGAACTTGTTGGAGATAGCGCTGATGCTCACGTTTTTCGCAAAGAGTTACTATGGCGAGACTTTGCCTGGCACCGACTCTATGAGAACCCTCAGATGATAGATACTCCCTTGAGGGAAAAATTTGCTGTCTTCCCATGGTGGAAAGAAAGCTACCGCATCGATGACATTCATCAAAGGAAAATCGCGCCCGATAATAAAATGGCAGAATTTACCGCTTGGGCCCGTGGTGAGACTGGAATCCCATTGGTCGATGCCGGGATGCGGGAACTGATGCGAACGGGCACGATGCACAATCGGGTTCGCATGGTTGTCGGCTCCCTGCTCACTAAAAACCTTGGAACCCACTGGATAATGGGTGAGGAGTGGTTCTGGGACAGTTTGGTGGACGCTGACCTAGCCTCCAATACCTTCAATTGGCAGTGGGTAGCTGGCTGCGGCGACGATGCGGCCCCATATTTCCGTATCTTCAATCCCATCACACAGCAGCAGCGCTTCGACGCAGATTACCATTACTGCTCATCGTGGGTTCCAGAGCTCCACACCCCCATCTACCCGGAGCCGGTTGTTGATGTGAAGGCTTCCCGCACCGCTGCTTTGCACGCGTATGACGAGATTAAAGAGTAGGCACCCGTCGGTGTGCATAGGCAGCTCGCAGCTCTACGATCGTCCACGCCATGCTGATGAGCATGAGGGCTACCACCAAACTGTTTCTTAGGTAGATAGCCACCAAGCCTATGGCCAAAGGATTATCCGAGGAGAAAAGGTCAGCGTAATGGAAGGGATAAATACAATGACTCAGCCCTGCTAATGCCAAAGTCAATAATGCAATAGCACTTACGAGTTTGCGGTGGCAGAAGACCACCGCTACCGCGACCATTGGGCCAAGCCATGTTATATACTGAGGACTAAATACTTTGTTAGCCACCAACAACATCGACGTTGCAGAAACCATAAAACTCAGCGCCAACTGTGGGTTCCACAGGTCATAGCGGAATACTACAAGCGCAAAGGTTAGTGCCATCAAAAATGTGAGAAGCAGGAGCGCTGATGCTATCGATAGGGCTAGGCTTACGGCGGGGCCAGTAATTTCGAAACTTTTAGAAGCTGCATAAAAAAGTTCGTACTCATCCGATCCTGGCTGAGCTGCTCGAAATAGCAGCGGGGTAGCAACGACCGACTCGATTTGAAGCCCACGTTCACCCTGATACGTCAAAGGGGTTAGCAAACGCCAGACTCCAGAGCGTAGTAAAACAGCGATGGTGAGCACGGTTAAGGTGATCGCGCCGACACCGATATCGATATATGTGCGCGTATTTCTATATCCTCGAACAGAAGCCACCGCTAGAAGACCTGGCCACAATTTAACCATGGTAGCCCATCCGATAAAGACCGCGGTCAGAGCAGGATAGGAGAAAAGAAATAGTGCCGCGATTCCAACCCCAGCAGCGGGGTAGAGGTCGAGACGGTAAAGGTAGACCGCACCAAGAAGGGGCGCAAATAAGGACCAAAATACGCTGGCAAAGACCCGATCTTTAGTACCAAGCCCGCGACTGCCGTATATGAGCGCCCCATGAAAAGCAGCGTCGCACAGTAGAATGAGCGCAATAAATGTGAGGAGAAATCTCTCCGGATCTTCTCCAGCGAGCCATAATGTGACCTCAGCGGGCCATATTCCTACGGGTGGATATTCGGCAGTTCCTGAAGAGGCTGGGTCCGTGAGGCTGGCAAAATAGTAATGAATATCAGCGTCTGAATCTACCCAGAAGGGTCGCATTAACAGCATGATGCCACGGCCGCATAGCCACAACGACCACAAAGCGAAGTGGATACTGATGGTGCGAGTGATCTTGGGCATCAATATGTCCTTTTCCGAGCAATGAAGGGATGTCAGAAGAATTCTAAACCAGTGTTTCTGGGTATAGAATATCTCAACGTATATCGACGGGATCAGGGTGTTCTCATTGAGGGTGACGGTGTCCAATTCAAGCAGGAGAAGTACCGATCGGGAGCGCTTTTACCGTATAATTGGAGCTTTGTTAGGTCAAAGAGCTAAATATAGCTATATACAACAGAGCTGAACATATACGTAACTCGTAGCTCGCTACACCTTCAAGACAGGCTGTAGCGGTGTAGAGGAGGAAAGGTAGCCAATGTCAGGCCACTCTAAATGGGCAACGACTAAACACAAAAAGGCAGCAAACGATGCCAAACGTGGTAAGGAGTTTGCCAAATTAATCAAAAATATCGAAGTCGCAGCACGCACCGGCGGCGGTGATCCCTCCGCCAACCCAACCCTCGACGATATGATCCGCAAGGCTAAAAAGGCCTCGGTTCCTAACGATAATATCGAACGCGCCAGGAAACGTGGGTCCGGCGAAGAGGCTGGCGGAGCCGACTGGCAAACCATAATGTACGAGGGCTACGGCCCGAATGGTGTGGCCGTTCTCATCGAGTGTTTGACCGACAATCGCAATCGCGCGGCTTCCGAGGTGCGTAATGCGATGACCAAACACGGCGGCAATATGGCCGAATCCGGTTCCGTCTCCTACCTTTTCACCCGTAAGGGAGTCGTACTCGTTGAGCGCGGTGAACTGGACGAGGACGATATCTTGATGGCGGTCCTCGATGCCGGGGCCGAAGAAGTTAACGCGGTAGGCGACAACTTCGAGATTCTAAGTGCCCCTAGTGAATCAACGGCAGTACGTGAAGCTCTTCAAGAAGCCGGAATTGAGGTTGAAGATTCCGATTCCGATTTCCGTGCTTCCGTCGAAGTTCCGTTGGAGCTTAACGACGCCAAGAAAATTATGAAGCTGATCGACGCTTTAGAGGATTCTGACGATGTTCAAAACGTCTATACGAATATGAGCCTCAGTGACGAGGTCATCGCTGCCCTTCACGCTGAATAACACGAAGATTCCTCGGTGCTGCGAAACGAGCACCGGGGATTTTCTATATCTGCGAGGCGGATGCTGAGCGAAGGGTGATCGAACATCTGTGTGATAGATTGTGTTACTCTGAATTCTCATATCAAAAGATTCTGAGACTCGATAAATGGCTCGATAAAAGGCTCAACAAAAGAAGCTCAGGGGAGAGGTGCGGATGTCTGTCAAGTCCATCGAGGGGTTGCGCATAATGGGCATCGACCCTGGATTAACGCGATGTGGCCTTTCGGTGGTGCAAGCCGGCCGTGGTCGCAGTGTTATCCCCGTGGCGGTGGGTGTGGTTAGAACTCCCGTCGATGCCGCGATAGAGAAGCGTTTGTTGGAGTTGAGCAAGGCCGTCAACGAGTGGATGGATGAGTATCGGCCTGACGTGGTAGCTATCGAGCGCATCTTCGAACGTGGCAATGTATCAACAGTGATGAACACCGCTCACGGCGTGGGCGTCCTTATGCTTGCTGCTGCCCAACGCGATTTGAGTTGTTATTTGTACACTCCGTCAGAAGTGAAGAAAGCTATCTCTGGTAATGGTCGCGCCGATAAGAAGCAAATGACAGCGATGATCACGCGTATCCTCGGTTTGAATGAGGCTCCGAAACCCGCCGACGCCGCCGATGCTTTAGCTCTTGCTGTGTGTCACTGCTGGCGGGCCCCGATGATCTTAGCGCAACAGGAGAATCAAGTCCGAGCCCAGTCACTCATGCGGCATCACAACGGCGTCCTCGGAAAAGCAAAGCAGCAAGCACTCCAGCGCGCCGCTGATATTGCACCGTCCGACGCGGAACTGCGGTCCCTAATACAGCAACAGACACGACCGCGAGGGGCATGGCGCCGCTAGACTATGGTTAATGAATCAAGACAAAATGGAGGCAGGCGATTATGATCGTTTCCTTACGGGGGCACGTCGTTGATATCACCTTAAAAAGTGCAGTCATTGAATGCCACGGGGTCGGCTACGAGGTAGTCGCTAGCCCTAAAACCCTTGGAACACTGCGCCGCGGCGAAGAGACTTTCATGCTGGTTAGCATGATTGTGCGCGAGGATTCGCAAACGCTCTACGGCTTTCGGCATTCTGATGATCGAGATATGTTCGCACTCTTGCAAAGCGTTTCGGGTCTGGGTCCCAAGCTCGCTGTAGCGATACAAAGCGTTTACGATGCCGAAGAGCTTTCGACACTGATATCCGAACATGATATTAAGGGGCTGCAAAAAATTCCTGGAGTGGGCAAGCGCATGGCTGAGCGCCTAATCGTTGATCTCAAAGACAAGGTCACCAGTTTTGGAAGCGCCGAGAGCGAAGCGAATACCTTAGCTATCGACACCCATTCCGCCATTGCCGATCAAGTGCTCGAAGCCCTAGTGGGTCTGGGATTCAGTGAAAAAATAGCGGCGCCAATTCTGGCCGCGGTACTAAACGAATCCCCTGACATCACAACATCTGCTGCGCTGCGCGCAACCCTGGCGGCGCTTGGGAAGAATAGAACGAACTGAGCAACTGCGGAAAAATTATGGCTAGCGTAGAGAAAACCGAATTTGAACTCCCCCAACCGTCTTCGGGGCACCGTCGTCCCGATGCGCCCATCAACCCCACCATAAACGACGGGGAAAACGATGTGGAAACCACGCTGCGACCGCGTAGTTTGACGGAGTTCATCGGCCAACCAAAGGTCCGCGATCAACTCGATCTTGTACTCACCGGAGCGAAGAACCGCGGAGTAACCCCCGACCATGTTCTGCTTTCCGGCCCTCCCGGTCTTGGAAAGACGACGATGGCGATGATTATTGCCTATGAGATGGGTACGAGCTTGAGGATGACCTCTGGCCCGGCACTGGAGCGTGCTGGTGATCTCGCCGCAATGCTGTCTAATCTCATGGAGGGTGATGTCCTCTTCATCGATGAAATACACCGGATGGCGCGACCTGCAGAAGAGATGCTCTATATGGCGATGGAAGATTTTCGGATCGATGTGATCGTCGGCAAGGGACCGGGTGCCACTTCAATCCCGCTGGAACTAGCCCCATTTACCCTCGTGGGAGCAACTACTCGTTCGGGCATGCTCACCGGACCGTTGCGCGATCGCTTCGGTTTTACTGCGCAGATGGAATTCTACGACACTCCAGAACTCACCAAGGTTGTGAGTCGGGCCGCTACGATCATGGGCGTTGAAATAGAACCGGTGGCAGCTGTGGAAATCGCCTCTCGTTCCAGAGGTACACCACGCATCGCTAACCGTCTCCTGCGACGGGTTCGGGACTACGCCGAGGTTCATGGCACCGGCTATATCGATCTGCAAGCAGCTAGGGCCGCATTACTTGTCTTCGATGTAGACGAGATGGGACTCGATCGTCTCGATCGCGCGGTCTTGGAGGCACTTATCAAGAGCCATGGAGGCGGTCCCGTAGGAGTATCGACTCTAGCCATAGCCGTCGGGGAAGAAGCATCGACAGTCGAAGAAGTGTGTGAACCATACCTAGTTCGCGCCGGTATGATTAGCCGCACCGGGCGGGGGCGTGTGGCCACCCAAGCAGCATGGCGCCATCTAGATCTGGAACCACCCGAGGGGTGCCCTGGAACCGGACTGCGCTAAAAAGGGTGTGAGTTTTCCAACTTTCCCTTAGCTATCTGGCACACTGGGTGTATGGATTCAATTTTTCTTCTCATTCTAATTCTGGCAGTGGTTTTTGTGCCTAGTTTCCTCATGCAAAGGAAACAACGGCGCAAAATTCAAGAAATCCATGAGCTCCAAGAGGCCCTCATGATTAACGATCAAGTTCTTACGACCGCAGGTCTCCACGGCACCGTTGTAGGCATAGCGGAAGCAACCGTGGAGCTAGAAACTTCCCCTGGGGTAGTTAGCACGTGGGAAAAGGCAGTAGTCGTGCGCAACCTCACCCAGGAGCAACGCACCCTTCCAGATCACGAAGACGCTTAAAAGCAGGCTTTCTCGCTCAAGGTCCCCACGGGTTCAACCCGCAGGGACCTCCACTATATATGAGACTTCCTCTTAGAAAATCGCCGATCGGTCGAACCATGGCGTAGCATAGCTGGGTGCATATACAAACTGTCGAGAAGTTGGGTCTAGGATAGATTCAGGTTGTTAGCTTGGCCTATGTCAAGCGGGTTAACACACTCGGCGACGAGGTATCTTCCTTAAGGGAAGGGGCACCTCGATAACCTTCATTACACATCCGATACAAGGAGAAACTTCATTGGCTTCGACAACACGAAGCGGCGGAAGTCGATGGGAGCAGTGGCCCAAGAGAGCCATTGCGGGATTCATCACCCTTCTCGTCTTAGTCTACGCCCTCATTTTTTTCACCGGCGATCGCAGCGCGAGCCCCAAGTTGGGTATTGATCTCCAGGGCGGCACCCGCGTGACCCTTGTCCCGCAAGGCTCCGATCCGACCCAAGACCAACTCGCACAAGCACGAACCATTTTGGAAAATCGTGTCAACGGTATGGGAGTCTCTGGTGCAAGTGTCATCATCGATGGCTCGACCCTTGTCATCACAGTCCCCGGAGAAGACACCTCTCAGGCTCGAGCTGTTGGGCAAACCTCACAGCTACTCTTTAGGCCTGTAGCCAACCCAGGAGACTTCGATACTTCAAAGCTGATCCCAGTGGTCCAAGATATGGCTAATCGCTGGGTCGAGGCAGGAGTAGCTAGCCCCGATCAGCTCAATGAAAAATTGGAGAAGATCTCTTCTTTCGCTGCGAATGAAGAAAGCAGCAAAGATAACGCGGAGCAAAAAGATGCCGCGGATATATCGACGATCACGGTGACTGCCAAAGCTCCGCAAGCTCCCCAAAATTCCATTGAATCTGCGGCGCGCCGGGAAAAAATTCTCGAAGTCATGCATGAGGATCGCCAATCGAGTGATCCACTCCGCCAATTTGCAGCGGCAACGCTGCTGATTTGCGACGACAACCCAGACCTCCTCCAAGGCAGTGACGACCCAGCCAAACCTCTGGTGGCTTGCGACCCCGGCTCGGCTGATTCCGAAGAGGATTCCCAAGTCTATATTCTAGACCCCGCACCTTTGCTCGTAGGCGAGACAGAAGGGCCACAAGCGAAGCGCTTGACTGGTGAGGAAATCGACACCGCCCGACCTATTACAGGAGGTCTTAACTCCCAGACTGGTCAGATGGAAATTAGTTTCGCTTTCAAGTCGGATGGTGGTTCCGAAGGCTCTGCTACATGGGCTAAGCTCACGCAGGACTATCTCAAGCGCAACGTAGCCATCACCCTTGATTCCAAGGTGATTTCCGCTCCAGTGATCCAGTCCCCAACTCCCATTGGTTCGGCTACTTCCATCACAGGTAAATTCACTAATAAGGAAGCTCAGGATTTAGCTAATAATCTCAGGTATGGCGCCCTACCTCTGTCCTTCGCCGGTGAAAATGGCGAACAAGGTGGAACGGCCATCACTGTCCCCGCATCCTTAGGTGTGGCCTCCCTCAAGGCTGGATTGATAGCGGGCCTCGTCGGGTTGATTTTAGTGGCTCTTTTCAGCCTGTATTTCTACCGCTTTTTTGGCGTGATTTCTCTTGTTTCTCTGATCATGTCTGGACTCTTTGTCTACGGTTCCCTAGTTTTGCTGGGTCGACTCATCGGTTATTCTCTCGATCTAGCTGGTATCGCTGGTTTGATCATCGGCATTGGTACCACCGCCGACTCTTTCGTGGTGATCTACGAACGTATCAAGGATGAAATCCGCAACGGCCGAACGTTCCGCTCAGCGGTGCCCCATGCATGGGACAGAGCCAAGAACACCATTATCACTGGTAACTTCGTTACGATTATCGCTGCAGTCGTGGTTTATCTTCTTGCAGTAGGCGAAGTTAAGGGATTCGCCTTTACATTAGGTCTGACTACGGTATTTGATTTGCTCATTACCTTCCTCTTCACGGCACCTTTGGTCATACTTGCGTCGCGTCGTCCGTGGACTGCTCAGCCTGCGGCCAACGGTCTGGGTCGAGTTTTTGATTACGTAGCGCGCAACAACATATCTGCCCCGCTGGACACAGCTGCGCCAGAGATGGCCACAGCAGCGCAGCCTCAAGCCCCTACCTCGAATGAGGAGAAGTAATATGTCTTCGAAAACGACTTTGGAAAAAATCTTCACCGGTGAGGGTGGGTTGGATTTCGTCGGCAAGCGCCGGGTGAGCTATATGGTCACGCTTGCCATCATTGTGGTCTGCTTACTGTGCATTCTTTTCCGCGGCTTTAATTTGGGAATTGATTTCCAGGGCGGCACCAAGATGAATATGCCTGCCGGCAACCTTGACAAGGTAGCAGTTTCGCAAACCTTCGAGGAAGCTACTGGAATTGAACCTGCACTGGTTCAGATCGTCGGGTCCGGCGACACTCGTATTTTAGAGATCAATTCCGAAAGGCTCACCCAAGAGCAGATCGACAGCGCGCGTCGAGCGATCTTCGATGAGTACCAGCCAGAAAACCTTGTTGGCGAGGCTACCCCTGATGTGATTGGTGATTCTACCGTTTCGGAATCATGGGGTTCAACAATTACCAACCGGATGTTTATATCGATGGGCGTTTTCCTACTGGCGGTCTTCATCTATATAGCAATCCGCCTCCAGCGGGAGATGGCTGTGGCCGCCCTAGGAGCACTCGGTGTGGACCTCGTTTTCATCACCGGACTCTATGCCCTCTTCGGCTTTGAGGTAACGCCAGCCACCGTTATCGGTCTTTTGACTGTACTTGCCTTCTCTCTCTACGACACGGTGATTGTTTTCGATAAGGTGGGGGAGAATACCGCTGGTTATCTAGGCAATCGAAAAATGACTTATGCCGAGCATGCCAATCTTGCAATCAACCAGACGGTCATGCGCTCGATTTCTACAACTGTGATTTCGGTACTACCCATGATCGCGCTGATGGTTGTTGCTGTATGGCTCATGGGCGTGGGAACGCTCAAAGATTTGGCGCTGGTGCAGCTTATCGGTGTGATCGAAGGTACCATTTCATCGATCTTCCTTGCTACCCCCTTCCTCGTTTCTCTGAAGAACCGCTCAGCTAAGACTAAGGAACATAATGTGGCTGTTGAACAGTTACGGGAAACTGGTCGCATTGATGCCGACGTTTTAGCGGACCTTGATGGAGCGCCGAAACGACAGATTCAGGGACCAGATCTCAATCATCGAGGCCCTAGCTCTTGGCGCCCTCGTAGAGTTTAAACCGGGTATAAATAATGAAGGTTTTCTCCCGATCACTACTTTGAGAGGTGATCGGGAGTTTGTCTTTGTGCAATAAGGTCGAGCACAGATATATTGTGACCTTCACATTCCTTTGGGAGAGCGAAAAATTAGTTGCAACGGCTCTTAAAGAACTAGGCTGGGATCTAATAACATATCTAACAAGGGGTCGTTATGAAGCACGAAATGTGGGGGCGTGTATGCGTAGCGCTCCTTAGTTCTTTGGCAGCCGTCTTAGCTGGATGCTCCTCCCCATCGTCCCGGGAAGATTCTTCACCACATATCTTTGGCTACGCCGTCGATCGCCCCTTATTGACTACGAATGTAGGTTCGAGTTTGGGACGATCCACGAATGCCCACGAACTAGCAGGAAGGCTGTACCCAGGTATTTACGTCACTGGACCTGAGGGACAGACAATACCCAATTCGGATCTGATGGACGCTAGGCTCCTGCCGGGTGCGCAACAGCGTGTTCAGATTCAAATCTCCGATAAAGCAGTCTATTCTGACGGCGCTCCCATAACATGCGATTCCTTCCTTCTCGCATTTACCGCGGCCACCCAAAGGCCAATTTTTGATTCTGCTATGCCCCTCTATCAGCAGGTTGATAGCGTTGAGTGCGTACCCGGTGGGAAGCTAGCCATAGTAGTTTTCAAAGATAACTTCGGCGAACGATGGCGTCATCTTTTCAATGCGGGGACTCTGCTGCCTGCGCATGCAATTGCAGCGAAGCTGGACATGCCATTGGACGTTTTTAGCAACGTGCTGAAATCCCGAGACCCTGCGGCAATGGAACCTATCGCTCAGATTTGGAACACAGGGTTCAACCTCGATCAATTCGACCCCGAGCTGCAAATAAGCTCAGGACCACTAAAGATTGAATCCATAGGATCGAGTGGGGAAGTTACTCTGGTGCGTAACGAGCGGTACTTTGGTGAAAAGTCTGCTCTCGAGCGTTTGATTGTGTGGCCCTCTGGTTCGGATATTCAGACTTTAGCTGGGCGTGGAGATATTCAAATTGCGGAAGTAGCCTCGACCTCTCAGGCCTCGTGGGTCAATAGAAACGACCCAAATAACCCCTTTACTATCATATATAAGCCTGGAGTTCTCAGTGAACAACTGGTTCTTGGCAGTGGAGGTATCTTTGCTGACCCTGAGAACCGACGCGCTTTTGCCGCCTGCATTGATCAGCCCCGGCTGGCGCATATCAGTAAAGAGTTTTCAGGTGTAGACACCCCTGCCACGACCGTGCGCACCGTGAGACCCCAGGACCCCGTCCACCTCAAAATGCGTGATATCACCGATCCGCACCGCGGAACAGATATACCTGCAGCTACCCGCATCAGCGGTCAAACCGTCCGCATTGGGTATTTCGGCCCTGATAAAAGAAAGGCTGCTATGGTGCAGGCGATTGCGGATTCTTGTCAAGACGCTGGCGTATCTATTGTCGATGTATCCCGCGAAGCACCTAGTTTAGGGAATCTATCTGAGGTTCTTGGCAATGAATTCGGGGTGTACTACAGCCAAGAAGGGGGAGCTGATGCCAATCTGCTCTCTGTCGACCCTATGCTAGAGTTCCCGATCCGAGCTACCTCTACATCGAATATAGGCGCGACTCGTGAAGCCGAACAACGCAGTTGGGATTTAGTCCCTAGTATCCCCATCGCTGTAGAACCCCGTATTTATATCATTGACAAGAAGATCGCCAACGTGGTGGAAAATACCGATCTCTACGGACTGAGCTGGAATATTGATCGCTGGCAGGAGTAAGGCTGCCCTCGAAGGTGAATTCTGAGATTTGCTGCTAGACCAAATTCCTCATACCTTTTAGGGGTATGAAGCTATAACCTCGATTCCGCTCACTTCAGGCGGTTGGATGAGGCCTAGTCCTCGATTGACAGAAAGTTTGACTGAAAACCATGACCGTTGCCCGAACAGCCCGCTTCGCCAATTCTCAGCAAGCACTCTCCGAGAAAACTCGCTTCGTCAAGGACTTCCCAGTTCAAGGGGTAATTTTTGAAGACCTAACCCCAGTCCTCGCTGACGGTGAAGCCTTCTCATTACTGGTGGATGACCTTGCAGCGGCGGCACAGAAGATGGGCGCAGACCTCATTGGTGGTCTAGATGCCAGGGGCTTTCTTCTCGGTTCGGCAGTAGCCTACAGGCTCGGTTTGGGCATCCTAGCCATTCGTAAAAAAGGAAAGCTGCCTCCGCCGGTGCACACCCAGGAATACGCACTTGAATATGGGACCGCCGCTTTGGAATTGCCGGCTTCTGGCATTGACCTCCAGGGCAAAAAGGTCGTGCTTATCGACGACGTCCTCGCCACCGGGGGAACCCTTATTGCCGCTACCAATTTGATCTCAGAACTCGGCGGCACCGTGACCGGTTATGGCGTCGTGCTGGAAGTTGCTGGCTTAGGTGGTCGTCATCGTATTGATCAAGCTCCAGTATTTGTGGTTAACGATTAACCGCATATCTTATCTTTCCGATATCGACGAAGTCTCTCTCGGTACGGGTATTGTTAAATTCAAAGTTAAGACAGGGCTAATAGGGAAAGCTGAGATGAGATGAGTCAACGCAGTACTAATAAACAGCCATCTACTGTGCGCAGCATGTCAGCTCGCTTGGCGCGGAGCTTAACCAGCAACCGCGTAAAAGTAAATCCTGTATTAGATCCACTTTTGAGTATTCACCGGCAATTTCATCCGAAGGCCGACATAGCGACTCTCTCGCGCGCCTATGACACCGCAGAAAAACTCCATGCTGGTGTTCTGCGAAAGTCGGGGGAGCCTTATATCACCCATCCGTTAGCGGTGGCCACGATCGCTGCCGAAATTGGTATGGACACCACCACGCTTATTGCAGCCCTCCTCCACGACACCGTCGAAGATTGCGAAGACTATACAATCCACGATCTATCGATGGAATTTGGCGAAGAAGTAGCTAGGTTAGTCGATGGCGTCACCAAGCTCGATAAAGTCGCATTGGGAGCGGCGGCCGAGGCTGAGACGATACGAAAGATGATCGTCGCAATGGCCCAAGATCCGCGAGTGGTCGTTATTAAGGTAGCCGACCGGCTTCATAATATGCGTACTATGCGCTTCTTACCGCCAGAAAAGCAGGCAAAGAAGGCCCGCGAAACACTCGAAGTGATCGCACCTTTGGCACACCGTCTTGGCATGGCGAGCGTGAAGTGGGAGTTGGAGGATTTGGCTTTCGCTATCCTCTATCCCAAAAAGTATGAGGAAGTGGTCCGATTAGTTGCCGACCGGGCCCCCTCACGGGACCGATACTTAACCGAGATTATTGATCAACTTCATCAAGGGCTCAAAGAGGCTAATATCGAAGCCGAAGTGATGGGTCGGCCGAAACATTACTGGTCTATCTACCAAAAGATGATCATTCGCGGCAAAGAATTCGACGAGATCTTTGACCTGGTTGGAATTCGCATCCTCACCGACACGGTGCATAACTGCTACGCCGCGGTGGGCGTAGCGCACTCCCTCTTCGCGGCCATGCCAGGGCGATTCAAGGACTATATTTCAAGTCCAAAATTTGGAGTCTATCAATCCCTCCACACTACGGTGATGGGCGAGGGTGGCAAACCACTCGAGATTCAGATCAGGACCCGGGAGATGCACTTCAATGCTGAATACGGTATTGCAGCTCACTGGCGCTATAAGGAAACTAAAGGTTCGCAGAAGGGTGGCGAATCCGAGGTCGATCAGATGTCCTGGATGCGCCAATTACTCGACTGGCAACGAGAGGCAGCCGATCCCAATGAATTCTTAGACTCCCTCCGCTTTGATCTCACCGCTAAGCAAATATTTGTATTCACACCCCACGGTGATGTCATCAGTCTTCCAGTTAAGTCAACCCCCGTTGACTTTGCCTATGCGGTCCACACAGAGGTGGGGCACCGCTGTATCGGGGCTAAGATCAATGGCAAGCTCGTTGCTCTAGAATCCACCTTGGACAGCGGCGACCGAGTGGAGATCTTCACCTCCAAAGATAGCCAGGCCGGCCCCTCTCGAGATTGGCAGGATTTTGTAGTCAGCCCTCGCGCAAAGGCAAAAATTCGACAGTGGTTTGCTAAAGAGCGCCGCGAGGAGTACCTCGACGCCGGACGTGACGCGCTCGCCGCCGAAATTCAGCGCGGGGGTTTACCGCTACACCGTCTTTTCACCGCGGAATCAATGAAGGCAGTGTCTCGGGAACTGCACTATAACGATGTAGATGCGCTCTATACCGCAATCGGTGCAGGTACGGTGTCGGCAGCTCATGTAACAAAGAGACTAATAGCTAAATTTGGTGATCTCGACGACGCCGAGGATGATCTCGTTTCACGCACACCCTTTAGCGAGCTGGTATCGAGTCGAGTTCCCGCAACCTCCGAGGCTGGTGTCCTCGTTGAAGATGTTCCTGATGTTATGGCTAAACTCGCACAGTGCTGCACGCCGGTACCAGGGGACGAGATTTTTGGTTATGTTACCCGCGGTGGGGGAGTCAGTGTCCATCGAGCAAATTGTCGCAATGCGCCTCAACTGCGTAAAGAACCAGAGCGCCTAAAAGAAGTGTCATGGGCACACGAAGGTAGCGGAGGGGTATTTCAGGCGGATCTCGAGCTGCAGGCGCTCGATCGCACCGGCCTCTTAATGGAAATTACCAAGGTAGTTAGTGAGCAGAAGGTTGTTGTCCTGTCGATGAGTTCAACAGCAGCCGATGATCATATCGCGACAGTGCGCTTTAAATTTACGGTATCTGATAAAAAGCAACTGGGAGCGCTCATGGTGCAACTTCGAAACATTGAGGGCGTTTTCGATGTCTACCGAGTGCTGTGAACATAATTTAACTGCACCTCCCTCGTGCGGGTAGGTGCAGTTCCTTGCTGTTAGCTTAAATCTTCAATAATTCTCGAGCTTTAGCAACCAGGCCAAAAAGTGCCCCGAGAGCGCTAAAGATGGTGGCCGCTATACCGATCCAAGCGGTGGCTTTTTCCAGGTCGGTTTGGGGCTCTTTATCCTCTGTTGCTTCGTTATTAGTGCCACCCTTATTAGCATCTCCTCCCAGCCCGAGAAGATTGGAGAGATTACCTCCAGTGATGGCATTGATGAGAGCCAAGAGGACGTTTTTGAAGCTGGAGCCCTCTTTACTCGGTTTCTCAGGCTTAGGTTCGGTGGTAGGAGAAGGGGCTTTAGTTGTGGAGGTTTTCTCCGGGAGTGGGACCTCACTGGTGGTCTCTGACGCACTTGCGGAGGGAGTGGTGGTTACGGGTATTTGTACGGACGTCTCCACTGGAGAAGCCATCGGCGCGCTAGTCGTCGGTACAGCAGGAGGTTCTGCTGCGGTGACTGGCGAGACGGTGGTGCTGAGCGCAATACTCAAAGCGATGGTTGTGGCTAGGTTCCGCTTTAACTTTTTCATGATTGTTTCTGAGCTTTCTTGTGGAGCGTATATGATGTTTCCTGCGTCAGCCGTCCCAGTTCCGTCTCAGAACCAAGGCGGTAAAAGTGACGGCCGTGAATCACATCAGTTGATAGAGCTGATGGTCTGCTAAAGACATTAGCAAACGTAGAAACAAGGAGACGAGTGGATTCTCTGCAAAGAGATTCCACTCGTCAAAATAACTGTACGTAGCTACGGCGTTACTGTAGTTACCGAATTAGAAAAGTTGCTTCTGAGCCTTAGCGAGGAAGCCTAGCAGGGCACCCAAAACGCTGATGACGCTGGTGATAACCCCGATCCATTCACCAATCTTCTTGGCGGAGATATTGCCGTTTGCATCCTGGGAACCAGCCTGAAGGTCCTCGGAGGATGAGCGCTCACCGGTTGGCTTAGGTGAATCAGGGGCAGTGGAGGTTGAAGTAGTGGTCGCAGCCTGGGAAACAGCGGCGGTTCCAGTGGTCAACAGAGCAGCGGTGGCAATGGAAGCCACGGCGGTGCGAATAATTTTCATACTTATCCTTTTATTAAGAGGGTAGATCTGTGTTGAGTGCTTTGATCTTAGCATGAGAGAAAGCAATGCTAAGAATGAAGCCGGGCGGAAGAAATTTTCCTCTCGCTTGTGACAGTAATTGTCTCACAACTTGTGTCAATTTCTAACTTCGCCCTTCGAGTGTTTTTAACTTGCCCCCATTCAAGGGCAACTGTCACCGCATTTGCGATAACCCGCATTAACCAAATAGGTTATTTGCTTTGCCGGCGAGGCTGGTGAGAGATTCCAGGGTGCGCAGGATATCACTGATCATTTTGATAAAATCCTTGACCTTGTCAGGGCTGGGGATGGTATTGCCGTTGGCATCGGTTTCCGAGGACATAAAGGCGAGTCCAGCAAAGAAGGAGTCATCCTTCGGGGCCTCAGCGGCGATAGCGGGGGTAGTCGCGCCACCAATCATGGCTGCAGACAGAGCCAGGGCAGCAACAGTGGAACGGGAAAAGCGCTTCATAAAAGCCTTCTTTCGAGATGAGAGTAAGTGAAGTGAATCTGGCGTTGAAGATGTCAATATTCCAGATACGCCTACAGTGACCAAGATAGGGAAGTTCTTCAGTTTTTTCAAGGGCCCTAGCCAAGATCGTAGCCTGTGCATATGGAAATACCCGATGCCAGAGGTCATTCTCGAGCATCGGGTATTTTCGCTGGGTAGGTGGCCCGGAAGATCTAAGAGCCCACGGTTACCTTAGAAATCTTGACTTCTTTGGCTGGTGCACCGTCCATCGCGTCGCCGTCGACACCTTCCTTGGCGATAGCATCTAAGGTCTTAAGACCAGCTTCATCGATCTTGCCAAAGTAGGTGTATTGGGGAGGGAGGGTGGAATCGCCGTAGTTAAGGAAGAATTGCGAGCCATTGGTATCAGGGCCTGAATTAGCCATTGCGATGGTGCCGCGGGGATAGATCACCGGTAAAGTTGCCGCATCCTCAGACGCTTCGTCGGTGGGGTACTCGTTGGCGAAACTAAAGCCAGGCCCACCAGTGCCAGTTCCGGTGGGGTCACCGCACTGCAGTACTTTCAGGCCTTCAGACGTAGTCAGACGGTGACAGACGGTGTCGTTGAAATAACCCTCTGAAGCTAAGTGCGTGAAGGCATTAACCGTGCAGGGGGAAACCGAGCGATCGAGGTCGAGATTGATCTCGCCGCTATTCGTAGTCATTGTTGCAGATACTGTGCCAGTTGCCTGGATATTGGATGTATCTGGCAAGCTCACCTTCTTTGCAGCAGTACCAGACTCAGCGTAGTCGCAACTTACCGTATCCTGCAGAGACTCAGCGCGGGCTAGAGTCAGAGGTTCGGCTGCAAAAGAGTCCTCTTGATCGATTGACTCCGCCGCTGAATTGCTGGCGTCATCACCGGTGTACTTCACTGCGAGAACAACGCCGCCTATGATAACCACAATTGCTAAAGCTGCAGTGAGAATCAATCCCAGTGGTTTAAGGCGCTCGGCTCGATCCCGCGAAGCAATCTCCTTCTCCAAATCGCGTAGTGCTTCTTCACGACGTTGTTTGTTATCGCTCACCAAAATTCCTTAATCTTCGACGTATGCTAGTGATGGAGCAGGCTGCCCCCACCCCGTCGGTCATCAACTGCCAAGGTGGGAGTGAAGCGGGAACAGAGTTCATCAGACGATCAAGGGAAAAGCCCACGGACTGATTCGATATCGTCCCCGTTCAACGACTTTAGCCTATCGACGGTGAAGTCGGTGAAGTGGCGCTACTCTTGAAGATTATGAGTACTACACATTTCCACGGAAACGAAGTTCCACTAGTCGGAGACCTCCCGGTGGTCGGCGACAAACTACCATCATTCGCGCTCGTTAAAGGAGACCTAAGCGAAGTAACGAATGCCGATTTTGAAGGCAAGCGTCTTATACTTAATATATTCCCCTCGGTAGATACGGGGGTATGTGCCCAATCGGTTCGAGTCTTCAATGAAAAAGCCTCGCAACTGGACAATACAGTCATCCTCTGTATCTCGGCAGATCTTCCCTTCGCGCAATCTCGATTCTGCGGGGCAGAGGGCATTAACAAGGTCGAAACTGTTTCGAGTTTCCGCTCTAGTTTCGGAAAAAATATGGGAGTTCTTCTTGCTGGCTCTCCACTCGCTGGTTTGCTCGCCCGGGCGGTCATCGTGGTTGATGAGAGTGGTATCGTCCGCCACGTGGAGCTTGTCGAAGAAATCGCGCAAGAGCCTAGTTATGATGCGGCACTTGCGGTGCTGGGCTAAAAGTTAGAGTTCGTATCCCAAAACTTCTTGGAGCCCGCCCTCCAGGTGCTTTAATGTGGTTGGCATGAAGATATTCGGATTCCCCACGGGCCCCTACCAAACGAATTGCTATATTCTGACGTATGAGGGGCGGGCAACAATTATCGACCCAGGTATGCATGCCATCGATAAAGTAGTAGCTCACTGTCGCACTGAGCGAGTAGATCCCGAGCGTATCGTGCTCACTCATGGGCACCTCGATCACACTCGCAGCGCCGCCGAACTGGGGAATCGCTTTAATATACCGGTCTATATTCACCCTGACGACGCTTTTATGCTTGACGGTGGGGCCGGCCTCAGCGACGAATCGCGCGTGCTATTTCGAGCCCACCACATGCCTCAAGTAAAAAATCTACAGGCTCTCCGACATTTAGATACCTTGAATGTCGGAGAGGAGGTGCTGAGTGTTCGTCACGCGCCTGGGCACACAGCCGGATCCATACTTCTGGTTGGAAAAAAGGTCGTCTTTACTGGAGATGTGCTGTTCCAAGGAACCATTGGACGCACTGATCTACCTACTTCTTCCCCAGCAGATATGGAGAAGTCATTGAGGGAGGAAGTGATGGCCCTGGACGATACCCTCGATGTGCTTCCCGGACACGGGGCTTTGACCACGATACGTGAAGAAAAACGCTCAAATCCATTTCTTGCTAAATTCGCATAACTCACTAAGGTTGAAATTCGTGTCTGAAAAGAAGCTCTCCAAAATCTCCGCCCCTAAGGGCGTCCCCGATTATATTCCCCCACGATCGCGTGAATTCTTAGCAGTTCGTGATACATTTCTCAACCACGCCCACCGCGCCGGATTTGAGCATATCGAGTTGCCAATCTTTGAAGAAACTTCACTTTTCGCCCGCGGTGTAGGGGAATCAACGGATGTGGTCTCCAAGGAGATGTATACCTTCGCGGATCGTGGAAACCGCTCTGTGACCCTGCGCCCTGAGGGCACGGCGGGTGTCATGCGCGCGGTAATCGAGCATAACCTGGATCGCGGACAGCTTCCCGTTAAACTTTGCTATCAGGGGCCATTTTTCCGCTATGAGCGCCCGCAAGCCGGACGCTACAGGCAGTTGCAACAAATGGGCGTTGAGGCTATTGGAGTGGACGATCCCGCCCTTGATGCCGAAGTCATTGCGCTAGCTGATCGATGCTTCCGAAGCATCGGGCTCACAGGCTACCGCCTCGAGTTGACAAGTTTGGGTGACCGCCATTGCCGACCACAATACCGTGAAAAGCTGCAAGAATTCTTGTTCACTTTACCGCTCGATGAGGAAACTCGTCGCCGTGCTGCATTAAATCCGCTGCGAGTCTTAGATGATAAGCGTGCAGAGGTCCAAGAGATGACTCATAACGCTCCGCTGATGCTAGATTATCTGTCTGCCGAGAGCCAAGCCCACTTCGAAAAACTAACGGGGCATCTCGACGACCTGGAGGTGCACTATGAAATCAATCCTCGTATGGTGCGCGGCTTAGACTATTATACCAAGACCTGTTTTGAATTCGTCCACGACGGTCTGGGTGCGCAGTCCGGAATCGGGGGCGGGGGCCGCTATGATGGCCTGATGTCACAATTAGGAGGTCAAGACCTCTCCGGAATCGGTTTCGGTCTCGGAATTGACAGAGCTCTGCTGGCGCTCGATGCGGAAAACCGAAGCCTCACCGATAATAGTAAAGTTGAAGTATATGGCATCGCCTTAGGCGGCGAAGCGAAAAGCGCTATGGTGAAAATTATCGATGAGCTGCGTGCCGCGGGGATTAGTGCGGATATGGCCTACGGCGATCGCGGGCTGAAAGGGGCCATGAAGGGCGCAGATCGTGCGGGGGCGCGGATCGCTGTGGTGATTGGCGATTCCGAGCTGGCAGCCGGGGTGGTGAGCGTGAAGAACCTCAAAACTCACGAACAGATCGAGGTTGCCCGCAATAAGGTGATTGAATACGTGCTCGATATATAAAGGATCAGCCCTCTGGCGCAGCCGCTGTCTAACATTCGGTTAGAGAGACCGGCAAACCTAGGGTGACTGCGAGACCACCCGTGGAGGTTTCTTTATATTTGCTCATCATATCGCGGCCGGTTTCGGCCATTGTTTGGATGACATCGTCGAGTGAAACTCGGTGCAGACCACTGCCGAGCAGGGCCAGACGCGCCGCATTGACAGCCTTAACAGCTGCAATTGCATTTCTTTCGATACAGGGGATTTGTACAAGGCCGCCTACCGGATCGCACGTCAAACCTAAATTATGTTCAAGTGCGATTTCGGCAGCATTTTCGATATGTGAAGGGCTTGCGCCCAAAACTTGGGCAAATCGGGCACTCGCCATAGCAGCCGCAGAACCAACCTCTCCCTGGCAGCCAACCTCGGCCCCGGAAATGGAGGCATTTTTCTTGATTATTATCCCTATAGCTCCTGCGGTCAGGAGGAAGTCGCGGTGCCACATGGGGTTGCTCGGCTTCCGAAAATCTCTTATATAGTGCATGACTGCTGGGATGATACCCGCGGCACCGTTGGTGGGCGCAGTCACAACTCTTCCGCCCACTGCGTTTTCCTCATTGACAGCTAAAGCGTAGACGTTGAGCCATTCCATACCCGCTAAAATATCCTGGTGCTCTGCGTCCTCAAGGGTGGTGAGACGCGCATAAAGATCGGGCGCCCGGCGCGCAATATGCAATCCACCTGGCAGTACCCCGCGTGTTGTCAGACCCGAGCGGACGCACTCTTGCATATGTTGCCATACCAGGTCAAGATAGGCACAGACGTCGAGGCCTGAGTTATCGATAGCGCTTTCGTTGGCTACGATAATGTCCGGAATCGGGAGCCGGATACTCCGTGTCAGTTTTAATAGCTCGTGTGCGGAATGAAAGGGATGAGGCTCTCGGGAGCTCGCGGAGCTGGCGGTGTTAGCTAAACGCTGAGATATCCCGAGGTCATCTGCGCTGACAACAAAGCCGCCACCTACCGAGAAATATCTACGGCTGATCGCATCAGTTGCGAAGGTGAGTGCGTTGGGGTGTTCGGCGAGGGGTACGGGTGAGAACTCTAGGTGATACGTGATTTCAGCGATCTTACCGTCTACAGGAATAGCGGTTCCATATACCGGTGTTGTATGAGGGGATATAGTTTCCGGGGCATAGCCTGCTAGACCTAAAAGTATGGCACGGTCGGTCCCGTGACCCTTCCCGGTAGCCGCAAGCGAGCCATACAGAGTGATCGTCACATGATCGCCAGGTTGCAGGGCGGCGGTTTCGGCAAAGATTTTAGCGGCCCGCATGGGTCCGACAGTATGGGACGATGACGGGCCAATCCCGATACTGAAAAGATCCTTCACGCTGATAGTCATAATTGGCGATCGTAATAAATGGCACGGAAAGGAGCACCGTTAGCTCTGCGCTAGGCGGATTGCTTCGCTTGCTGTTATCAGACGTATCGCTTTCTCATCGCGCCGCCCATGAGCTGTGATGATGACCGCCTGCGGACGTTCGGACTCACCGATTGTATTCAGTGCTGTGATAACCTCGGGGACCGTAGCGAGTTGATCAAGAAAAACTACAGGTCGGTGCTTGGCTGACTGGGCTATTATGTCCTCAACTCGCAGCGTTTCAGGGATTGTCCATTGCGAAGAACTGTCGCGCAAATAGTCGATGATATCGGCGGGAATCAATAATCTCTGGAATATATCTCCTTTGTAGATCGGGTACTTGTTCACACGAGAACTCAGCAGCTGGACAATAGGATGATGTTGTTTGAAGATGCGGACCTTTTGTGGGGGCAGCACCTGCATTACCGGAGGCGTCGTGTGTAGCATTTTCCGTAGCGCGACGATTTGGCGCACCGTTTTCTCATTGGGCTCGGCAATCGGTTCGAAGTCTTCATCATAGGCACCGTGCGCAAGGGCGTTACGAAGCTCGGCAAAATCGATCAGCATCTGAGCTTGATCTTTACTTAGTAATTTGTCTTTAACAGCACCATAGACAAGTTGCCGAAAACTTTCGTGGTGAGGGGCTTGTAATTCACCGCGCAAAAGGCTTTCGATATCATTGAAAGCTGCTAGGAAGGGCCAAGCACGGTGGACGTGGGAGTCGGTCGTCGCGGAATCCATATCTTGACTGTAACTAAAAATACTGCCGCAAGGGTCGAAAATTGTTCGATAGGTGAAACGGGTGGCGTCATTACGGATGCGGGTGGAACAGCTCAAGTCACAGAGAATAAAGAGAATAAGTGGAAGGGCGGAGATTGGAAAAATTATGGGCGCATGGTTTGCTTACCGTCCCGGTTATAGACGCGGTCAGACCTTGTGGGTTTCAGTGCGGCAATATCGGATTAAACTAGCTAGAGGGATCAAATTTATTACCCCAACACCAGCGGCTTAGTGGCTGATATGTCAAGAAGTGAGGCTTCAGAAGAGGTCGAAGAAACAGTGGGTGAGCTTTTGATTGTCCGAAGGCTGAGAGTCTAATCGGGACACGAGTACCCGGGTTTTAGCGTTCCGGATCGAGGGCCAACATTCCCCTATACAGCGCGTAAACGAGCATCAACTCTCCTTTCCTTCACTTTTGCTGGGCGCATGAAATCCAAAAGAGGTGTTATTTTTTCTCCAATATTCACGCTCACTCCAGGAACGCTTTTCTGCTATTGGACTTGCGGGGGTCCTTGAGTTTGACAGTTCGCAGTGTGGTGCGAGAGCAGGCGGCTTGGCAGCTGCCATGGTATCGCCGCACACCCAACAGCATCGACGATCTCGCATATTATCAGTTTTTAGTCTCAGCGCTTGGCTTTGCCGGCGGTGTTACAGGAGAGGACTGCATTCCAGATACGAGAGCCAGTAGAACGATAGTAGGAGATTTGGAGCCGTATCAGCGATTCCTACTAACAATAGTGCTGGCTTTAATGTCCAGGCCGCAGGCACGACTGTCGGTCGTCGACGGTTGTGACCAATTGCGCAGTATAAAGCTGTGGCAGCAGCGTATGGAAATTCTCGGAGCGTTCAGCGCTACAATGCCAGTGATCGTTAGCTCCTGCAACAGTGACACGGCGGGAATAGAGTGCATCTTTTTAAATTTGACCCATCCAGATTCACAGAACCAGGTAGACCTGGACCAGCATGCTGAATGTGGGAGAGTTAAATAGCTGTGAGTATTTTCCATATCGGCACTGAGCTGGGACGCTTTGGCCGCGGAACGTTGCCGCCGCTGGTGATTTTGGGTGTCGTCTTATTTCCGCTTCTTTTTGGTGGCCTTTCCGTATGGAGTTACTAGGACCCTATAGGTAGGCTCAACCAATTACCGGTTGCCCTGATCAACTCCGATCAGCCTGCAACAGTGAAGGGCGAGGACGTCAATGCCGGCGAGCTCGTTGCCCTAAAAAAATTATTGAGGGGAAGGCTGTTGGTTGTCATCTTGTATCTGCTGCAGAAGTAAAGAGGGGGTTCGGTAGCGGCACGTACTACTTTGGGCTGGAGATCCCTCGGGATTTTTCTCAGGCAATTGTCAGTGCCTCGAGTCCCCATCCTCTCCGAGCTATTATTAATGCCGCCTTTGATAATGCTGATGGGTTGATTGCAACCACCCTCGGTAACCACGTAGTGACACGAGTGCTCGCAACTATAAGCGAAAACTTGAGAACCGAGGTCGCCGACCAATTGGTGGTGGGATTTTCCACGATCGATAAAGGTTTAGAGCGTGCCAGTGTCGGTGCTACACCTCTCCATGTTGATTATGCTCGAGCGGAAGCGGGGGCTACCGGACTCCGTGATGGTAGCGCGGAGCTTGCACAGAGTATGCGGCGGGCTGAAGCTGGCGTTGTTGAGCTTGATAACGGTGCCACCTTACTTAGCGAGAAGCTAGGGGACGCGGTAGAGGGAGCCGCTGCACGTGCAGCGGGTATGAATCAGTTACAAACTGCCACCAATCAGCTAGGCGCTGGTGCGGAAAAGCTTTCGGAAGGCGTAGAAAAACTTACCGGCAGCGCTACTGGTCTCGTGGCCGCGCAAAAAAAGGGCTCTCGTACCACTGACTGACTAGAGTGCCGAGTTGCGGTTGACGGGCATTCCCCAAGCAGTAGCACTTGTCGACGCTGCCGATAGTCTGGTGTCCGATAGTCGAGCGCGTGGCCTAGGCTCGGGACCGGATCTCATATCTCAGATGCACCAACTGAATATGGGGCAAAAGAAATTTACCATCAGCTCAGCAACCTTGATGCTGCATATCGATCGGGTATCAATCAAGCGACTCACGGGGCAAATCGCCTAGGTCGGGCCTAAAATTGCTGCACGGCGGCTCTGCGGAACTTGTCGTGGGATTCGCACACTTGCCTCCGGCACCTCCCAGTTGGCAGCCGGATCCGAGCAACTCACGGTGGGTGCCGCACAGTTGGCTAGTGGGCTAGTTACTTTAGATGCCGGCAGTGGCGAACTAGCTTTGAAATTGCATCAAGCTCGCGATGAGATGCCCCATTGTGCCGATAATGCGGCGGCCAGCATATCGACGCGAGTCCCAATCTTAGAAACGCGGGATTCTCTCGGACTATTTGGTCCAGGACTGAGTCCCATCTTCGTTTCTTTGGGGTTGTTCAAGAGTTCCACTGTGATCGTCGTGTTGCTGCGCCTTCTAGGCAGGCGCACCGTCGATTCTGGGTCGGGAGTGCTCAGCGGGGTGCTCGCTAGCTATATTCCAGCAGCGATGATCAGCTTGTCGCAGGCTACAGCGATGTTCGTAGTATAAGCAGGTGCCTTACAGTTGCGCGCTCACCATGAAGTGGGTTTGTGGTTATTCATGTGCCTGGTCTCGTTGAGCTTTGTCACCATTACGCAGGGCTTCAATGCTCTCCTGGGGCCAGCGGTTGGTCGGGTGTCGTGTATTGCAGTTATGGCTTTGCAGGTGGTTTCCTCAGGCGGGCTCCACCCACCTGAGACGCAGCCTACCTCTCTGCGCTTATTCCATACCATAGATCCCATGTCCTACTCGGTAAATCTTCTGCGGGAGATGATCTATCACGGTTCGATATTCGCTAATCACCGCGGCGTCATAGCTGTTCTGGTTCTCGTAGGTATCGGTATGGGATTTATGAGCCTATTCATGCTGGCTGCTAAGAGGCGTCGGCAGTGGACGATGCGAGATTTCCGTCCAGAGATGTCCGTTTAGCGAGTTGTATTGAGGATGGCGTCGAGGGAGCACTGGCTCATCTCTCCCGAACGATAGCCGGCATAAAAGGCCTTTTCGCGCTGATCTGAACGACCATGGGTGAAAAGGTCCGGGCGAACCTCACCGCCTCTGTGTTGTTGAATATGATCGTCACCCACACTTCGGGCGGCGGCGAGTGCATCCAACACCTGCTCCCGGGTGACGGGTTCCAGAAAAGCATCGGGTCCTTTGTCGGCAAAATGCGCCCAAATGCCAGCATAGCAATCAGCCTGCAACTCTATACGCACCGCATTCGACTCTGGGCCGGGATCGTTATAGTTGGATAGCCCCAGTGTTCCTTGCAGTTGCTGGATATGATGGCCGAATTCATGGGCCACAATATATTCTTGAGCAAAAGGAGCATTCCGGGCCCCGAGTGTTTCTAACTGGTGGAAGAATTCCGGATCAAAATAAGCGGTCCTATCACCAGGGCAATAGAAAGGCCCCGTTGCGGTACCGGCCACACCGCAGGCTGATCGCGTGCGGCCGGTAAAGATCACTAGCCCTGGCTTGTTGTAGTTAATTCCAATTTGTCGTGGTAATTCGCGTGCCCACACAGCATCTAGGGAAAGGGCCGTGAACTCGATACGGCAATCAACGTAGTTGTTGGCGTCTGCGCCAGTCTTGCAATGGTCGAGGGATTGGGCCGGACCCGCCGGCGCGCTCATCGAGGAGTCTTGGCTATTAAGGCCGTTGAGGAAGCCTAGGATTTCCTGCGGACTTCCACCAAGGGCCCACACAATCAGCACAAGGATGATGGTTCCTGCCCCTCCGCCCAAGGCGATTTTTCCGGTTCCTCCACCGGTACGAGCTCGGGGGGCAGTTTTACGTTGGTTATGACGAAAAGTCATTAGTTCCCTCTCCACCCTGATCACATCGCATGAGCAGGTTTTGATCTGGTCCACAACAAGTCTCTTGATCATATACGTTTCTGCGCAAGCAGAGAGTGCCTCAGTAATCGGTCTCGGTTGCGGCAGTTGAGATCACAGGGACTGAAATTCGGAGATAAGACGGTCAAGAATCTATGGGTAAAGCTGGGAGATGAATATTGGGAGCTTCGTGCAACGCGTGTAAGGTGAATTGCTTAGAAGAGAGTCTGCATTCTTGACTTATTGAGAGAAATGGAAAGGATTTGGTGCACGTGCTGCGCACTCATCTCGCCGGTGAACTCCGCAAGGAACTAGCTGGAGAAACAGTAACCCTCACTGGTTGGGTTTCCCGTCGTCGTGATCACGGTGGTGTGATATTTATAGATCTACGGGATTCCTCTGGCCTAGCTCAAGTGGTCTTCCGTGAGAGTGACGTGGCCGAAAAGGCACACCACTTGCGTAGCGAATTCTGCATTAAAATTACCGGATCTGTTGAACCACGCCCGGAGGGTTCCGAGAACCCTCAGCTTGCTAGTGGCGATATTGAGGTCAACGTCAGCGATATCGAGGTGCTCAACGAAGCAGAGCCGCTGCCTTTCCAAGTAGAGGACTCGAGTAAGAGCGGCGAAGTGGGCGAGGAAACTCGACTGAAATACCGCTACCTAGACTTGCGTCGACCAGCACAAGGGGGAGCGTTACGCCTGCGTTCGGCAGCCAACAAAGCTGCCCGTACGGTTCTCGATCACCACAACTTCGTCGAGATCGAAACCCCAACTCTCACTCGTTCTACCCCCGAAGGCGCCCGAGACTTCCTCGTGCCGGCACGTTTGCGCCCTGGTTCGTGGTACGCGCTGCCACAATCCCCTCAGCTATTCAAGCAGCTGCTCATGGTTGCTGGGATGGAGCGCTACTACCAAATTGCGCGTTGCTACCGAGACGAAGATTTCCGCGCCGACCGCCAGCCTGAGTTCACGCAGCTCGATATTGAGATGAGCTTTGTGGAACAAGACGACGTTATTGCGTTGGCCGAAGAGATTGTTAAGGAACTGTGGAAACTCATTGGCTACGAGATTTCCACGCCGATCCCACGGATGACCTACGCAGATGCGATGAAATATTATGGCTCCGACAAGCCTGATCTTCGCTTCGATATCAAGTTGGTCGAGTGCACCGATTTCTTCAAAGATACACCATTTAGGGTCTTTCAAAACGAGTACGTTGGTGCCGTTGTTATGGAAGGTGGCGCCTCGCAACCTCGACGCCAGCTTGATGCCTGGCAGGAGTGGGCCAAGCAGCGCGGCGCCCGCGGTCTCGCATATATCCTTATCGATGATCAGGGCGAACTAGCTGGTCCCGTCGCGAAAAATCTATCCGATTCGGAACGTGCTGGTATTGCCGCCCATGTCGGTGCTAAACCCGGCGATTGTATTTTCTTTGCTGCAGGTGACACCAAGAGCTCACGCGCGCTGCTAGGTGCGGCACGTAATGAGATCGCCCGCAAACTAGATCTCATCAAGGATGGCGAGTGGGCCTTCACCTGGGTTGTCGATGCTCCGCTCTTTGAGCCCTCGGCTGATGCAACCGCCTCGGGCGACGTGGCGTTGGGCCATTCACAGTGGACGGCTGTGCACCACGCATTCACCTCGCCTAAGCCTGAGTGTCTCGACACCTTTGACACCGATCCTGGTCAAGCCTTAGCTTATGCCTACGATATTGTGTGCAACGGTAACGAGATTGGGGGCGGCTCCATTCGTATTCATCGCAAGGATATCCAGGAGCGGGTATTTAAAGTGATGGGCATTAGTAAAGAGGAAGCAGCCGAGAAATTTGGTTTCCTCCTTGAAGCTTTTGCTTTTGGAGCGCCGCCTCATGGTGGTATCGCCTTTGGTTGGGACCGCATCGTATCGCTTCTGGGAGGATTCGATTCGATCCGTGATGTGATCGCCTTCCCAAAGTCAGGGGGCGGAGTCGATCCACTGACGGACGCTCCCGCTCCGATTCCCGCGCAGCAGCGTAAGGAGACCGGTGTGGATTTCAAGCCCCAGCCTAAGAAAGCTGAGAAAAAGAGCTAAGAGTTCGCAATCACCGCTAAGATGAGGGGGCTAACCATTAGTTGTAAGGGTAGCCCCCTTTAAACCTATTTGACTCGAAAAAGGTGTGGTTTCATGAATTCCCCCCAGCACAGCGAGATCATCGCAGTCGCCGAATCAGTACTCTCTCAACGTTATGGCGGAGAACAGCGACTTGCGGAGGTCGAAGAACTTGCTGGATCCGGTAGCGCTGTGGTGCTGAGAGCTAGGGTGCAACCCTCGCCATTTCTGCAGCAAAAATCACTGGTAGTCAAATATCTTCCCGGTGCCGATCATCCTGCGACCCAATCGCGGCTCATGCGGGAAATAGCGTCCTATCAATTCACCACCAGCATGCCGGAATCGGTACGTCCTGGCCCAGTGCTGCTTGCTCACGATATCACTCAAAAAATTCTCATCATCTCCGATGCTGGAGATGGTGATACCGTCGCTGATCTACTTAACGTAGCTAGTCAAACGTCTCGTGACACCCTATTGCGTGGGCTAGGGCGAGCTTTAGGACAAATGCATGCAGCTACCGCTAGCCGTGAGCCTGATTTTCGAATCCTGCTATCGAGAATGTTAAATCAAAACGATGAAATTGTAGCTCTCAATAACTACCGCGAGGAATTAATTTCGGCGTCCATCCCTTTCGGGATTAGACTGGTCGAAACAGCTGGAATAGAAGTTCCGCCCGAAGTAAAGCGGGTCGCTGCTACCGCGGCACGGCGCCTGATTTCCGGAAATCACCGGGCCTTTACCCCCTTTGATCTAAGCCCCGACAATATCCTGGTGGTCAAAAATCGCCTTCACTTCCTCGACTACGAGTGGGCTGGCTTCCGAGATGTAACATTCGATGTAGCATCTGTCATAGCTGGGTTCCCCCACTTCATTTCGGCCCAAGCCATGAGTGACGAGGAGGCAGATCTCTTTATCGACGCTTGGGTGCACGAGGTGGCAAATTTGTGGCCCAATACAGCCTCCCGAGCTCGCTTAAATATGCGCATCCTTACCGCCTTAGTAGGCTGGTCATTCTTTTCCATTGCATTGACCCATATCGATCTCGACGACCCGCAGCAGGCTAAACTACTCTCCTCGATCAACGAAGATGCTTCCAACACGGAGCGTTTGGTGCAGGCACTATATGAGGCTGTGGACCCGTGGGCCCATGAATTATTTAACGAAAACGCCCAAAAGCTCGAAGAGGACGTCTTGCTGATAAGAAAGGATTTACAGCAAACCTTCGAAGCTCTACGGCGTTTTGCCTCCCGAGATCTTGATGAAGGCATCCTAGACGTCGCACAGTTTGCCGCGTCGATGAACAGCCGGCTGAGCGTCTAAGTAGATGATTTCTGTATATGATTTTTGAGACACATCCACCTGCCCCACAAGGCGGTGATTATTTCCGTGTAAGTTCTCAAGCTCCACTTGCTGCGCGGATGCGGCCAGTATCACTGGAAGAGGTGGTCGGTCAAAAACATCTTTTAGGTGATGGGCGACCTCTGCGGCGTTTGATCGAGGGGGACGGGGCCGCCAGTGTCATTTTGTATGGTCCACCGGGGACGGGGAAGACTACGATAGCCTCACTGATTTCGCAGGCAACCAATCGCAGCTTCCAAGGGCTCTCTGCCCTCGATACGGGAGTCAAGGAGATCCGGGCGGTTATCGAACAAGCTCGGTTTGCACTGCGCAGTGGTCAGCAAACTGTGCTGTTTATTGATGAGGTCCATCGATTCTCAAAAAATCAGCAAGATGCCCTGCTTGCTGCGGTCGAGCGTCGAGATATTCTTTTGGTGGCTGCCACAACAGAAAATCCCAGCTTTTCCGTTGTTGCTCCGTTACTCTCCCGCTCTCTCGTTCTGCACCTTCAGCCTTTGAGTGAGCAGGATATCGGTGATGTTCTGCAGCGTGCAGTCGGCAGCGAGCGTGGCCTTAACTCTCGCATTTCTCTGAGCGAGGATGCTCGAGCGCTACTGGTACAGCTAGCGTCGGGAGATGCTAGACGCTCTCTTACCTATTTGGAAGCGGCTGCAGAAGCTGTTCCAGACGGGGGAGAGATAAGCGTAGATATCGTAGAGAAGAGCATGGACCGGGCGGTGGTGCGCTATGACCGCGATGGGGACCAACACTATGATGTGACAAGCGCTTTTATCAAGTCCATTCGCGGTTCTGACCCCGACGCCGCTATCCATTATTTGGCTCGCATGATCGAGGCGGGGGAGGACCCTCGGTTTATTGCACGCAGATTGATCATTCATGCTGCAGAGGACATCGGCCTAGCCGATCCGCACGCGCTAACTATTGCGGTTGCAGCAGCTGATGCGGCGGCTTTGATTGGTTTACCCGAGGCCCGTATACCGCTGGCGGAGGCCACAATTTACCTAGCCACTGCACCAAAATCGAACGCCGCCCTAAGAGCTATCGATGCAGCGATTGATGATATACGAAAAGGTAAAACTGGAACTGTCCCTGCCCACTTACGTGACGGCCACTATTCCGGTGCTAAGGAGATGGGCAATTCTTTAGGGTATATTTATCCGCACGATAGCGACCTGGCGGTGGTCGCTCAGCAATATTTGCCTGATCCGTTGTGCGGGACTGAATACTATCGTCCCACTGACCATGGCGGTGAGAAGCGGCTGCAACGGGTACTTGAGCGGCTAAGGCAACTAACTCGAGGCTAGGTGCTAGAATAACGGTTTTGTGTGTGCACCCTAGCCAAGGGCGCAAATAAGAAAGAGGAAGAATGCAAACTCACGAGATTCGAGAGCGCTTTACCAACCACTTTGTCAAGGCTGGTCACGAGGCCGTACCTTCTGCCTCGCTTATTTTGGATGACCCCAATCTGCTCTTTGTCAATGCAGGTATGGTGCCCTTTAAACCCTACTTTTTGGGGCAGCAAAATCCCCCCTTTGCTAATGGCACGGCAACGTCAATCCAGAAATGCGTGCGTACTCTCGATATCGAGGAAGTAGGAATAACTACTCGGCACAATACGTTCTTCCAGATGGCAGGAAACTTCTCGTTCGGGCAATATTTCAAAGAGGGGGCCATTAAGCACGCGTGGTCCCTTTTAACCGACTCTGTGGAGGATGGTGGTTACGGCTTTGACCCGGAAAGACTGTGGGTCACCGTTTATCTTGATGACGATGAAGCAGCAGATATTTGGCACCATCAGGTGGGCATTCCGTTAGAGCGAATTCAGCGACTTGGTATGGCCGACAATTACTGGTCGATGGGAATTCCGGGCCCGTGCGGCCCGTGTTCCGAAATCTATTATGACCGTGGTCCGGCCTACGGCAAGGACGGGGGTCCAATTGCTGATGACTCCCGTTACTTGGAAATCTGGAACCTAGTTTTTATGCAAAATGAGCGGGGTGCCGGAATTGGTAAGGACAATTTTGAAATCCTCGGCCCACTACCTAAAAAGAATATCGATACTGGTATGGGCATCGAGCGTGTTGCTTGCCTTCTCCAAGGCGTAGACAATGTCTATGAAACCGACCTGTTGCGCCCTGTTATTGAGGTCGCGCAGCGTGAGACAGGAGCCGTATACGGGGCCCATCACGACAACGATATTCGCTTCCGCGTGATTGCTGACCATTCCCGCACTGCCATGATGCTGATTCTCGATGGCGTAACTCCAGGAAATGAAGGACGCGGTTATATCTTGCGTCGACTGCTGCGCCGCCTCACCCGGTCAGCACGCCTTTTGGGGGCAAAGGGACAAACAATGGAGGTATTTATGAATACCATCATGGACACGATGACCTTGTCCTATCCCGAGATTGCTGACAATCGTGAGCGCATTCTGCGGGTGGCCATAACCGAGGAAAAGGCCTTCCTGAAAACCCTCGAAGCTGGTACCCAATTATTCGAAGATGCCGCACATAAAGTCAAGGATCGCGGACAGTCCACCATCGTCGGCGCCGATGCCTTTGCGCTTCATGACACCTATGGTTTCCCAATTGATCTGACCCTGGAAATGGCTCAAGAGGCCGGCCTGACAGTGGACACCGAGGGCTTTGATAAGTTGATGAACGAGCAGAGAGCTCGAGCCAAGGCCGACTCTCAGGCAAAGAAACACGGGCACACCGATCTGTCGATCTACCGAGAGTGGGTGGATGAGCACCCGACACAGTTCGTGGGATACGACAATCTCGAAGCTGATTCTAGGGTTATTGGCTTGCTGCGAGAGGGCGAGAAGGTCTCGGAAGTCCATGAAGGTGACGTCGTTGAGGTGATCCTTGATACCACCCCGCTTTATGCGGAGGCTGGTGGACAGCTAGGTGACCGTGGACGAATCCGCTATGGTGACACGATTCTTAAGGTTAACGACGTACAAAAGATTGCTAAGAAATTATGGATTCATCGCGCAACTGTGACCGCTGGTGGCCTTGGTCTCGGTGATACCGTAACCGCAAGTGTCGATCAAGAGTGGCGACACATGGCTCGCCAAGCACACTCGGCTACCCATATTATCCACGCTGCTCTGCGTCAGGTGCTCGGTCCTACAGCCGTACAGGCGGGATCTATGAACAAGCCGGGTTATTTGCGCTTCGACTTCAACTACACAGAGGCGCTAAGTCCGAGCCAATTAGCCGAAATCGAAGCAATCACCAACCAAGCGGTCGATAGCGATTGGCAAGTGCACACTCTTGAGACTTCTCTTGAAGAAGCGAAGTCCATGGGGGCCCTTGCGCTCTTTGGCGAGAACTACGGACATGAAGTCCGAGTCGTGGAAATGGGTGGACCATTTTCCATCGAATTATGTGGCGGGACCCATGTATCCCATTCTTCACAGATTGGCCCAGTATCAGTTCTCGGCGAATCTTCCGTGGGATCTGGCGTGCGGCGGATTGAGGCTTATTCGGGCCTGAACTCTTTCCGCCACCTCTCGCGTCAAAACGCCACCGTCTCGAGCTTAGCTACAGTGCTGAAAGCGCCGAGTGAAGAAGTACCCGATCGAGTGGCGCAGCTGGCTGCCAAACTTAAAGAAGCCGAGAAAAAAATAGCTGATCTACGTCAAGCTCAACTCATGGCCAGCGCAGGTCACCTACTTGATACGGCGCAAACTATAGCCTCTTTCCAGTTAGTGACCACCACGGTAGCTGCGGGAACACAGTCTTCGGATCTGCGATCACTAGCTGCTGATATTCGCTCTAAAATCAACGGCGCCGGAGTGGTGGTGCTACTTGCACCTGACCAGGATAAAGTTCCGTTCGTGGTAGCGGTCACCCCAGCAGCTATTGATGCTGGTATTAAGGCTGGCGACTTGGTCAAGCTCATTGGTTCCTATATCGATGGCCGCGGTGGCGGAAAACCTGATCTCGCCCAAGGATCTGGCAGTAATAGAGATGGCATCGAGAGCGCATTTAACGCTGTCGAGGACGAATTGCGCAAGCACGCATAACATCAACGGTGAAACAGGAGGACAAGCTACGCTCGTTCTCCTGTTTTTTCAACATCAATCTAAGGAGAAGCAACTGACGATGGAGTCACCGCAACCCGATCAACCCGGCCACAATGATCCCGGATTGGGCCGCCGTCTGGGGATAGATGTGGGAACTGTGCGTATCGGTACAGCGCTCTCGGGAAGCAGCGCCACCATGGCCATGCCACTGGAAACTATAAAACGACAAACTGGCTTCCACGACTACGATAAAGCCGACATTGATCGTCTCGTGGATATCGTTGAAGAGAACGACGTCGTGGAAGTAGTCGTGGGCTTACCGCGTGACCTGCGTGGTCACGGATCAAAAAGTGTACTCCACGCCCAGGATATTGCAGAGCGGCTCGCCCAGAGATTGCCCGAGATTCCTATACGCATGGCTGATGAACGCTTAAGTACTGTGGTCGCGCAGCAAGCGTTAAGAACATCAGGTATCAACGAGAAGGCGGGGCGTAAGATAATCGACCAAGCGGCAGCGGTAGAAATTTTGCAGTCGTGGTTGGATGGGCGACTCGCCTATATCAACCGCCATTTGCCATAATTATAGGTAAAGCAACTAGTCTGATAATTCAATGAGTATTAGTTAAGCTGCCGAGCACTGCGAATCAACCGAGGAAATGGATACGTTGGATGGATACCGAATCATATGATGTCAAGCGCCGAGAGCGTACTGTAGCCGTAATCGTCGCTTCGGTAGTGCTTCTTATCGGAGCAATAATCTATATCGGCGCTAGTATCGCGACCCAGAAACCCTATGATTTTCAAGGCGAAGGTAGCGGAGCAGTGGAATTAGTGGTCATTGAAGAAGGCTCATCAATGGCCGAAAAGGGCCCTGAATTGGTTGAGCGCGGAATTGTTGCAAGTGACCCGGCATTTCAGACCGCAGCCGCCAACAACCCAGCCGCTGGGAATATTCAGCCGGGAGTTTACCGCCTCCGCCAGGGGATGAGTGCCGCTGCCGCGGTGCGGGCCCTCCTTGATAACGACAAACAAGTCGACCTGCTAGATATACCAGGTGGTGCCACCCTCATGGATGTCAATGTAGTCGGAGGAAAGAAACGCCCAGGCATTTATTCTCAGATATCTACGGTCACCTGTTTTGAGGGCTCGACAAATTGCGTGTCCGTCGCCGATCTGCAACAAGCAGGTGCAACAGCCAATGTGGATGACCTCCATATCCCCACGTGGGCTAGGGCACAGGTGGCCGCACGGTCAAGCGATCCGCGCCGGTTGGAGGGGCTGATCGTGCCAGGCAAATACGTCGTGGACCCGCATTTTAGCGCCGAGGAAATTCTCGCCGACCTGCTCAAGCGTTCCTCCAAAACCTTTGAAAATACCAATATCGAAGCACGCGCTCGAGCCATCGGATTGACCCCTTACGAATTGTTAACCGCAGCCTCTCTAGTAGAGCGTGAAGCTCCAGAGGGTGATTTTGACAAGGTCGCACGGGTTATTCTCAATCGTTTGGAAGAACCCATGCGCCTAGAATTCGACTCGACTGTCAACTACGGCCTCGACGATGTCGAGGTAGCTACAACTGCGGAGGACCGTGCTCGAGTGACTCCGTGGAATACCTATGCTAAAGACGGGCTTCCAGATTCTCCTATTGCAGCCGCCGGAACTACCGCTATCAAGGCCATGGAGAACCCCGCACCAGGCGAGTGGCTCTTCTTTGTGACCGTAGACAAGTCCGGTACAACCGTCTTTACCAATACCTTCGAGGAACATTTGCAGGCAGTCGATCAATCACTCGCCAATGGCGTACTAGATTCACAGCGATAGGTTGATGATCTCGTGCCCCGCGCTGCAGTTCTCGGTTCCCCTATCAAGCATTCCTTGTCGCCCTTGATCCACAATGCCGGGTATCAAGCACTTGATATGGACGATTGGAGCTACAGCGCGCACCTTGTGGAGGAAGGAGAGCTGGCACATTTCTTAAAATCGGCTGCCCCGGACTTCTTAGGTTTTTCGGTAACCATGCCGGCCAAATTCGCCGCTTTAAAGTGCGCTGACTTCAAATCAGAGCGAGCAGAGGTAATTGGATCAGCGAATACCCTCGTCCGTAGAGGCACCGGATGGGGTGCCGATAACACTGATTGTGTGGGGATCACTGGCGCCCTCGTGGCAATAGCGCGCTCACCGTTTCGACAGGCTCTTATTATCGGCGCTGGGGGAACAGCTCGGCCGGCAGTATTTGCACTAGGCCAGCTTGGTGTTCAAAAGATCACCATCGTTAACAGGAGTGACCGCGCTACCGAGTTTTCTTCTCTGGCAGCATCCGTCGGGATCGATTTGGCATTCTGCGATTTCTCTGCGGATCTTGCTACTCTAGCCGCGCGAGCCGATATTCTCATTTCCACGGTTCCCAGTAGAGCTTTGGCGGGATATGAAGATGCTCTCGCCCGCACTTCGCTACTCGATGTGATCTATGACCCGTGGCCCACGCCCCTTGTCCAGCTCGCTCAATCGCGGGGACTGGCTGCGGTCGGCGGCCACGAGATGCTACTTCATCAAGCCTATGAGCAGTTTGAGATATTCACTGGTCGTTCGGCTCCCCGAGAGCAGATGCGAAGCGCGTTTAACCAGCACCTCTCTATGGAAAACTGAGAATATTGTGGAAAAGCCCGTTTCTTAAGACAAGGGAGCTCTCGGGCATCTAGCCTTAGAGCTCATGATGGTCGTAGTGACAGGGTTTTGGATGGCAGCACTGAGCTATTTTGATATTCGCTACCATAGACTTCCTAATATTCTTACTCTTCCAGCCCTCGTACCAGCATTTTATCTATCAGATTTGTGGTGGCCAGCGATTGTCTGGTCCGGACTCTATGCGGTGATCGCTGTAGGTGCACGAATAACTGGGCAGTCATTAGCAATGGGCTTGGGTGATGTAAAACTCGCTCCCTCCTTAGGTCTCATTGCCGGCAGCCACGTCCTGTGGGCCATTATATTCGCGCAGATTTTCACCATCGCGTTAGCTTGTGCCCTTAAAAAGCAACGGATCGCCCACGGCCCCGCGATGATAGCGGGGACAGTGTGCACCTATTTCATATGGGGGTAGAATTCATAAGTACCCTTATTCGTGCAATAATTGCCACATGCTTCGATGGACTACAGCAGGCGAATCTCACGGCCAAGCTCTCATCACCGTGATGGAGGGGATGCCCGCAGGCGTGCCCATCACGACTGAGGATATTTCCTATCAACTTGCGCGGCGCCGACTAGGCTACGGGCGGGGCGCGAGGATGAAATTTGAGGCAGATGAACTTAGTCTCCTGTCGGGAATTCGTCACGGGCTAACTATGGGGAGCCCCGTCGCTTTGATGATTGGAAATACTGAGTGGCCTAAGTGGACCACCGTCATGTCACCTCATCGTCTTGATGAACATGATCCCCACGTGGCTCGAGAATTGGATTCTGGTCGGGCGAAAAAACTGACGAGGCCTCGTCCAGGACATGCAGATTTCGCGGGAATGTTGAAATATGATCTTCAGGAGGCCCGTCCCGTTCTCGAGCGTGCTTCCGCTAGGGAGACTGCCGCTCGAGTCGCTATTGCTACGCTCGCCCGTAATCTCCTTCGAGAGCTCATGGGAGTCGAAGTGTTCAGCCATATTGTCTCTATAGGTCGCTCTAAGGTCGATCCCGGGTCCAGCCCTGTTGCAGCCGACGCTACAACTATTGACCAGTCGCCCGTGCGCGCGTTTTCCCCGCGAGCTGAGGCGTCAATGATCAACGAGATTGAAGCGGCTAAGAAGCAGGGAGATACCCTCGGAGGAATTTTCGAGGTAATTGTTGACGGTCTACCGATTGGACTAGGATCTCATACCAGTGCTGAAGAACGTCTAGATGCACAACTTAGTGCGGCAGTCATGAGCATACAGGCTATCAAAGGGGTCGAGATTGGCGATGGATTTGAGGAAGCTCGACGCCTTGGCAGTCAGGCTCACGATGAGATGGTGCGCGATGAATCCGGCACGGTAAGGCGTCTTTCAAACCGAGCTGGTGGTGTTGAAGGTGGTATGACTAATGGGGAACGTCTCGTGGTGCGAGGTGCTATGAAACCCATATCAACGGTACCCCGCGCCCTGCGCACTGTGGACCTCGATTCTGGACGTGCAGCCACCGGGATCCACCAGCGATCTGACGTTTGCGCAGTTCCTGCGGCCGGAGTGGTGGCTGAGGCTATGGTTGCTCTCGTGCTAGCTCGAGCCGTGCTGCAAAAATTTGGAGGCGACAGCCTGGTGGAAACTTCTCGCAATTTCGCGGCCTACCAAGACCAGATCGCCCGCAGGCTAGCGTTTTAGGAAGGAATAAAATGGCTCCCAAAATAGTTCTCGTTGGCCCCCCTGGTGCCGGCAAAACAACTATCGCCCGTCGTTTGTCCAGTGCCCTAAATATTGCGCATATTGATAGCGACGAGCTGATAGAACAGCGGACAGGTCAGCGGTGCCGTGACTTCATTGAGGCCAAAGGAATTGAGACTTTTCGCGCTATAGAGGCCGAGGTGATCGCGGAGGCGCTACAGCTTAACGGTGTGCTTAGTCTTGGTGGAGGCGCGATCGAGGAGGATGCAACCCGAAAGCTTCTGATTGATCATCCCGTGGCATGGATAGATGTGAGCATTGAGGAAGGAGACCTGAGAACTCGCGATACCACGGCGCGACCTTTACTCGATGATATGTCCTACGAAGAACTGGTGAAACCTCGAATTCCGCTTTACCGAGAGGTAGCGGATATCCGGATCCCCACCGATACCAGGCCACCTCAGCAGGTGGTAGCGGATATCTTAAGCTTTATGGAATCCTATGATGCTAAGGATTGTCAATGAGTATGTTGGCCGAGGTGAATGTGCGTGGGCCCCGCCCCTACCGGGTGTGCATAGGGGAGCGGCTCGAAGCGGAGTGCGCTGCCCACGTCTCTAGCCTGGGTCCCGGCCGGGTTGTGGTGTTATGTCAGCCAACGGTAGCTCACTATGCGCACCAGCTTATAAAGCAATGGGCTGAAATTCCGAGCACTATCATTGAGATACCCGACGCCGAGGAAGCAAAGACCTATGCGACTGCACAAAGGCTGTGGGATCGCCTCGGCGAGTTGAAGATCGGCCGACGCGACGTAATAATTGGGTTTGGTGGGGGAGCTGCCACCGACCTTGCGGGTTTTATTGCCGCAACGTGGATGCGTGGGATAGAAGTTATCCACATCCCCACTACTGTGCTAGCCATGGTGGATGCTGCGGTGGGAGGCAAAACCGGCATCAATACTCCCGGTGGCAAGAATCTAGTAGGAGCTTTCCATGAGCCCTCGGCAGTATTTATTGACATCCAATATCTAGCGTCAGTTCCTCAATCTGACCGAATTGCTGGCAGCGCTGAAATAATAAAAACAGGCTTTATTGCTGATCCCCAGATTTTGGAGCTCTATGTGCAATCTCCCACCCGCTGCCTCGATATCACAGGTGACCTTCCGGAGTTGATTCATCGGTCAGTCAGTGTCAAAGCGAATGTGGTCGCGCAGGATCTCAAGGAGTCAGGGTTGCGAGAGATCCTCAATTATGGACATACTTTTGGTCATGCAGTAGAGCGTTATGAGCAGTACCGGTGGCGACATGGTGATGCTGTAGCGATAGGGATGGCATTCGTTGCTCACCTAAGTGAGATCAAGGGTGTGATGACAGGTGATCTTGTGGCGCTTCATGAGGAAATCCTTTCCTCAATCGGTCTACCGATTCGCTATCAAAACGCTGGATTCGAGGATCTCTACGCTGCGATGAGCGTGGATAAGAAGAACAGAGATGGTCGGATAAGGTTTGTGGCCCTCAACGACGTGGCTACGCCGACGCGAATCGACGACGCAACAACTGCACAGCTTAAAGAGGCCTATGCGCGAATTTCTTAGAAGGAGAATGCGATGAGTCGCAGTATTTTAATACTCAATGGGCCCAACCTGGATCGGTTGGGTAAAAGGCAACCGCACATTTATGGTTCGACCACGCTTGCCCAGTTGGAACAGCTCCTTCATGCACATGCCAATGACATGGGTTTCACAGTTACCTGTAAGCAATCTAACTATGAAGGCGAGCTTGTGGAGTGGATACATGAAGCCGTCGATAAACAACAACCAATAATTATCAACCCTGGGGGGTTGACACATACCTCGGTAGTCCTTCGAGATGCTCTTGCTGAAATATCCGAGGGTGCAGGTTTCATCGAGGTGCATCTATCAAATATCGCAGCCCGAGAGAGCTTTAGGCACCACTCCTATCTCTCACCCATTGCCAAGGGGACAATTGCGGGTCTGGGTGTACGTGGCTATCTTTTGGCTCTCGATTATCTAATAGCGGAAGCTAGCTAGAACCCAAGGACCTGTGCAGCAGGAGTAAGATCATGCAAAGTTTGGTCGAAGGTGGCCGACTGGAGTTTCGAAGAAAGGTAATTTTCATGGTGGACGCACGTTCTTACTTTGTTAATCGCAGGAAAATACTTGCCCACGAACTTAAAGAGCTAAATCTAGATGCTCTCGTGATTTCCCACCTCACTCACGTGCGCTACTTGTCCGGTTTTACTGGCTCTAACGCTGGTTTGGTTGTCTACGCTGATGGGCAGGCAGATATCGCAACTGACGGACGATACCTAACACAAATAGCCGCGGAGGTTCCCGATATCAAGGCCCGAGAAGCCCGCGCATGTGCCCCGGATCTCATCAAGGGTCTCAGCGGCGTTGCTCGACTGGGTTTCGAAGCTGACTTTGTCACGGTAACTCAGCTGGAGATTTTAAAGAAAGCTGCTGGCGAGGGTCTCGAACTAGTCCCTGTCACCCAGGTCATTGAAAAGATGCGCCGTATTAAAGGAGAAGAGGAACAAGAGCGGTTGCGACGTGTCGCAGATATAGCAAATTCCGCCTTTCAAGAACTTCTCGATGAGGGTGGCATCCGAGCGGGTCGTAGCGAAATTGAGATTGCGGCTGACTTGGAATATAGGATGCGGGTGCGAGGCTCCGAGCGGCCCAGTTTTGACACCATCGTCGCTTCTGGCCCGAATTCTGCAATGCCGCACCACCAAGCTGGGGATCGGATACTATGCGAGGGCGATATCGTGACTATAGACTTTGGTGCCTACGCGGCGGGATATAATTCCGACACCACAAGAACCGTGATTGTCGGATATGCAACGGACTTTTCCCAAGAAATCTATGATGTGGTGCTACAAGCACAATTGGCTGGTTGCAAGGCTGCAGTACCTGGTACCTCGCTTGCCGATGTTGACAAGGCATGTCGGGATATTATTACTAAAGCAGGGTACGGCGACTACTTCGTCCATTCCACCGGACACGGTGTCGGACTCGATGTGCACGAAGCGCCAGCTGCAGCGAAGAATGCCGCGGGAGTATTGTGCGAGGGAATGACGGTAACCATCGAACCTGGCATATACATACCCGAGCGCGGAGGTGTTCGTATCGAGGATACCTTGATTGTGCAGGCTGGAGCTGCAGAAAATCTCACAGGTCTGAGCAAAGATCTCATGATCGTTTAAGAGAAATTCCCTCCCTCCCCAGGTCTGCAGTCTCGGGAGGAAGAGTTAAAATAACCGCGATGCATCATGTATTATCTTGTACGTTCACTCATGCCAATGATGAAGAAGGAAGTATAAAGGTGGCAACAACCGCTGATTTCAAGAACGGACTCGTTCTCAAGATCGACAATAAGCTCCAGCAGATTATCGAATTCCAGCACGTTAAACCAGGTAAAGGCCCAGCGTTTGTGCGTACCAAACTCAAGGACGTTGTCAGCGGAAAGGTGACCGATAAAACTTTTAACGCTGGAGTTAAGGTTGAGACAGCCACCGTGGATCGCCGAGACATGACCTACCTCTATCACGATGGTTCTTCCTTCGTGGTGATGGATGAAAAGAGCTATGAGCAGCTCGAACTTGCTGAGCATATCGTTGGCTCGGGAGCGAGGTTCCTCCTTGAGAACACAACCATCCAAGTTTCCTTCCATGAGGGAGAGCCGCTCTTTGCAGAGCTTCCCATTTCTCTTGATTTGAAAATTGCTCACACCGAACCGGGACTGCAAGGTGATCGTTCGAACGGCGGAACTAAGCCCGCTACGTTGGAAACGGGCGCAGAAATCCAAGTTCCGTTGTTCGTGGAGACCGGTAATATAGTAAAGGTCGATACCCGGGACGGCTCCTACCTCTCACGCGTGAATCACTAGATCGTGGCTGAGTCCGAAAATAATCCTATGCCAGCACCGCGAGCGCAGTATAAGCGTCATGGATCGCGCTATAAAGCGCGACGCCGCGCGGTTGATTTCCTTTACGAGTCCGAGGCCCGTGATATTGACCCGGTAGCCCTGTTATCTGATCGAGTCTCATTAGCTGCTCTTCCAGCTAGTGAGATCGCTCCAGTGAACCCATATACCAGGGAAATAGTGGCAGGGGTTGCAGAAGAGCTCGATAGAATCGATTCGGTCATAGCCTCTCATCTATCTGAGAACTGGGAACTACACCGCATATCAGCCGTTGATCGAGCTATCCTGCGGGTGGCTGTATGGGAGCTTATCTTTAATGAGGACGTTCCAGTTAAAACGGCTATCAAGGACGGTATCGAGCTAGCCTCGCAGTACTCAGTCGATGATGCATTCGCCTATATCAACGGCGTGCTTGATTCAATTGCGAAAAATATTGACGAACTGCGCGCCTTTGATGATCCAGACGGTCATGAGGACGAGCATAGTATGGGGTTCGCCGATGCCCTTGCTGAAGCGGAGGCCCATTTAACCGACGATGAGAGCTTTGATGGTCGCGACCCAGACGACTAAATATATCTAGCTTGGCTACCCCCATCATTTAAGAGTGGTGGGGGTATTTTCTCGCTATTTTGTTACAGATGTGACTAGAATGAGAGAAGTTTTTTAAATAGTCAGTTGTGTCGGATGTTTCTTGTGTTGTTGATATGGTAAGCCGCCGACTCAGCGCTTAGACATAGCCCTCAAATGAAAGTTGGTATGGCGCAGTGAAATTCAACCTGCCAGTTCTTGGTGACATCGACTTCAACTCTCCAGTGGTCCAGCAGATTATCGCCCTCATCACCTCAGTTCTCTTGTCCATAGTGGGCAGCGCCGGAATCAACGTCAGTGAGCTGAAGGCCCAGATTCCAGACAACGCGCCTACTTTGGTGAAAGATATCGGGACCACGCTATTCGACGATCCACAACTTGGGGAGACAGCCGGTCAATTAACCGCGCTCGCTACAGGATCGAGCGAGAAGCTCGACACTGTGGAGGTAAACCGATCGCGTGCCGCTGAAAGCACCACAGTGGTAATCGAGGATCCGAAGCCCACCCACGAAGAAGTTGCGTCCCCGGCTATTGTCTTTGCTGCGCCCTCCACCAATTTGCCTCAGACTGATCAGTTTATGGTGGCGAATTTTCCTAAAGCTGACGCAGCCGATAATCCCGCGCCTGTTGTCTTTAGCTTTGTGGAAAAAGTTAACGACAAAATTACTCCCGTGACAGAAGGCACATGGTCCGGAACCATTGCTGGCCGTGATATCTCCGAGATGAGGGCAGAAACTGATCGCCCGCTCGATGCTGGGATTTTAGCTCTCTCGGTCAAACCCAGTGAGTTAAGCGATATCAATATTCGATTCGATTCCAATAACTACCAGAGCGGTTTTGCCTCTGACCACATTGACCTGGACAGGGACGGCCAGACTACTCTCTTTACTCCGGGACGCTCCTCGTAGTCATCTAAGCGCGTAGCCGTACCTTCAACTCCCTAGACCACAGGGTTGGAGGTGCGGCTTTTAACTTTTGGCGGAGCAATATCTGCGATCGTGGCGCAGATTATGTTGCATTCCTCCCTACGGGTAGATTCATCGAAGTTCGCACCCAAAGTTGTATTGAGTTTTGATTCGGCTCATGAGAAGTAAAACTTTGCCATTGATCCACGTTGGTGAGCCTTTTCGTCCGAATTATGTGTGCGTGAACTGGGTTCATATTCTTAGTGGCAGCGGCCCCGTCGAGGAAACGATATCGCCCGCACGGTAGCAACCATTCCAGCTGTAGAGGACTGAAGAAAGTATTCGACGAGAGGTTCGAAGGGTTAACGCATTTGTGGATCAGAAATACCGAACGGTGGTGGATCTGTGATCTAATCTTTGGAATCGTGGCTGTGGAAACTCGATAGAGTTTCGTTCATGCGGTCGACGTGCCGACGATATCAATCAGGCGAGAGCCTCTATGGGTATATACAGGGAAAGTCTCGTAACCTGGTTATCGCTGTGCGAAACACTGAGACTTCACGTGGCGCACCACAGCTGGATAAGAAATGCCCAGGCCGCTCAGCGTCCTGGGCAGGGGAACAGTCTAAGAAGCGTCGACAAGCTCCTCATTGCCGAGTTCATGAGCCAAAGCCTGCTCAAGGCCCGGATACCTGAAAATATGCTCGCGAGCTAATAGCACTCGCGGTAGTACCCGCTGATCGGCCAGCGCAAATTCTTCGGCCCCCTGCGAACCCAGGAGGATTTTGGGACCAAGCGTTGGGACTGGGAATATCGCCGGTCGCCTTAACTGAGCCCCTAGCATCTTAGACATCTCGGCATTGGTAACAGGGTTGGGACTGGTGGCATTAATGGGGCCCGATATATGACCGTCAAGAGCCGCGGTGATGATTATGTCAGTCAGGTCATCGAGCGCAATCCATGAGAAACCTTGAGAACCATCACTGAGGTGCCCCCCTAACCCTGTCGAGAAAAGCGTGCGCATGACTGGCAGAAAACCACCACGCCCTGAAATAACGATGCCCGTGCGTAGGTTAACTACCCGCTTGCCTCCTTCAGAGGCAGGACTGGTCGCAGCCTCCCAGTTGCGAGCCAAATCCGCGAGAAATCCTTCGCCCGTGTCAGATTCTTCGTCGAGGGTCTCGCCACTACGGTCGTGACCGTAGACTCCGATCGTGGAGCCTGAGATCATCGTGTGGCAATCATCCGATTGAGCTACGAGTTGGGCGAGTTTACGGGTTGGCTCCACCCGAGAATCCCAAAGCGCCTTCTTGTGGGCCTCACTGAAGCGGCCGAAAATAGGTTCACCGGCGAGGTGAACGAGGAGATCAACATTCTCGAGAAGCTTTTTATCGGGGCACTCGGGGTCCCAAAGGCGTTGGTCACCCTCGGGATTGCTGCGCACCAAAGGGATAACTGTGTGACCCAGAGTGCTCAGTTGCGCAGCGAGAGCGCGTCCCACAGTTCCGTTCGACCCTGTGATCGCAACGCGTAGTTTCCGATCACTTATCACCTCGAATCGGGCTTTAGCCTGGAAATCGTTGATGATTTGGTGCTGTCGATACGCAAACATTGGATTCAAGCTCAAACTGGGCAGCCGGGTGCGAACATCATCGGTGATAGCAGTCGCCTGGATATCGTCGATGGAGGTGTCGTCGAAGATATGAGTATGGCGCCAGTTAGCCAGTACTTGGATCGGAGCTGTGGCACAGATATCAGTGAATTGACGTCCAGCAACATACCCCGACAGGTCGTGGCGGGCTACCCACTTCAGCCCTGCTGGGAGTGCAAAAACGGTTGTACCCGTGCTTAAGGACTCCGCCTCAGAGATCGGGTTGAAAGGGAAAAATGGAGGGGAGAGTCTTAATACTGCTCCCTTTCGATTATGCCACTCCCACACCTCACTCCTCGGGGCGGGGACAACGTGGGTGGAATGAAGACTCATAAGGATGTGTGCTCTTTCTTGATATAGCTTTAAAACTCGGCAACGTCGCTGAAACGACGTGGCAGATCTTAGGAGAACGGCCGTGTCGAATCATGGCGATAAGGAGAGCCTTGCAGGCTCTGCCTATCTTGGCGCCTAGCTAAAGGCGTAGAGATAATCGTTACCCACCAGTTTAGGGCTTTTTTGTCAATGAGGGGAGACTATGAACCAGCTAGCAGCCGCTGCCCTCATTCCAGTTTCTGCTCGGAAGCTTTACCAGTTCGGGTACACAATGGCAGTTGTGGGGGAGTTGCTCGCTCGAAATTGCTATAGTCTATTACCTGAGGTGCTATCATCTCACCTAGTTGAATCTATACGGTCGCTTTGCGGTGGCCAGCGGATCAGCCATCGCAACAATTTCATACTGTCCATCGCCTCATTCGGGGCACGACATCCTTTAACGGACCGCACAGAGAGGCGGGGAAGGAGGTCACGATGAGCGAATCTAAACCCGCTACGGTCGAGCTTTTTAAAGCTGAAGACGTGGCGCGCACTATCGCACGCATCGCGCACCAAATTATCGAAAAAACGGCCCTTGACGCCGCTGACAATTCGTCCATCCTGTTATTAGGCATCCCCTCCGGGGGCGTACCTCTGGCTAAGCGTTTACAGCAAAAAGTCGCCGAGTTTTCAAGCGTAGATATTCCTACTGGAAGCTTAGACATCACCCTTTATCGTGATGATCTCAGCTCTAAGCCACATCGCGCTCTGCAACCCACAGAAATTCCCACTCGGGGAGTTGACGGATCTCATATCATCTTAGTCGATGACGTCCTTTATTCGGGACGAACTATCCGCGCCGCACTTGATGCTCTGCGCGATTTGGGGCGGCCCCGCTCAGTACAATTAGCAGTCCTTGTTGATCGCGGTCACCGCGAATTACCCATTCGTGCTGATTATGTGGGCAAGAATCTTCCCACTTCTCGCACCGAAGATGTCACCGTACTGCTACATGAAATTGATGGCCGTGACGCGGTTATCCTAACTCGAGGAAGCGACAAGTAAAGATGAAGCACCTACTTTCCATCGGTGACCTGGGCAAAGATCAGATCCTTGCACTCATGGACGAGGCCGACCGTTTCCGCGAGGCCCTAATGGGTCGAGAAATCAAGAAGCTGCCGACGCTGCGCGGGCGGACTATATTCACGGTTTTTTATGAAAATTCCACGCGAACGCGTTCCTCGTTCGAAACCGCGGGTAAGTGGATGAGTGCCGATGTTATCAATATTTCGGCCTCATCGTCGTCGGTGCAAAAGGGAGAATCGCTCAAAGATACGGGACTCACACTCAAAGCTGTAGGCGCGGATGCCCTCATCATTCGGCATCCTTTTGCTGGTGCCGCCGCGCAATTGGCCGAGTGGGTCGCCCCAGGCGGTGATGGCCCTAGTGTCATCAACGCTGGAGACGGTGCGCATCAGCACCCTACCCAGGCTCTTCTTGATGCCGTCACTATGCGACAACGCCTGGGCGAGATTGAGGGCAAGAAGGTCGTGATCGTCGGTGACTGTCTCCATTCCCGAGTCGTACGATCCAACGTTGATCTTCTCAGCACCCTTGGAGCTCACGTAGTACTGGTAGCACCAGGTACCCTGCTTCCTCAGGGAGTGGAGAACTGGCCAGTTCGAACCTCCTATGACATGGATTCCGAGCTTAAAGACGCTGATGTCGTAATGATGCTGCGTGTTCAAAAAGAACGCATGCATGGAGGTTTTTTCCCGTCACACCGCGAATACGCAACCCTGTATGGGATGAATCGCGAGCGGGAATCCCTGCTCAAAGAGTCGGCCATTGTCATGCACCCAGGCCCAATGCTGCGCGGTATGGAAATTAGCTACGATGTCGCTGACTTACCTCGCACTGCAGTGCTACAGCAGGTGAACAATGGTGTTCACAGCCGGATGGCAGTGTTATTTACGCTGCTTGCTCATTCCGATAACCACGGCTTTTAAATCACGCGTCAGAGAAGGAAAACATAGATGTCTGATTCAGTTCATTATCCTGCCACGGGTGAGCTCGCACCGGCGGCTCCTGGAACCTTATTGCTCAAAAACATACGCCCCTATGGCGAAGGCAAACCCCAAAATATTCTCATTGACAACGGGGTCATCATCGAACTCGATTCGCAACAAACCCAAGCTGATCGGATCATCGATGGTCAGGGTGCTGTTCTACTGCCTGGGCTGGTAGATATTCACGTGCACTTACGTGAACCAGGTCGAGAAGATACCGAAACCATCGCGACGGGATCGCTCGCAGCCGCCCGCGGTGGCTTCACTGCAGTATTTACTATGGCTAATACTCAACCCGTGATGGACCAGTCGATCATCGCTGAGGCCGTGTGGGCTAAAGGCCAAGACATAGGTCTGTGCGATGTTCACCCCGTCGGATCGATTACGCAGGGCCTTGAAGGCAAGGTACTGACCGAATTTGGGATGATGGCGCGTTCACAAGCCAAGGTGCGGCTATTCTCCGATGACGGAAAATGTGTGGACAATCCGTTATTGATGCGCCGGGCTATTGAATACGCTAAGGGTACGGACGTACTCCTTGCTCAGCATTGTGAGGATCCGCGACTAACAGATGGAGCGTCGGCACATGAAGGAAAACGAGCTGCCACATTAGGTTTGCAGGGCTGGCCACGTGTTGCCGAGGAGTCCATAGTGGCTCGCGATGCTCTACTCTGTCGGGATTATGGCACCCGGATGCATATTTGTCATGCTTCCACTAAGGGCACCGTTGAGTTGGTGCGCTGGGCCAAGAGTCAGGATATTCCCATATCCGCCGAGGTTACCCCGCATCACCTGTTGCTCACCGACGAGCGTTTAGAAACTTATGATGGCGTGAATAAAGTCAACCCTCCGCTACGTGAGGAATCAGATACGGTGGCGTTACGCGATGCCCTGCTGGATGGCACCATTGATATAGTTGCTACCGATCACGCTCCTCATGGTTCTGAGGAGAAATGCTGTGAGTTTGAGAACGCTCGCCCAGGAATGCTGGGGTTGGAAACCTCGCTTGCCATCATTGCTCAACTCTTTGTCTCTTCCGGCTTGGCTAACTGGCGTTTTGTCGCAAAAGTCATGTCTGAACGGCCCGCCGAACTCGTCCGGCTTCCGGGCCACGGTCGCCCCATCGCTGAAGGCGAACCCGCGAATCTCACGCTCATTGCCGAGAATCAGCCGTGGACAGTCGATCCATTGGCCCTGGCTTCGAAGTCTTCCAATACGCCCTATGCGGGGATGACTTTTGACGCTAGGGTTATTGCCACCATTTTACGCGGTACCATCACGCAGCTTAGGGCGCCCGAAGCTCAATAAGCAGGAAAATTCTCGAAAGGCTCATATAGTGAATAACCCTATGCGCACCCCAGCGCTCCTTGTTCTAGCTGACGGCAAGGTTTTCCGCGGCTTAAGCTTCGGATCTCTTGGCCGCACTTTAGGTGAAGCGGTCTTCACCACTGCGATGACCGGATATCAGGAGACCATGACAGATCCTTCTTATCATCGACAGATCGTGGTGACCACCGCCCCTCAGATTGGAAATACTGGGTGGAATGACGAAGACGGTGAATCTCGCGATGACCGCATTTGGGTCGCTGGTCTCGTGATTCGCGATCTCTCCACCACCGTTTCCAGCTGGCGTGCTCGTCGTTCCCTGGAAGAGGAAATGGTCGCTCAGAATATCGTGGGTATCCAGGGCGTCGATACCCGTGCCATAGTGCGGCATCTACGGCATTTCGGTTCATTGACGGCTGGTATCTTCTCCGGTGACGATGCCGACAAGGCACTTGACGAACTCATCCAGATCGTCAAATCCCAACCTGAGATGGTTGGGCAGAGCCTGGCGGAGCAAGTCAGTACCGATGATGTGTATACCGTGGATAGTGAGGGAGACCCCCAGTTTACGGTGGTTGCCTACGATATGGGTATCAAATCGAATACACCACGTAATTTTGCCCGCCGCGGTATTAAAACTGTTGTTGTTCCAGCTAATACTTCCTTTGCAGATATTATGGCCCATCAGCCTGACGGTATTTTTATCTCCAATGGACCAGGGGACCCTGCTACCGCAGATATCATGGTCGGAATTGTCAAAGAGATCCTCAAACACGAAATACCTCTCTTTGGCATATGTTTCGGGAATCAAATCCTCGGCCGTGCGCTGGGACTTGAGACATATAAATTGAAGTTCGGTCACCGGGGTATCAATGTTCCCGTTCTTAATCACCTCACCGGCAAGATCGATATCACCTCCCAGAATCACGGATTCGCTCTAAAGGGGTCACCGGGTGAAAGTTTCGATACCCCCTTTGGACGAGCGCAGATAACACATACGTGCTTAAACGACGGCACTGTTGAGGGTGTAGCTCTTGTCAATGGCCGCGCTTTTTCTGTGCAGTATCACCCCGAGGCCGCAGCCGGCCCCACGGATGCCCAGCCGCTTTTTGACCAATTCGTTGCCGTGATGGCAGCGCAGCAGAAAAACTAACCAGGAGGAAGCGTACAATGCCAAAACGCCAAGATATCAAGCACGTCCTGGTTATCGGATCAGGTCCAATCGTCATTGGTCAAGCCTGCGAATTTGACTACTCGGGCACCCAAGCCTGCCGCGTTTTAAAGGACGAGGGCTTGAGAGTTAGCCTGGTTAATTCTAATCCGGCCACGATTATGACCGACCCAGAGTTTGCCGATCATACCTACGTTGAGCCGATTGAACCCGAATATATAGAGGCGATCTTCGAAAAAGAGCGTGCTCAAGGACACCCCATCGATGCAGTGCTGGCGACCCTCGGAGGCCAAACTGCGCTGAATGCCGCCATCGCGCTAGATCGGCGCGGTTCCTTCGACGCATACGGTGTTGAGCTCATCGGCGCTGATATAGCAGCCATCGAACGGGGTGAAGACCGTCAGAAATTCAAAGATATTGTAGCGAAGATTGGCGGAGAGTCTGCCCGTTCACGAGTCTGCCACAATATGGAACAAGTGCATGAAACCGTTGCAGAACTTGGTCTCCCTGTCGTTGTGCGACCCTCCTTTACTATGGGTGGTTTAGGTTCTGGTTTGGCTTATAACGAGGACGATCTTGAGCGTATAGCCGGTGGCGGCCTAGCTGCATCTCCTGAGGCCAATGTGTTGATCGAAGAATCCATCCTGGGATGGAAAGAATATGAGCTCGAATTGATGCGTGACAGCGCCGATAACGTCGTTGTTGTTTGTTCGATTGAGAATGTCGATGCTCTCGGTGTGCACACAGGTGACTCCGTGACGGTGGCCCCCGCCATGACTTTGACCGACCGCGAATTCCAGAAAATGCGCGATCAGGGTATCGCAATCATCCGCGAAGTGGGTGTTGATACTGGTGGATGTAATATCCAGTTCGCGCTCAATCCAAAGGATGGGCGCCTGATCACCATCGAGATGAATCCCAGAGTGTCGCGATCCTCGGCATTGGCCTCGAAGGCAACGGGATTTCCTATTGCCAAAATAGCAGCCAAATTAGCCATTGGTTATACCCTCGATGAGATCGATAATGATATCACCAAGGTAACGCCAGCAGCTTTCGAACCTACCTTAGATTATGTGGTCGTTAAGGCTCCTCGCTTTGCATTCGAGAAATTCGTAGGATCCGACGATACGCTTACGACCACCATGAAATCCGTAGGCGAAGCCATGAGTCTCGGGCGCAATTATATCGCAGCCTTAGGAAAGGTCATGCGGTCTTTGGAAAATAAGCAGGCTGGCTTTTGGGCCGTAGACGATGAAGTATTCGCCGGCGATCGCGCCCGAGACCTCCAGGCCGTCCTCGAGGACCTCGTTCGTCCGACCGAAGGCCGTTTATATGACGCGGAATTGGCGCTTCGTCTTGGTGCCACAATCGCGCAGGTTCACGAAAAGTCCGGAATAGATCCGTGGTTCCTGGGTGAATTGAAATCACTAGTAGATTTCCGCGAAGAAATGATCGCCGCAAAAACTCTGTCAGAAGACTTGTTGCGCCGAGCTAAGTTCTATGGCCTCTCCGACCGTCAGATTGCCCAGTTGCGACCAGAATTCGCTGGTGAGGCGGGGATTCGCCGCTTGCGTTGGTCGCTAGGAATTCGTCCGGTGTTCAAAACTGTTGATACCTGCGCGGCAGAATTTGAGGCCCAGACCCCGTATTATTATTCGGCATATGAACTCGATCCAGCCGCCGAGTCCGAGGTGAGCCCACAGAGGGAAAAGCCGAAAATTATCATCTTGGGCTCCGGCCCGAACCGCATCGGCCAGGGTATTGAGTTTGACTATTCCTGTGTGCACGCGGCTCTTGAATTATCACGGGTGGGCTACGAAACCGTGATGATCAATTGCAATCCGGAGACTGTTTCCACAGACTACGATACGGCCGACCGGCTATACTTTGAGCCACTGACCTTCGAAGACGTTATGGAGGTTTACCATGCTGAGTCCCAGTCGGGCACCGTTGCAGGTGTGATCGTGCAACTGGGGGGTCAAACTCCTCTGGGTCTCGCGGCCCAACTACGCGATGCTGGGGTTCCCGTTATCGGCACCAGCCCCGAGGCTATCGATCTCGCGGAGGATCGCGGCGAGTTTGGCGAAGTCTTGCGAAAAGCGGAACTACCAGCTCCGGAATTCGGTACCGCAACCTCCTTTAAGGAAGCCCGCGCGGTAGCCGCCGAAATTGGTTATCCCGTACTTGTGCGCCCTTCGTATGTACTGGGCGGGCGAGGTATGGAAATCGTCTACGATGAAAAATCTCTCGAGAGCTATATAGACCGAGCCACGGAAATTACGAACGATCATCCTGTTCTCGTAGACCGCTTCCTAGATAATGCTATCGAAATCGACGTTGACGCTTTGTGTGATGGCGAGAATGTCTATCTAGCAGGTGTTATGGAGCATATCGAGGAGGCTGGAATTCACTCTGGTGATTCGGCCTGTGCTCTCCCGCCAATGACTTTGGGTGCCGAGGATATCGAAAATGTGCGACGTTCCACGACGGCCCTTGCCCATGGGATTGGGGTCAAGGGATTGATGAATGTTCAGTTCGCTCTGAAGGACGATATTTTGTACGTCATCGAAGCCAATCCACGTGCCTCTCGTACAGTGCCCTTCGTATCAAAAGCAACCGGGGTCCATCTAGCCAAAGCGGCGGCACGAATCATGACAGGTGCTAGCATCGCGGAGCTGCAAGAAGAGGGAATGATCCCTACCGACCATGATGGTGGATCGCTCCCCTTAGAAAGCCCAATCGCAGTGAAGGAGGCGGTGCTTCCCTTTACTCGCTTTAGGCGCCCCGATGGCACCATGCTCGATACCTTGCTCTCTCCCGAGATGAAGTCCACGGGTGAGGTGATGGGACTGGCTGATAATTTCGGTGCGGCCTACGCCAAAGCTGAGCAAGCAGCCTTCGGAGCGCTACCAACTCAGGGTACCGTTTTCGTGTCAGTTGCCAACCGCGATAAGCGAACCCTGATTTTCCCAATTCAGCGTTTAGCATCCCTCGGATTCAAACTTTTAGCCACCTCTGGTACCGCAGCCATGTTGCGCCGTAATGGCGTTGAATGCGAGCAGGTGCTCAAACGCTCCGAAGTAGACCAGCCAGGCTACGAAGGACGTAAGTCGATTGTGGACTTAATTCACGAGGGCAAGGTAGACCTTATTCTCAATACTCCAGCGGGATCCGCAGGGGCTCTTCACGATGGCTATGAGATTCGTGTCGCCGCAGTGGGTGCAGGTGTTGCATTAGTGACCACTGTTCAAGGCGTCACGGCGGCAGTGCAGGGGATAGAGGCTAGACGTCGCGGCACTCTCTCGGTGCGAGCTTTGCAAGAACTTGATCACGCAGTGGGCCGCCATGAATCCAATTGATATGGAACAAGGTGCTGGTTTTGGTTACCGGTTGCGTGAAGCGGGGCGACGGTGGGGCCGTTTATGTGTGGGGATCGACCCACACCCTGAGTTACTGAGCGCGTGGAGTTTAGAGTACTCCCCATCTGGTATCGAGAAATTCTCTGAGATCTGCGTTGAAGCCTTCGCCGGCCATGTGGCTTTGATCAAGCCTCAAGTTGCCTTCTACGAGGCTTTCGGAGCTGCTGGTATCTCGGTGCTAGAAACTGTTCTGAGTGAGCTTAGGCAGGCTGGAACTCTAGTGCTTGCCGACGCCAAACGAGGCGATATTGGTTCCACTATGGCAGGATATGCTCGGGCGTGGTTGGATCCCTCCTCGCCGCTGGGAACCGATTCCGTAACGGTCTCCCCATATCTAGGTTTTGGCTCTCTCCAGCCTGTTATCGAGCTCGCTCACCACCATAAGGGCGGCCTTTTCGTCCTGGCTGCAACAAGCAACCCAGAGGCTCGACACCTTCAAAACCACTGTGACGCCCACGGCGTTAGGGTTTCCCAACAGATCGTTAACGCGGCCGCATCAGTCAATAACCAGCACCATACTCACTCCGTGGGTGATATCGGCGTGGTTATTGGAGCAACAGTGGATAACCCTCCTGATCTCAGTGAGTTCAACGGGCCAGTTTTGCTCCCGGGAGTGGGTGCTCAGGGAGCACAGGCGAGTGATGTTGCTCGCATTACAAAGGGGGTAACCGATTTAAGTTTCCCTAATATCTCGCGGGCGATCCTCAGATATGGGCCGAGTGCTAGCAAACTCCGCGACGAGGCTCGAAAATGTGCTGAGGAATTCTCATAACACCAGTTCAGAGGGTTTATTCAGACCGCAGGTCTACACGTTGTTGACCTGCGGTTTTAACCGAGAAATAGGGTAGTACCAGAAGATTTGCAAATTACCGTGAAGCGGGCAGAACAGCATTATTAATTTCAACGTTGTAATACAAATATTTTGTGGTAGATTTTCGCATGAGCCTTTGCGTGATCTGTGCAAAGGCGCACTACAAGAATTTTAATCCAGTATTTCCCTAACGATTTGGAGGCTCCAACGTGGCACTCCCACAGTTGACCAACGAGCAGCGTAAAGAAGCCCTGGCAAAGGCTGCAGAAGCACGTAAAGCTCGCGCTAAGCTCAAGGAAGAACTCAAGCGCGGCGACATCACTTTGAAGGAAGTCCTCGAGAAGGCTTCCGAGAACGAAATTATCGGAAAGACCAAGGTTTCTGCGCTGTTGGAGTCCCTGCCCAAGGTTGGTAAGGTCAAGGCCAAGGAAATCATGGAAGAGCTCGAAATTGCTCAGACGCGTCGTCTACGTGGTCTCGGCGATCGTCAGCGCCGTGCGCTCCTGGAGCGTTTCGGATTCTCCGAGGATTAATCACATGAGTGGCGCCAGCGCCCGTGGTCGGTTGGTTGTTTTGCTCGGTCCCTCCGCAGTGGGCAAATCCACGGTGGTGAAAAGGCTGCGCGAGGAACTACCCGACCTTTATTTTTCCGTATCGATGACAACACGGGGGCCTCGCCCTGGCGAGCAGGATGGCAGGGACTACTTCTTTGTCACTGCTGAGTACTTCCAAGAGTGCATCGACAAGGGTGAAATGCTGGAGTGGGCTGATATCCATGGAGGATTGCAGCGCTCCGGGACTCCTGCTCAACCCGTCAAGAACGCGCTTGCAGCCGGACGCCCTGTTCTCATCGAGGTCGACCTCGTAGGGGCGCGCAACGTAGTGGCTATGATGCCTGAGGCTGAATCTGTATTTTTGGCCCCACCTAGTTGGGACACACTTGTTGAGCGCCTTACTAGTCGTGGCACCGAAGATGAAGCTGCCGTCAATCGGCGCTTAGAGACCGCCCGGGTAGAGATGGAAGCGCAGCACGAATTCCGCCATATTGTTGTTAACGACGACCTCGAAGAAGCGGTTACTCGGCTGGTGCGCATCTTTCGAAGCTGAGTATCATGCCTGACTGCTCAGGCTGAGTACTTTTTGTATGCAATACCCAAGCCGGCTAATCTAAGTGCAGGGCAGGGAAAATTTATCAACACAATGAAGGTGAAGAGAAACTAACGTGAGCAACGCTAACGAGAAAAATCAGGGCGTCTACGACAAGCCTACGGGCATTACGGCACCTCCTATCGATGAGCTGCTCGGACGGGTATCTTCCAAATACGCCCTTGTCATATTTGCGGCCAAACGTGCCCGCCAAATTAACTCCTACTTTCAGCAGGAAGACGAGGGAGTGTTCGAATTTGTTGGGCCTCTAGTCACTCCGGAGCACCAAGAAAAGCCACTATCAATCGCTCTGCGAGAAATTGAATCTGGACTTCTTGACCACGAGGAAGGCTAGACGATTCCGCTGTGGGGAGTTCTCAGCGGCTTCCGCCAGCTAGCACCTTCGGCAGATTTTGTCGGAGGTGCTTTCGGTTATTATTGACCACTATCGCAGCCATCTAATTTAATAGAAGATCGTGGATATCCAAGCGAGAGGATTTTAGGTGAGTACACCGCGCACCATCGTCATTGGCGTCGCCGGAGGCATAGCTGCCTATAAGGCATGTGCCTTGATTCGTCATTTCAAGGAATGTGGGGACGATGTCATCGTGGTTCCTACTGAGGCCGCTTTGCAATTTGTCGGCTCAGCCACCTTCGAGGCGCTCAGTGGTAATCCCGTAGCTACCTCAGTTTTTGAAAATGTCGCTGGTGTCCAGCATATACGCATTGGCCAGCAGGCGGATCTGATCATCGTAGCGCCAGCAACAGCTGATTTGCTGGCTCGGGTTGCTAGTGGCCGAGCTGATGATTTGCTCGCAGCTACCATTTTAGTTTCCACATGCCCAGTGGTCTTTGCTCCTGCCATGCATACCGAGATGTGGGAGAATGCCGCCACTGTCGACAATGTCGCGGTGCTGCGATCTCGTGGTTACGTCGTGCTCAATCCAGCCCATGGACGGTTGACAGGTAAGGACTCAGGTCCGGGGCGATTGCTGGAGCCGCTCCAAATCGCCGAGCTCGCACGCAGTGTTGGTGCCGGGGTTCACCTCGAGCAGAGCTTAGTTAACCGGAAAATCGTCATCACAGCGGGGGGGACTAAAGAGGCCATCGATCCAGTGCGGTTCATCAGCAACCATTCCTCCGGGCGTCAAGGCTATGCTTTGGGCGAGATTGCCGCCCAGCGCGGCGCCAACGTGGTGATCATCGCTGGCAATACCCAAGAACTACCAGTGCCCGCCGGTGCCCGCCTGATCATCGTGGAATCTGCGCTCGATATGCATCAGGCATTAACTGAAGAGTTAGCAGATGCGGATGTGCTCATCATGGCAGCGGCGGTCTCGGACTATCGCCCAGCTCAGCTGGCGACAACAAAATTAAAAAAAGACGGCTCTGCGGCCGCACGGCTAACCACCATCGAGATGGTTGAGAATCCCGATATTCTGGCCTCGGTGGTGGAGCAGCGCGACCAAGGCACCCTACCGCAATCGCTTGTTATAGTGGGTTTTGCTGCAGAAACCGGTGATAGCACATATACAGCGCTAGACTACGGGCTGCGCAAACTGGCTAAAAAAGGCTGTGACCTGATGATGCTCAACGAAGTTGGGAGCGGGAAAGTATTCGGTCAAACAACAAATGCTGGTTATATCTTGCACCGCGACGGGCATACGAGTGAGTTAGCCCAGGCATCCAAGGCCGTTATTGCCGCAGCCATTCTCGACAGCGTCGAGTCCCATCTGGAGACCAGGTCTTTGTGATTTTAGACAGCTTGGTCTATATTAGGGTGAGTTCATTCGCATCGCTGAATCTATGTGTGACGCGATCCTATGTAAAAGTAAAGGCCGACGCATAGGCCCCTAAAATTGAACTAGAGGAAAATTATATGTCTGAGACCACCGCACTTCGGTACTTCACAAGTGAATCCGTGACTGAGGGGCACCCAGATAAAATCTGTGATGCCATCTCGGATGGCATTCTCGATGCCATGCTCGCTAGCGACAAGGATTCTCGCGTTGCAGTGGAAACACTCGTCACCACTGGACAGGTCCACGTGGTGGGGGAAGTACGAACCCAGTCCTATGTTGATATTGCCACCCTAGTTCGCTCTACGCTCAGAGAGATTGGCTTCGTATCCTCTCATGTAGGCTTCGACGGAAGTACCTGCGGCGTCAATATAGCCATCGGCGAGCAAAGTCCAGAAATTGGCGGCTCGGTCTCAGTGTCACAAGAAGCGCGAAGCGGCGAAATTGAAGATCAAAATGATCAAGCTGGAGCGGGCGATCAAGGTCTGATGTTTGGATACGCCTCAGACGAAACTCCCGATTATATGCCGTTGCCGATTTACTTAGCGCATCGACTTGCGCGACGCCTTACCCAGGTGCGAAAGGAATCAATCGTAGGACACCTGAGACCCGATGGTAAGACTCAAGTAACACTCGCTTATGACGAAAACGATCGTCCAGTGGCACTTGACACGGTTGTGGTATCGGCGCAACACGATCCTGAGATTACGCAGGAATGGCTGGCCGAACAGATCACGACCCATGTCATCGACTGGGTGATTGCAGAAACCCAGCTCGATCAGTTGATCACAACCGCGGATAAGAAAGTACTGGTAAACCCCTCGGGGTCCTTTGTTATCGGCGGCCCCATGGGGGATGCAGGTCTGACGGGGCGCAAAATTATCGTTGATACCTACGGTGGCATGGCTCGCCATGGTGGTGGAGCTTTCTCGGGTAAAGATCCCAGTAAGGTTGACCGGTCTGCGGCCTATGCCATGCGATGGGTTGCTAAGAATATTGTGGCAGCGGGCTTGGCTCGACGGGCAGAAGTGCAGGTAGCCTATGCAATCGGCCGAGCTAACCCAGTAGGATTATACGTCGAGACATTCGGAACGGCTCTCAACGGACTCAGCGATGCAGATATCCAATATGCAGTAACGGAGGTTTTCGATCTCAGACCCGCCGCCATCATCCACGACCTCGATCTGCTGCGCCCAATCTACCGGCAGACAGCAGCCTACGGTCATTTCGGCCGTGAGGATCTGGATCTTCCATGGGAAAGGCTTGATCGGGTTGATCAACTCTCCGAGGTGGCAAACCGAATTCTAGCAGCCCGAGCCTAACAGCCGAGCGTCGCACCTATCGTATATATTTCTACTATGGCTAAAACTCGCGAACCAGCACCCTATGCTCCGGTGGCGCGGGTTTTGCCTTTATTGGGTCTATCTCAACTCGACCGAATATTCGAGTATCGTATCGACGCTGAACAATCCGAAGACTGCCAGCCAGGGGTCATGGTAAGGGTCCGATTTGCTCACCGCCTAGTTAACGCGGTGGTAATCGACCGCGTTTCTGACCCCGATCACCCAGGACAACTGAAATGGCTCGAGCGAGTGATTTCTCCCGAGGTTGTGTACACCGAGAAGTTGCGAGCCTTAATTGCCGCCTTAGCAGCGCGATATGGGGGGATCACCAGCGATCTCATACGTGCTGCCATTCCGAGCCGCCATGCAGCAGCTGAAACTTCTGATACCACAACAGCATGGGAAGACTGCGGTGAGGTTAGCGAGCCTGACCTGAGCGCATTCGCTAAATACTCTCACGGAACTAGTTTCGTCGATGCGGTACTCGCTCAGAAAATAGCTCGGGCAGCATGGCAATTTGCGCCCCAGGAGGACTGGGCGCTAGCTATGGCCAATCTAGCGGTAAAAGTCGCACTCGAGGGGCGAGGGGCACTCATCGTGGTGCCACACCAGCGTGACGTGGACCGCCTTGAGAAGGCTCTGCGTACCCTTGTTGGAACCAAGCAAATTACTATTCTTACGTCATCCTTAGGTAAGCAGGCGCGATACCGCCGCTTTCTCTCGGTCCTGCACGGCCAAGGCCGCTTAGTCATAGGTACTCGGAGTGCGGCTTTTGCACCGGTTAATAAATTATCGCTGATTATATTAAAGGATGATGGTGATGAGAATCTCGTCGACCCGCGTGCTCCCTATATACACGCCCGCGAAGTTTTAACTACTCGATCAGCTCAAGAAAAAGCGTCACTCATCCTCGCTGGGTGGACACGAACCGCCGAAAGCCAGTTGCTCGTGGAATCAGGCTGGGTTCACGATCTGAGTGCTCCCCGTGAAGTTATTAGGCGCTCGATGCCAAGAATACATGCCAGCGCGGATACCGATCTCGCTCTCGAACGCGACCGCTATGCCCGCAACTCTCGTCTACCCAGTAGTGCCTTCCAAGCGATCCGCTCCAGTCTAGAGAAAGGGCTTCCTGCTCTTGTTCAGGTACCTAGAAAAGGCTATATTCCTGTTCTCAGTTGCGGCAATTGTAGGCATCCCGCCCGCTGTCGAGGGTGCAACGGACCATTAGGAATTTCTAACTCTCGGATGCATCCTCGTGCCCTCACACCGTCGGACAGGCACCATCCGGTTGCTGCAGCGGTTCCGGAATGTAAGTGGTGTGGCCGCCAAGAACCGAATTATCGATGTATGGAATGTGGCAAACAACAGCTACGCGCAGTCGTCTTAGGGCAAGAAAGGACTGCTGAAGAATTCGGACTAGCTTTCCCACAGACGCCAATCCGAACGTCGGGAGGGAAAAATATACTCGCCACCGTCGTAGACAAGCCAGCCATCGTTATTGCCACACCGGGGGCGGAGCCGACCGTTGACGGTCTCGGCTATGGAGCAGCGGTGTTATTGGATACATGGTCACTCCTAGGGCGGCAAGATCTGCGGGCCACCGAGGAGGCTTTTAAATCTTGGATGTCCGCCTCCAGCTTGGTCATTCCCGGTCGGCATGGGGGAGAGGTTGTGATCGTTGCGGACCCAGGCTTAGCCGTTGTGCAGCATTTGATCAGGTGGGATGCCCCTGGGCACGCGGCTCGAGAATTAGCCGAACGCTCCGAAGTAAATTTGCCCCCTGCCGTTCATATGGCAGCCATTGATGGCGCTGCGGGTGCCGTGGAACAATTTTTGAGAATCGTCGAACTGCCACCATCCGCCGTAGTTTTAGGACCTGTGGATCTGCCACCTGGACAGAGTTTACCCGGTGAATATGATCAGGATTCCTTCGGTCCACCACAGCGGATTCTTATTCGAGCTCCTCTTTTCCCCAAGGACGAGCTTGGCAGGGCGCTCTCCAAAGCCGCATATGCGAGGGCACTCAAGAAGCAAACATTACCCCTGCGCATTCAAGTGGATCCTCTCCGGATTGGCTAAGCCTATCTCTCCTGGTGCTCTCTAGCTCGAGAGCTCACGCTATTTTTCTGCAAAGGATTTCGAGTCGCTTATAGTAGGGAGCAGAAAATACAAGCTAAATGTGGAAAAGTCCTCGCCAGTACAGAAAGAAAAACTATATGCGTCTAATTTTCGCAGGGACCCCAGAGCCCGCGGTCGGAGCCTTAGAAAAACTTATTGCCTCAGATCACGAGGTTGTGGCTGTCCTGACCCGACCTGACGCTCGCCAAGGACGAGGGCGTGCCCTTCATCCTTCACCGGTGGCGCAGCTTGCTATTGACAACGGCATAGAAGTGCTACGGCCGCATACGCTGAAAGCGGGAACCGAAGATGGAGATGAATTTCGCGCAGCGTTATCGCGACTCAATCCAGACTGTGTCCCTGTCGTTGCTTACGGAAATATGATCCCCAGTGATCTGCTGGATGCGGTACCTTTCGGTTTTATCAATCTCCACTTCTCCCTGCTACCTCGGTGGCGCGGAGCAGCCCCCGTTCAAGCTGCTATTGCTGCCGGTGATCGACTAACTGGAGCAAGCACGTTTAGGATCGATGAGGGACTTGATACTGGTGCGCTCATCGACACCGTGGAATACCCCATGATCGGTACTGAGACGGCGGGAGAGTTATTGGCTCACCTTAGCGATCTGGGAGCGGATCTCCTCGTCTCGTCGGTGGATCAGTTAGCCTCGGGTACGGCGCTGCTGAAACCCCAGGAAGGTTCTGTAACACATGCGGCCAAGATCAACGTTGCTAACGCTCGGGTCGATTGGGCACTCAGCGCTGCGCATATCGATAGACATATCCGAGCCCATCTTCCAACGCCCGGGCCTTGGACAATGCTGGGAGCCGACAGGATAAAACTTGGGCGCGTACATCTCTGCGAGGACCATGCGGCTTATTCATTGGCGCCCGGGGAGCTTCTGATCGAGAAGAGACGAGTTCTGGTAGGAACCGGTTCAGGTAGTGTGGCTTTGACTGAAGTTCAAGCGCCGGGCAAAAAAATGATGAACGCTGCTGACTGGGCGCGGGGTTTGAGTACTACAGAAGGGTTGGTTATGCAATGACATTTTCGGCTGGTGGCTTTCGCTCCCGTTCCAACGCTAAGAAGGGCATCCAAGCTGTCCCGCCCTCATCGGACTCTCAGAGCCCGCGATCACAGCGCAGCAAAACCTATGAGAAAAGCTCGTCACGTTTTTACTACACTCCCGGTGGAGACCCACATGATCTGCTGAACGTCGACCTCGCCCGCGCGGTGGCCTTCGATATTATTTACCGCGTCAACGAGGAAGGGGCATACGCGAACCTGGCTCTTCCGCAACTACTGCGTGACTACCGCTTGAAGCGCCGCGACGCCGCTTTCGCCACGGAGTTGACCTATGGATTACTCCGCGTACAAGGGGTCGTCGATGCCGTGATCGCGCATTGCTCTTCACGCCCGCTGCCAGAGATCGACAAGGGCGTTTTGGCCGCTCTGCGGCTCGGAACCTACCAACTCCTCTACACCAGGGTTGACCCCTATGCCGCAGTTGACTCCACTGTCACGCTCGTAGGGGCTATCGGGCAGGAGAAAGCCAAAGGCTTTAGTAATGCGATTTTGCGCCATATCTCCCGAAAAGATAAAGAAAAGTTGCTGGAATCGCTGACACCTCACGGCGAATTAGAGGCGATTGCTTTTCGTCATGCACATCCTGAATGGATCGCGCGAAGCTTCGCTGAAATTCTCGGTTTAGGAGAATTAGAGGAGGCGCTTCATGCTGATTCCTTGCGTCCTACAGTGCACCTTGTGGCGCGTCCCGGTGAGATCTCTGCGGAGGAATTGGCTGCTATAACTGGGGGAGAGATCGGGAAATATTCCCCCTATGCCGTTTATCTAAAATCAGGTGATCCGGGACGTCTCGAACCAGTCAGGGAAGGACTTGCAGCAGTCCAGGACGAAGGTTCGCAGCTTATTGCTAGAGCCTTGGTAGAGGCTGAATTAGAAGGCGACGACACCGGCCGGTGGGCAGACTTATGCGCCGGTCCGGGGGGAAAGACTGCACTGATCGCGAGCCTCGCACGTATGGAGGGGGCTCGTGTAGACGCAGTAGAACTACAGCCACACCGTGCCCAGTTAGTGGCCCAAACTGTGCGCAATCTACCGGTGACGGTTCATACCGCTGATGGTCGAGACTCTGGACTGCAACCAGGCTTCGATCGCATTCTCGTCGATGCTCCTTGTTCCGGTTTGGGTGCTCTCAGGCGTCGCCCCGAAGCACGGTGGCGCAAACAAGAAGCGGATATCACCCAACTTTCTACCTTGCAGTATGAGTTGCTGGAATCGGCGATTACCTTAGTGCGGCCAGGTGGAGTAGTGGTGTATTCCACTTGCTCTCCTGATCTCCGCGAAACTCGCGCCATCGTCGACAAGGCGGTAGAAAAACTCCCGGTGACAGAGTGCGATGCTCACCCGTTTGCTCTCGGTATGGAGCAGACTGGAGATGAGTTGTCTGTACAGATGTGGCCACATCGACATGGCACAGATGCCATGTTCTTCGCTGTATTAAGGAAGAACTAACGCATTCAACAGAAGCGACTACGATGGGGGCATGAGTGATTTAGAATCCCGCGCCATTATTGCCCCATCCATTCTGGCTGCTGATTTCGCCCACCTGGCCAAGGACATTAAGACGGTATCCAATGCTGACTGGATCCACGTCGATATTATGGATGGTCACTTCGTTCCTAATCTTTCGTTTGGTCCGATGGTCACAGAAACCGTGCACCAGCTCACTTCGCAAGAACTCGACGTTCACCTGATGATTGAGGAACCTGAGAAGTGGGTAGACTCCTATATCGATGCGGGCGCCGCGTGCGTCATCTTTCATGTGGAAGCAACACATGACCCTGTGGCACTAGCGCGTCATATTCGCAGCCGCGGGGTCAGGGCAGGATTTTCCCTACGCCCAGGGACGGACCTAACGCCGTATATAGACGTACTCGCCGAATTCGACCTTGTATTAGTGATGAGCGTTGAGCCAGGCTTCGGAGGCCAGTCGTTTATGCCAGAGCAATTGGAGAAGGTCCGGCAGTTAAGAAAGGAAATCACCCATCGCAATCTCTCCACACTCATAGAGATCGACGGCGGCATTGGAACCGATACGATCGAGCAGGCAGCCGCCGCAGGTTGCGATGCTTTTGTAGCCGGCTCTGCAGTTTTTGGCTCTCCAAACCCGCACGCGGTTGTAGCTCACCTCAGAGAACTAGCTACTCGAGCTGCAACCAATAGCTAAACGTGGTTAGCTGCTAAAAACCCCAAACCTGACTCGTCGATCGATTAAGGTTAGATATTTAGGGTTGTGACTTGGGTCGTGGCTATCTGCTATGGGAAGAAGAACCGTTCGTGTTCACTGGAATCATCGAAGAAGTGGGAATTGTAAAAGATATTCGCAAAGGCGACCACTGCACCGAGATTGAATTCGCCGCACAAAAGGTTCTTAGTGATGCCGATAATGGCGCGATCATCGCCGTAAATGGTGTGGGTCTAGCCATCAAATCGCTTGGGGAGAGCGGTTGGGTGAGTGATATCACCACGCACACCTTAGATCACAGCAATTTAGGGCGCCTCCTACGAGGGGCCCACGTTAACCTTGAACGCCCACTGCACGCGCATGCACGACTTGAAGGACATATAGTCGAAGGGCACATCGACACCGTGAGCACGCTGAGAACGCGGGTCAAAGGTCATAGCGGTGACATTCTGAGGTTCGGCATTCCCGTCGGCTGTGCGAAATATCTGGTTCTCAAGGGATCGGTAGCTTTGAACGGCACCAGTTTGGCCGTCGAACAGCTAGGCCCAGAATTCTTTGAGGTAGCGGTACCGACAACACCCAATAATCTGGCCAAGGTTGTCGCCGGCGATATCGTTAACGTGGAATTTAATATAGTGGGCAAGTATCTCGCGCGCTTCAAAGAGCTCCGTAGCCCCACCGTACTAGCTTCGGAGATTGCACTTGATATGGGTGGAGAGGGTTAAGCCAGTAGCCTGGGTTACCAAGCACCCTTTGAAATATCGGTATAATCCCCAGTGGAAGATATCGTCCAGGATCATTAGCTATGCTTCTATGAAACATATTGAATGGCCACTACGACGACTGTGATCAGAAAAGTAGGGGAGCAGTGGAAGAAAAAAAGCCCACCAGCATGAATGAGCGCACGCTCCAGAACTATGTGGCAGCAGATGCGGCTCTTACCACCACCAAGCCGTGGATGCTTGATATATCCAGCGGCAAAATGCGACTATACGCCATCGTATTTTCCCTGATTACCGTAGCGCTGCATACCTTTTTGGCCTTTATCGTTGCCGTCGGAGACACCGGAGCGGCCGTTACCCTCATTGATCAGATAGGATATTTTCTCGTTGGCTGCGTTTTTGCCACAGTAATCTATATCGCACTCTCACGGCCTCGGCTACGTGCAAACGAAGATGGGGTGGAGGTCCGCAATTTCATTGGCACTCAATTTTATCCGTGGGCAGTCATTTACGGTCTGGACATCCCTCAACGAGCATGGATGGCGCGTCTCGAGTTACCAGACTTCGAATACGTTCCCATTTGGGCCATTCTCAAGGCCGATGGCCTGCGTTCTGTCGACGCGGTAGAGAAGTTCCGCGCCCTTGAGGCTAAATTCATGCCGGAAGATTAAGAGTGGCAGATCCAGCTAGCTACCGCCCGGCCAAAGGGACCATCCCAAGCGAGCCGGGCGTCTATAAATTTCTCGACCCCAATCGGCGGGTGATCTACGTCGGGAAAGCTAAGAATCTCCGTAACCGTCTGAGCAACTATTTTCAAGATCTTTCTCAGCTACATCCACGTACTCGCCAAATGGTCACCACTGCAGCGGCAGTGGAATGGACAGTCGTCGGTAGCGAGGTTGAGGCGCTACAACTGGAATATACGTGGATTAAAAAATTCGACCCGCAGTTCAACATTAAGTACCGAGATGATAAGTCCTACCCAGTGTTGGCGGTCAGCGTCGGTGAACGCTTTCCCCGAGCGTTTTTCTACCGCGGCCCGCAACGAAAGGGAATTAGGTATTTCGGGCCCTTTTCCCACGCGTGGGCGGTGCGGGAAACCTTAGATCTTTTGACTCGCGTTTTTCCCATGCGCACGTGCACCAAGGGAGTGTTCCAACGCCACGAATCGCTGGGCCGTCCATGTTTGTTGGGCTATATCGATAAATGCAGTGCGCCGTGCACAGGGAAGGTCGATGAAGCGGAGCACCGTGCGATCGTTAATGGTCTAGTGAGCTTTATGTCTGGCAGTACCGACTCAGTGGTTAAACGAATAGAACGGGAGATGCTCGCAGCAGCTGAAGAGCTCGACTTTGAGAAGGCGGCCAGGTTGCGTGACGACCTGGGGGCAGTCAATAAAATCACCGAACAGCAGGCAATCGTGCTCAGCGATGGCACCGATGCCGATGTTATAGCCCTTGCACACGATCCTCTCGCCGCCGCCATTCAACTCTTCCACGTGCGCCAGGGCAGGGTGCGCGGTCAACGGGGATGGGTGGTAGACCGCACCGATGATACAGAGGCGGAGTTGCGCGAAGTTATGCAAAATTTCCTCATCCAATTTTATTCACAAGCGCTCGAGCAGGAAAGCTATACGCTCGAATCTGAGAAGAAAATCATCAGGCGCGGTGTTGATCAGCAATCGCACAATTCTGATCATGCGGCACGGCGCCCTGGAGACGTAGTACCACGCCAGGTGCTAGTACAGATTCCACCCGCGGATGTGGATCACACCCGTGCTTTTCTCGAGGATCTAAGGGGTAGTGGCGTCGATATCCGAATTCCACAACGCGGTGATAAGCGCACGTTGATGACAACAGTTGAACGCAATGCTGAGGAAGCACTGAAGCAACATAAAATCAAACGCGTCGGTGATCTCACAGCTCGATCGGCAGCCCTTCAAGAGATCCAGGATGCACTCTTCCTCGAACAAGCACCGCTACGCATTGAATGCACCGATATCTCCCATATCCAGGGCACAGATGTTGTAGCTTCTCTCGTAGTTTTCGAAGATGGTCTACCGAAGAAATCCGACTATCGACGCTATAAAATTAAAGAGGCAGCGGGGGATGGACATTCTAATGATGTCGCCTCAATAGCCGAGGTAACACGGCGTAGATTCCTGCGCTATCAAGAAGATAAGCGTGCCATGCCCGAGGACACTAGCGATGTTTTCAGCGATGAGGAATTGAACGAGGACCAGGGTCAGCGCTTTGCCTATGCGCCTCAGCTTTTCGTCGTCGACGGCGGCCTCCCTCAAGTCAACGCAGCCCAGGCTGTCCTTGATGAATTAGGGATAACCGATGTGGCAGTGATTGGAATCGCAAAACGTCTAGAAGAAGTGTGGATACCCCAGGAGGAGTACCCGCTCATTCTGCCACGAAATTCCGCAGCGCTCTTCCTCATTCAACAGTTACGCGATGAAGCCCACCGCTTCGCTATAACTTTTCACCGACAGCAGCGCAGTACTCGTATGCGCCGGAGTGAGTTGGACGATATTCCAGGGTTAGGAACCTATCGACGTTCTCAACTAGTTAAACATTTTGGCAGCGTTAAAAAATTAAAGGCTGCAACCGAAGAAGAAATCCGTGAGGTTAAGGGATTCGGCCCAGCACTTGCGGCTCAGGTTTTCCAAGCCTTGCATAAAGATTCCTGATCCCCGCATCCAGCTTTAAGCCCGCGGAAGCTTCTGAGACCGTTATAATCTTTGGTATGCACACTGACTCTATAGCTAATCCTGAGTACCCACCGGTCATTATTACGGGGATGTCGGGAGCCGGACTATCATCGGCAGCTCGAGTGCTCGAGGATATGGGCTGGTACGTCACCCAAAATATACCTCCACAATTGCTAGTCAATTTGGTGGAATTCTGCGCGCGAGATAGCTCCCCTGTCAATAAGCTCGCAATAGTTTCAGATGTGCGGTCTCTTGACTTCTCTTTTGGCCTCGATGAAGTCATCGATGAGTTGAAGAAAAAGGGACTGCAACCGCTGGTCATGTTCATGGATGCGCGTGACGATGTGCTCATCAAGCGTTTTGATAACTTGCGTCGTACCCATCCCCTCCAAGGCAGCGGCACTCTACTGGTCGGCATTGAGCGCGAACGCGAACTCATCGCCACCATCAAGGAATCCGCTGATGTCGTTATCGATACCTCTGATCTCTCAGTACATGACTTGCGCCGATCAATCGAGCCAAACTTCTCGGATTTCTCTGGCCAAAAACAGCATATTACCGTTCAATCCTTCGGCTTCAAGCACGGCACCCCACGAGATACCGATATCATGGTGGACGTCCGCTTCCTGCCCAACCCGTTCTGGGTTCCGGAGTTGCGGCCGTTCCGAGGTATCGATGCGCCAGTAGCCCGATATGTTCTGAGTCAACCGGCAGCAGAAGAATTTCTCGACAATTTTTTCCGCATGCTCGTGGATATGCGCGAGGGCTTCGCCCATGAAGGCAAGCGTTTTATCACTGTATCGATCGGATGTACTGGTGGACATCACCGCTCAGTTGCCATCGCGGAGGAGATCGGGCGGCGGCTCAGTGCTATCGACGATCTTGATATCACCGTTAGCCATCGCGATATCGATCGCCACTAGGCTGGACTAATGTTTTTTGATACTCGAGTGGCAAGTTTCGGCGGCGGCCATGGCCTCTTCCAAACCCTACGCGCGGTGCGCCAACTTAGCCCGCACCAAATCACTGCGATCGTAACCGTCGCAGACGACGGAGGATCTTCTGGTCGAATCCGCCGCGAACTTGGTCAAATACCTCCAGGGGATCTGCGGATGGCTCTCGCAGCTCTTGCTCCAAACGATGAGCGGGGAAAACTGTGGGAGGAAACTCTACAGCACCGCTTTGGAGGGCACGGAGCGTTAGCAGGACACGCAGTGGGCAATATGCTCATCTCTGGTCTTTATGACGTGCTCGGTTCCGAAGTGGCGGCTCTCGATGCCGTTGCTGAGATGATACGAGCGGAGGGTCGCGTACTACCGCTTGCTGATCAACCACTTGATATCGAGGCGGAGGTCCAAGGGCTGGAATCGGATCCAAGAATTATGCGCGAAGTGCGGGGGCAAGTAGCTGTTGCCACCACTGTGGGCCAGGTGCGCCGAGTGCGGCTTATCCCCGATAAGCCGTCGGCATGCATTGAAGCACTTTGCGCAGTGGAGCAGGCCGATGTGATTACTTTGGGACCTGGATCTTGGTTTTCCTCGGTCTTGCCGCATTTGCTTGTTCCTGAGATGGTGGAAGCCATTAATCAAAGCTCCGCGCTCCGTATCGTCATACTCAATTTGGATGCCGAACCAGGGGAGACAGCCGGCTTTAGTGCGGAACGACACTTGCATATTATGCGACAGCATGCGCAGAACTTTAGCGCCGATATCGTTATTGCTGATTCCTCTGCATTGGGTACACAAGCTGATCGCACTCACCTCGAGCGTGCTGCTGAGAGCATAGGAGCACAATTAAAATTCTACGATCTAAGAGAAGCAGACTATAGGGGGGCTTATACTTCACGTCACGACCCCCGGAAATTGGCAGCTGCACTGCGACAGGAGTATTCAGATCGGGCGGGTGAGGGGGAGGGAACTCTCCATTCTCGCCACAGCTAGTACAATATCTCCTTGGCGAGCAGCCAATCCTGATGAGTCGAGGTGAATGCTGGCCGCCCAATTATAGAGATCACTGGAAAAGAAGGTGTGTCGTATGACCGGACTAAGCGCTCAGATAAAGCAAGAACTGTGCACTGTGACGGTCACTCGGCGAAGCTCACGCATTGCCGAAATCGCAGCCGTTATACGTTTGGCGGGGACAATCGAGCACCTTCCGCATCATATCGTCGTAGAGATAGAGCTCGATGCGCTCTGCGTGGCGCGCCGCGTCAAGGAAGAGATCGAGGATCTATTTGGAAACCACGTTTCCCTGATGGAACTAGGTGCGCATTCCTCAAGGAAAGCCCCCAAATACTTGCTGAGAATAAGCGAGGATGCTGATAAGCTCATCCGGCGCGTGGGACTCGTCACTCGCTCAGGACATACCGTTGTTGGTCTACCACCCCAAGTCATTGCAGGGGCGGTCACAGACCAAGAGGCGGCATGGCGAGGAGCTTTCCTGGCTGCGGGCACGCTAGGCGACCCAGGGCGCAGCAGCGGTTTAGAGATCGCTGCCCCCGGACAAGAGGCATCCCTGGCTTTGGCTGGGTGTGCGAGGCGTTTTGGCATAACCGCAAAGACTAAAGAGTCACGGGGACAGGAGAAAGTAACTATTCGCGACGGCGAGGCCATTTCGGCACTGCTATCGCGGCTTGGCGCTCATTCCAGTCGCATCCAGTGGGACCAAAAACGTCAGCGCTTGGACGCTCGCCCAACCGGGAATAGACTGGCCAATTTCGACGATGCCAATCTCCGTCGCTCAGCGCGTGCCGCAGTGGCGGCGGCTGCCCGGGTAGAACGAGCCATGGCGATCTTAGGGGACGATGTTCCCGACCATCTTGCAGAAGCAGGCTTACTGAGGGTGAGACACCGCCAAGCTTCATTGGAGGAGCTAGGGAGGCTTGCTGATCCCCAAATGACCAAAGATGCAGTGGCCGGTCGAATCAGGCGGCTCTTATCCATGGCTGACAAACGCGCAGAGGAACTTGGTCTTCCCAATACCCTGACCGCGGTTACCGAGGAGCTACTGGACGAGCTATAGCTGTTATTGGACTATCTTTTTCACGAAGTCCGATCCTCATTCTCTTCGCATGAGATAGCGGTGTGACCATATTCACCCGGCCTCACTAAAGAAGTGGGAATCCCACATACGATTGTTATGAACTATGGGATAGGGGTGGCACCTTTGGGGGTAGACATGCCTAGCTATGTGGTTTTTGAGAACCGGATTCTCAATTTTCAGGGGTTATATCGCAGGAAAGTACCCCCAAAGATGGCAGAGAAGCCGAAATGGCCGCTATACGCTCGATGAAATCATCCGTGCGCAAAGACCCATAACTCGCTACACTGTAAAGGTGACGGCACAAAGCTTTCGAAGCATTTGCGTAAGTGAGAAATTCCCATACGGGATCTAACTCAGCTTCGAACTCATATGTCGGACAAAACAAGTATTTCTACTTTTTCAAGGAGATAATCAGTGACTATTCGTGTTGGTATTAACGGCTTCGGTCGTATTGGCCGCAACTTCTTCCGTGCCATTGAGGCGCGCGGCGCCGATATCGAGGTTGTAGCAGTTAACGACCTGACCGATAACAAGACCCTTTCTCACCTGCTCAAGAACGACTCCGTTCTAGGCCGCTTGGGTAAAGAGGTCGCTTTCGACGACGAGTCCATCACCGTAGATGGCCACAAGATCGTTGTCACTGCAGAGCGCGATCCAAAGAACCTCAAATGGGGCGACCTCAACGTTGACATCGTTATCGAGTCCACTGGTTTCTTCACCAACGCTGATGCAGCGAAGGCTCACCTCGAGGCCGGAGCGAAGAAGGTTATCATCTCCGCTCCAGCAAAGAACGAAGATGCAACCTTCGTTGTTGGTGTCAACCACACCGACTACGATCCTGCGAACCATCACATCATCTCCAACGCATCCTGCACCACTAACTGCCTGGCACCTCTTGCTAAGGCCCTTAATGATGGTCTTGGCATTGAAAAGGGTCTCATGACCACCATCCACGCTTATACCGGTGATCAGCGCATCCACGATGCACCTCACAGCGACTTGCGCCGTGCCCGCGCTGCAGCCGTGAATATCGTGCCTACCTCCACCGGTGCAGCCAAGGCTGTTGCCTTGGTTCTCCCAGAGCTCAAAGGCAAACTTGACGGCTTTGCAATGCGCGTTCCAGTTATCACTGGTTCCGCTACCGACTTGACCTTCACCGCTTCCCGCGAGACCAGCGTTGAAGAAGTCAATGAGATCGTGAAGAAGGCCGCTGAGGGCGCGCTCAAGGGTGCTCTTACCTACAGTGATGAGCCTTTGGTATCCACTGATATCGTTACCCACCCTTCCCCTTCCATCTTCGATTCCGGTCTGACCAAGGTCATCGGCGACCAGGTGAAGGTTGTTTCTTGGTACGACAACGAGTGGGGCTACTCCAACCAGCTTGTTGCTCTCACCGAGTACGTGGGCGAGCGCCTCTAAGAAACGTGATCTGAGCCGCTCGTGAGTCATCGTCATAGTACCTCTAGCGGCACAGACTAGTGAAAGTCCCGGCACTTACCTCACGGTAGGGGCTGGGGCTTTCCTCTTGTTTTCTCCTCATTACCTCTAGAAAGGCTTGTCTTAAAATGGCTGTCAAAACTCTCCAAGATCTCATCAAAGAAGGCGTGAGCGGACGCCACATCCTCGTGCGCTCTGATTTCAACGTTCCACTCAACGACGCCCGTGAAATTACCGACGCCGGTCGTATCACTGCCTCGCTGCCTACTATTAAGGCTCTTTCCGAAGCCGGTGCCCGCGTTATTCTCATGGCCCATCTGGGCCGCCCCAAGGGTGAAGTGAACGAAAAATATTCCCTCGCTCCTGTCGCAGAGGCCCTGTCTGAGGCCCTCGGACAGTACGTCGCTCTAGCAGCGGATGTCGTGGGGGAGGACGCCCACGAGCGCGCTAATGGCCTCAACGATGGAGATGTCCTGCTGCTTGAGAATGTACGCTTCGACCCTCGTGAAACTTCGAAAGACGAAGGCGAGCGTGGCAGCTTCGCCGACCAGCTCGTAGCCCTTGCTGCTGAGAAGGGGGCCTTTGTATCCGATGGATTCGGCGTTGTCCACCGTGCTCAAGCATCGGTTTATGATGTGGCCAAGCGGCTGCCCCACTATGCTGGTCATCTGGTGCAAAAGGAAATCGACGTGCTCCGCAAGATGGTGGACGCTCCCGAGCGCCCGTATACCGTCATCCTGGGGGGCGCCAAAGTCTCCGATAAACTCGGGGTAATCGAAGCACTTGCCAGCAAGGCAGATAAGATCATTATCGGCGGAGGCATGTGCTATACCTTCCTCGCAGCCAAGGGCATCAACGTTCAAGAATCCCTGCTTCAGGAGGAACAGATTGATAACTGCCGTTCTCTGATGGAAACTTTTGGAGACAAGCTCGTTCTTCCTGTTGATCTCGTTTCCGCCTCCCACTTCGCTCAAGACGCAGAAACCAAGATCGTTGAACGCGACAGCATTCCGGAGGGATGGATGTCCTTGGATGTTGGACCTGAAACTGTCAAGAAATACGCCGCTGTGATTAAGGAAGCTAAGACCATCTTCTGGAACGGACCCATGGGCGTCTTCGAATTTGAGGCTTTCTCGAAGGGCACTAAGGGAATCGCTGAAGCAATCATCGATGCTACCTCTGGCGGAGCCTTCTCCGTTGTTGGTGGCGGCGATTCCGCGGCCGCTGTCCGTAGCCTTGGCCTCAAGGAGGAGGGATTTAGCCATATCTCCACTGGTGGTGGCGCCTCCCTAGAATTCCTTGAAGGTAAAGAATTGCCTGGCGTGAAGGTACTGGAAGGCTAGAAGACTTCAACACTAGGCAAGGATACAACCTCCTTGCCTCAATGGATCGACTACCCGGCGAATCCCGTGAGGTTCGCACGGAAAGGAATGTGAAAAATATGGCACGTAAACCACTTATCGCTGGCAACTGGAAGATGAACCTCAATCACCTCGAGGCGACTGCCTGCGTTCAAAAGCTCGCTTTTGCTTTGCCCAAGGAGTACTACGAGAAGGTCGACGTCGCAGTGACTGTACCTTTTACTGATTTACGCTCGGTGCAAACCCTCGTAGAGGGTGACAAGCTACAGATCACCTACGGCGCTCAAGACGTATCCCGTCACGAATCTGGCGCCTATACTGGCGAAATTGCAGCTGGCATGCTCGAGAAACTCGGCTGCTCCTGGGTTGTTATCGGCCACTCTGAGCGTCGCGAATACCACGGGGAAAGTAATGAACTCGTCGCCGCCAAAGCTCAAGTTACGCTCAAGCATGGCATGCACCCCATAGTATGTGTCGGCGAAGAACTGCCCATCCGTGAGGCTGGACAGCACGTAGAGTATGTAGTCGAGCAAACTCGTGCATCGCTGGCCGGACTGAGCGCCGATGATCTCGCCAAGACCGTGATCGCATATGAGCCGGTCTGGGCAATCGGTACCGGCAAAGTTGCTTCCGCTGCGGATGCTCAAGAAGTATGCGCCGCAATCCGCGGTTTGCTCAAGGAACTGGCCGGCGAGGAGATCGCTCATCAGATGCGGATCCTCTATGGCGGTTCGGTAAAGGCTGAGACTGTGGCTGAGTTAGTGTCTCAGCCCGATGTAGATGGAGGCCTCGTGGGCGGTGCCTCCCTCGACGGTGAGGCATTCGCAAAACTGGCAGCTAATGCTGCTGGTGGCGCCCTATAAATAAGAGGTTAACGTTGAGGCTTCGGCGCTTGTGAAGGTCGAAGCCTCTCCTTTTTGTCCACCATCTCAGCGCTGCGTGCACTAACAACTAGGGTAGGTGGCGCATATTCAGCCGGTTGCGTTAACACAGGCGGTTTTAAAGTACTTTTCTATTGTGAGGCTGATCAGCAGTTATGACAATTTCAGTGAAAGAAGATATGCGGTATCTCGGTTCACTCCTCGGCAAGGTTATCGCAGAGCAAGAGGGTGAGGAGGTACTCGAGCGGGTCGAGGCGGCTCGGCAACTGTCCTTCAAGGTAGCCAGAAATGAGGCAGGTATCCAGGAGCTAGTTGCTATGTTCCGTGACCAAACTTCAGAAGCATTCCTGCCTGTGGTTCGCGGCTTCTACCACTTTGCTCTCCTGGCCAACGTTGTGGAGGACCTTCACGACCATTGCGAATTTGTTGCTTCGCGCGAGAAGGGGGAGCCAGCAAAAGACTCCACTTTGGAAGCAACCTGGAAAAAGCTCGTCGACTCCGAAGTAGCTGGGGAAGATATAGCGGATATGCTAGCCAATGCCGAAATCGCGCCGGTACTAACCGCGCACCCCACCGAAACTCGACGTCGCACAGTATTTGATGCCCAGAGTCATATCACTGAGCAGCTCAGACGCCGGCACCGAGTTATTCAAGCTGGAGAAAATGCCCTCACTCAATCCCGGTTGTCCCACATCGAGAATGAGATTAAGCGATGGATGAATACCCTCTGGCAGACTGCTTTGATGCGAGTAGCCCGGCCGACAATCGAAGACGAGATTGAGGTGGGTTTGCGGTACTATAAATTAGCCCTTCTGCAGGCCATCCCTGAGCTTAACCAAAGCGTGAAGCACCAACTTTTTGACCACTATGGCATCCGCGCCCGTGAAGGCGCTGCCATCAAGCCAGGCTCGTGGATCGGTGGTGATCACGACGGAAACCCCTATGTCACAGCAAAAACGCTTCATTATGCCACTACCCGTGCTGCCGAAACTGTCCTGAAATACTATATAGCGCAGCTGCATAAGCTCGAACATGAACTCAGTATCTCAGACCGGATTTCGAGCGTCACCGAAGAGCTACTAGAACTGGCCGCTCAGGGGCACAACGATATACCCGGCCGTGTGGATGAACCCTATCGACGTGCGATTCATGGAATTCGCGGTCGCATGATGGCCACTCTAGCCTCCCTCATCGAATCCGCCGCACCAGAGGACGATTGGTACCAGATCCATGAACCTTATGCCAGCGCCGAGGAAACTGCTCGTGACTTAGAGATCATTGACGCCTCGCTGCGTGCTTCAAATGATGACACAATCGCTGAAGACCGATTAGCGTTAGTGCGCACGGCCCTCATGACCTTCGGTTTCAATCTCTACTCGATGGATTTACGTCAAAATTCTGATAGCTACGAGGACGCTCTGACAGAGATCTTCGCCCACGCTCAGGTGACAGAAGATTATCGTAGCCTCGATGAGCAGTCTAAGAGAGAAATACTCTTGCGCGAATTGCGCTCGCGGCGACCACTCATTTCTAAGAGCGGAGGAGACTTCAGCGAGGCCACCCAACGCGAGCTTGATTTGCTCGAAGAAGCTAAGCGGGCGATAGATAAGTTCGGTCCTCGGATGATTCCTCACTCGATCATATCGATGGCACAATCCGTTTCCGATATCTTAGAGCCGATGGTACTACTCAAAGAGTTCGGCATTATCGAGGCCAACGGAGATCATCCCACAGGCGATATCGATATTATTCCGCTATTTGAGACTATCGATGATTTGGCCGCTGGTTCTACTATCCTCGAGGAGCTATGGGGCATCCCGCTTTACCGTTCCTACCTTCGCCAGCGCGGCGATATGCAGGAGGTCATGCTCGGATATTCAGATTCCAATAAGGACGGGGGATACTTTGCCGCGAATTGGGCGCTCTACGACGCCGAAGTGGATCTCGTTCAACTTAGCCAGCGCCATAATATCAGGCTGCGTTTATTCCATGGCCGCGGAGGTGTTGTGGGTCGAGGAGGCGGACCTTCTTACGACGCGATATTAGCCCAACCGCATGGTGCTGTTCAGGGCGCGGTGCGCATCACCGAACAGGGAGAGGTTATATCTGCCAAATATGGAACGCTGGAGACGGCCCGTCGTAATCTGGAAACACTGCTTGCTGCCACTATAGAGGCGACGCTACTGAAAAAGAAGAATCCCGCGCGAGAAGAAGCACACCAGATTATGCGAGATATCTCGGCCCTAAGCCAGGAAAAGTATGCAGCTTTAGCTCATGAGGACCCAGGTTTCATTGACTATTTCAAAGCATCGACGCCGCTGGCTGAGATTGGGTCACTGAATATAGGGTCACGCCCTGCCTCGCGCAAGCAGACTGAGGCTATCTCAGATCTACGGGCTATTCCATGGGTACTAAGCTGGACCCAATCACGCGTGATGCTGCCCGGATGGTTTGGCGTGGGAACCGCGCTGAAATGCTGGATTGAACAGGGTGAAGATCCTAACGCACGCCTAGAAAAGCTAAGGATGCTCTATAAGGAGTGGCCATTCTTCGATGCGCTGCTGTCCAATATGGCCCAGGTGATGTCGAAGACTGAAATGACTCTAGCCAAGTTGTATTCAGAATTAGTTGAAGATCAAGAAGCCGCTATTCGGATCTATGAAACGATCCAGGCAGAATACGAGCTCACTAAGGAAATGTTCTTCGCTATTTCGGGAGCCAGAGAACTGCTCTACGACAACCCGCAGCTCGCTCGATCAGTGCGTCGCCGGTATCCTTATCTGCTGCCACTCAATGTTATCCAAGCGGAATTGCTGAGACGGTATCGTGCAGATGGATCCGAGGGTGACCGAGAGGCCTCCGTCGGCTACGGGATTCGTTTAACGATGAACGGTTTAGCAACCGCACTGCGGAATTCAGGCTAGTGATAATGTGGTGTATCATGGTGAAGACGAAAAGCTGCTCCATAGGGTAGCTGTGAAAACGAATCAAAGAAGGTTTTATTAAATGGTTCTCGCCCTGCAGATTATTTTGGTGCTTTCCAGTGTTTTGATGACTCTGTTTGTTTTATTGCACCGCGGTAAAGGTGGCGGACTCTCCAGCCTTTTTGGTGGCGGCGTTCAGTCTAACCTTTCGGGATCTACCGTGGTAGAAAAGAACCTCGATCGCTTCACCATTGTTACAGGGCTCATCTGGATGACCTGTATCGTTGCTCTAAATCTCATCCAATCTTATGCAGTATAAGAAAAATCCCCTCTAACGAGGGGATTTTTTCTTAACTGAGTACATCCTGAGTCGCGTAGAGAACTGTTTCCTTTCGCCCATACGCACCAGTAGCCGGCCACTGGGTAAAATCCTCGCACCCAACCAACGCAGATGCTGCCCGGGATTTCTCTGACCCAGAGACCAAGAACCACACATAATCTGAGCGGCGAATCGCCGGGTAGGTCAAAGATACGCGCTCCCGCGGTGGCTTAGGTGAATCGAAAACGGGGAGAACTAATCGTCGACTTTCCTTTTGGATAGGAGAGTGAGGGAATATGGAATTGATATGGCCCTCGCCGCCCATTCCCAAGAGGTGAAGATCGAAACCTTGGGGAGCAAAATCGCTCAGGACAGCTTCATAGGAGTGCGCCGCGTCCTCTAAGTCGACTCCACCTAATCCGTACCCATGGATATTCGCCTCAGGAATATCAATGTGGTCTAGGAGCGCCTCCCTCGCCTGTCCTTCGTTAGAATCGCTGTGATCGACGGACACATTACGTTCATCACCGAAGAAGAGATGAACGAGTTCCCAATTGATATCCATGGTCCTCAGTTCTCTGAGGATGCCAATCCCAGCCCCACCGCCTGTCAGCACGATCCGGGCCACACCGTCGGAGTGCGCTCCACCTGTGCTGTTAATCGAGAGTATAAGACGCCTAAGGTCTCTTGCAGCCTGTTCTAGAAGCGGCTCTACGGTGTTAAAGCTGTTTATTTTTACCATTTCTCTTAGTTCCTTCAGAAATTAAACCGATGGGTAATGAACGGCGGTTAGGCCACGCAGAGCCTTGTGGTATGCGGCATCGGGATCGAGATGACGAAGTTCCTCTGCTAAGCAGTCTGCCGTTGAGCGAACATTGACCGCCACCTTGGCCTTCATATCGCCCGATTCAACACAAATTGTCTGATTTTGAGGGTCTGATCGAAGCACCAATATTTCAGATTCTCTTTCGATCTCCACCAATGCCACTGGGATCTCGTCATCGGAGTCCACCTCCAAAATCTTTCTGGTCGTGGGTACCCTTAATCGATCGACCAGCCAACCAGCTGCCAAATCGACAGAAGGTGAGTTCGCAGGACCGAAGACTGTAATTGAGCGAATGTCCTCATGTGGAGGTTGATCCAATGCCGAAGCTAATACGCCGCGCCATGGGGTGAGACGAGCCCATGCGATATCGGTATCACCTGGCGCATAGGAGTTGCGGCGGTGGTACAAAGCATCGACAAGTTTATCAAAGCGTGCATCGGTGATACGACGTTGGGCTATCTTTCCCAGCGGATCCTCGCTAGGAAAAGCGGGGGAGCTAAATGGCCACCAGACTACAATTGGGGTATCTGGAAGCAGCAACGGAGTCACCACATGAACCAGGTGGTCATTGACCTCACCGTGGAGCTTCATGATAATGAGCTCGGAAGCACCCGCATCACCTCCGATCCGCACCTCAGCATCGAGGTGATGGTCAGCGTCGGTATCGCCTTTGACAAGAACGATGACACGAGAAGGATGTTCTCGCGAAGCCATCTTAGTTGCCTCGATGATGCTCTCAAGAGGATCAGTAGCTGCGACGACTACCAGCAAAGTAAGCACTCGGGACGTGGTGCCCTGCATGCCATTATCACGCATTTTTACCAGGGTATTAGCAATCTCGCTGGTACTGGAATTATCTAGGCAAAAAATCATCAGTTTGCTACCTTCATCTATGGACGCCGCCACACACGGTGCGAACCAGCGAGGATACGATCAGCAGAAGCGGGCCCCCACGTACCTGCAGCATATTCATCGGGACGCCCGCGCCTAGCCCAATAATCGAGGATTGGGTCGAGAATCTTCCAAGAGAGTTCAACCTCCTCGTTGGTGGGGAAGAGAGACGCCTCATCGAGGAGGGCATCAAGAATGAGACGTTCGTAGGCTTCAGGAGATTCTTCTGTAAAAGCTTCGCTGTAGGAGAAGTCCATATTCACATCGCGCACTTCCATTCCCGACCCTGGGACCTTAGAGCCAAAGCGCAGCAGCATCCCTTCATCGGGCTGAACCCTAATAACAACTACATTTGGGCCCTGGGCGTGGCGTGATCCCTCGGAGAAAGGTTGATGGGGGGCATCTTTGAATATGAGAGCTATTTCAGTGACGCGACGCCCCAGTCGTTTACCTGTTCGCAAAAAGAAGGGGACCCCGGCCCATCGACGAGAATTAATTTCTAAGGTACAGGCGGCGTATGTTTCGGTTGTGGAATCTGGATCAAATCCATCTTCCTCGCGCAAACCTCGGACAAATTCAGACCCTTGCCAGCCAGCCGTGTATTGGCCTCGAGCAGTAGTTTTACCGTAGGGCTCAACAGGGCGGGTTGCGCGCAGTACTTTAATCTTTTCTGCTTGGAGTTGTTCTGGAGTGAAGTCGATCGGTTCTTCCATGGCAACGAGAGCGAGAAGTTGGATCAGGTGATTTTGAATAACATCGCGGGCAGCCCCGATGCCGTCATAGTAGCCAGCGCGCCCTCCTAGACCGATATCTTCGGCCATAGTAATTTGCACGTGGTCAATATAGTGGGAATTCCAGAGCGGATCGAAAAGCTGATTGGCAAAGCGCAGCGCCATAATATTTTGCACAGTTTCTTTGCCTAGATAGTGATCGATGCGAAAGACCGCGTGCTCTGGGAAGACGGAATTAATGATATTGTTTAGCTCTCTCGCAGTTTTCTGGTCATGCCCGAAGGGCTTTTCCACGATGACCCGTCGCCATGAGCCCTTGGGGCCCTTAGCCATTCCGGAGCGCTCTAGCTGGTGGCAGACATCGGAGAAATAGTCCGGCGGCACCGAAAGGTAAAATGCCCAGTTACCTGCGGTTCCACGGTCGCGATCCAGTTCTTCAAGCTTGGCTGCGAGCGAATCAAATGCCTGGTCATCATCAAAATTGCCTCGAACAAAGTGCATGCCCTCGGCCAATCGGTGCCAAATATTCTCATTGAAGTCAGTGCGGGCTCCAGATTTAACCGCCTTGAGAACATATTCTTCAAAATCCGTTTTTGTCCAGTCGCGGCGACCGTAGCCCACGAGGGAGAATCCAGCTGGTAATAACCCGCGGGAGGCGAGATCGTAAATGGCTGGTAAGAGTTTTTTCCGAGCCAAGTCACCAGTCACTCCGAAGATCACCATGCCAGAGGGGCCAGCTATCTGAGGTAGCCTTTTGTCGCTGGTGCTTCTTAACGGATGAAGCCACTCTTGAGGATCACTATCTATTTTTTGCACGCTTTTACTCACGTCCTCGCATCTTACTCGGCACCAGAATTAACCTCACACTCTGCACATAACCGCGATAGCCCACTGCAATGAGGGCTTCGCTATTACTGCAGCCGAGCTCCCATTGATTCCAGCAGGTCCTCCCACGCTGCCACGAATTTCTCGACCCCTTCAGCTTCCAACTTTTCGAAAACATCTGGCAGATCAATACCTAGATCTTGTAAGGTGCTGAGCACCTTGGCCGCGTCGTTCTCGGCTTCACTGAGGGTATCACCCTTGATATCTTCCGCTTCAAGCGTGGCATCAATTGTGCTCTCAGGCATTGTATTAACGGTTAGTGGGCCCGCCAGCTCGGTTACATACAGGGTGGCGGGGTAGTTGGGATTTTTGACGCCGGTCGAAGCCCACAACGGCCGCTGAATATGCGCACCTGCTGGCATATCTGCACTCTTGAATTGATCAGCGAATAGCGCGTAGGCCACTCGAGCGTTAGCTATGCCCGCTTTACCCCGCATGGCCAGAGCTTCCGGTGTGCCGATATCTTCGAGTCGCGCGTCGATTTCGGTGTCGAGTCGGGAGACAAAAAACGAAGCCACAGAGTGGATTTTTGTCACATCCAGATTGTTTCGGTAGGCGGCATTGATTCCGTCGATATAGGCCTCGATCACCTGGCCGTAGCGTTCGACGGAGAAAATGAGCGTGACATTAACGCTGATTCCTTCAGCAAGTGCTGCTGATATTGCGGGGAGCGAGCCTTCGGTGGCCGGGATCTTGATCATGAGGTTTTCCCGATCAACACGCTCCCATAGGGTCCGCGCCTGAGCTAAAGTTGCGGCCGCATCGTCTGAAATGCGCGGATCTACTTCAATCGAGACGCGGCCATCTTTCCCCTGAGTTTCGAGGTAGATATCCCGGAAAATATCGCACGCGTCGCGAACATCTTGGATACTCATTTCATAGACGGCCTCGTCTGCGGGCATTCCCTGCTCTTTAAGCGCTGCAATCTGATCATCATAGGCAGAGCCTTGCGACATTGCATGAGCAAAAATAGCGGGGTTGGTGGTCACTCCCACAACACTTTTGTCGGAGATAACTCGTCGAAGATTTCCAGAGTTAATGCGATCACGGCTGAGGTCATCTAACCAGGTGGACGTTCCAACGGCTTGGAGCTTATCTATTGCATTCATGGTTTCATCCTTGAGGTTTTTAACGAAAGTATTTAAATGCGGGCGAAACTTTCAGATCTCAGTTCCGCCCGCACTACTTCTTTACTGGTTCCTAGGCAGCCAGACTGTCTTTAGCGGCTTTCACGACGTTGTCGACCGTGAAACCAAATTCTTCAAACAGTTTGTCGGCTGGAGCCGAGGCGCCAAAATGTTCGAGCGATATAGCCCGCCCCTGCAATCCTAGGTGGCGATGCCACGGCATGGAGATTCCCGCCTCAACAGCAACGCGGGCGCGTACGTGAGGTGGCAGTACGGACTCTTGGTAGGCCTGGTCTTGCTCCTCGAACCAGTCGAGGCAGGGAACCGAAACAACGCGGGCGGCAATACCCTCCTTCTCCAATTGAGCAGCTGCCTTTACTACCAACTGAACCTCGGATCCGCTGGCCATGAGTAGGACCTCAGGCGTAGCGGCAGAGGCTTCCTTGAGTATATAAGCGCCACGACGAAGTCCCTCGCGAGCCTTCTCTTTAGTGCCGTCTAGGACCGGGAGATTCTGGCGCGAGAGCGCTAAACCCTTTGGGCCTTCCTTGTAGAGTAGCGCTGCGCGCCAAGCCGCTGCAGTCTCGTTAGCGTCGGCGGGGCGAATAAGTGATAGTCCGGGGATAGCACGAAGGCTGGCCAGTTGCTCTACTGGCTGGTGAGTGGGACCATCCTCGCCAAGTCCAATGGAATCGTGGGTCCAGACATAGTAAGCATCAGTTCCCATGAGGGCGGCTAGACGCACAGCGGGGCGCATATAGTCGGAGAAAATTAAGAAGGTTCCGCCGTACGGCCTCGTGCCCCCGTGCAGCGCGATTCCGTTCATAATCGCACTCATGGCGTGCTCGCGAATACCGAAATGGAGGTTACGGCCATCTGGTGCCGCAGTCCAGGTGGAGGTGCTAATAGACTCTGGTCCGAATGATTTTTCACTCTTCATCACGGTGTTATTGGAACCAGCTAGATCGGCGGAGCCGCCCCAAAGCTCAGGCAGGGTTTTCGCCAGTTCCTGAATGACCGACTCTGAGGCCTTGCGGGTAGCCACTGAGTCCCCGGCCTCCCACGTCGGTAGATCAGCATCGAAGTCAGCTGGTAGCTCACGCTTATTAAGACGCTCGAAGAGCTCCCGTTTTTCGGGGTGCTGTTGAGACCATTGCTCGAATTTCTGTGACCATTCGGCATGCTTATTTGCACCGCGCTCGACCAAATTGCGGGTGTGAGCTAATACCTCATCGCTGATAGGGAAGTGGATTTCAGGATCAAAGCCGAGTTCTCGCTTTGTGGCGGCGATTTCCTCTTCGCCCAGGGCAGCGCCATGGACAGCGCCGGTATTCATCATAGTTGGGGCGGGATAACCAATGATGGTACGAACCCGAATAAACGATGGACGCTGGCGGTCAGCCTGGGCCGCAGCAATAGCCTCTTCGATGGCGACGATATCCTCGCCACTCTCAACTTCTAGTACTTGCCATCCATACGCCCGATAGCGTGCGCAAACATCCTCGTCAAAGGCAATATCGGTTTCCTCTTCGATGGAGATTTTATTATCATCCCAAAAGACGATGAGGTTACCTAGCTTCTGAGTACCCGCGAGCGAACAGGCCTCAGACGTTACCCCTTCCTGCATATCGCCGTCGGAGGCGATGGTGTAGATATAGTGATCGAATGGTGACTCACCTTGGGGCGTATCCGGATCGAATAGCATGCGCTCACGGCGTGCCGCCATAGCCATACCCACCGCGGAGGCTAACCCTTGACCGAGTGGTCCGGTGGTAATTTCCACGCCTTTAGTGTGGCGGTACTCGGGGTGACCTGGGGTCTTTGCGCCCCAGGTACGCAGGGCCTTGAGGTCATCGAGTTCCAGGCCAAAACCTCCGTAAAACAGCTGGATATATTGAGTGAGCGAACTGTGACCACACGAGAGTACAAAACGGTCACGGCCTACCCATTGATCGTCCTGGGGGTCAACATTCATCGTGTGCTGATACAGGGTGTAGGCAAGCGGCGCCAGTGACATTGCGGTGCCGGGGTGCCCTGAGCCGCATTTCTGCACGGCATCTGCAGCGAGGATGCGAGCGGTGTCAATGGCTTGTGTATCCAAATCACTCCAGTGATCTGGATAATTGCGAACCGTATGCTTTTTAAGCTCAGGAGATAAGGTCACAGTGATAGTCCGTCCTTTAATATTTTTTCGTGGTCGAGGCTCGCGCAAGCGAGTTTATGCGCGAACCACATCCCACAGTTTAGCGCCATTTGGCTTCAAGGATGGCAGCGAGCTGGCTGGAGCTGGTATACGGCGAACAAAATGAACGAAGCGAGGGAGTTTTGATAAGCCAAACTCTTCAATGAGGAGTACCTTGGACTAGGTACGATAACGTTTCCCCCGCTCGATGACTGTGGCTCAAATCTTTTCGTTGAGTTTTTCCAGTATGCTGAGAAACGTACTTTCACAGAAATTATGGAGGAGATAATCCTTGGAGACGATCAAGGCCTATATTGCGTTGACGAAGCCCCGGGTCATTGAACTCCTCTTGGTAGCAACCATTCCCGCCATGCTGCAGGCTGAGCGTGGGGAGAATAATATCGCGCTCATCCTGTTGACCGTCATAGGAGGCTGGATGGGGGCAGCAGCTGCTAATACCTTCAATATGGTGGCGGATTCCGATATCGATCAGAAAATGGGGAGGACTCGTTCGCGCCCCCTTGTCAGGCACACGGTTTCCAACCGAAATGCCACCATCTTCGCGTGGGCGCTTACTGTTTTGAGCTTTCTTTTTCTCTGGCTCCTCTGCAATTCGCTTTTAGCGGCCGTATGTGTGATGCTCACCATTGCTTTTTATATCTTTGTTTACACAAAGTTTTTAAAAAGGCGCACCCATATGAATATCGTTTGGGGTGGCGCGGCGGGCTGCATGCCTGTGATAGTGGGGTGGGCCGTAATTAAAGACAATATGCCTGGAACAGACCTGGCTCACTGGTGGCAGGCCATCGTACTCTTCCTGATCATTTTCTTTTGGACGCCCCCGCATACGTGGGCCTTGGCCATGAAGTATAAGGAAGATTACAAGGCCGCTGGAGTGCCCATGCTGCCGGTAGTCCGGGAGGAAGTTGAGGTGACTCGGCAGATTGTTGGCTATACCGTTGCCACGGTTATAACCACCTTCCTTCTTATTCCCGCGGCTGGATGGATTTATGCAGTGGGATCAATCATCTCAGGAGCAGGCTTTCTATTTATGGCGATTCGGCTCCATCAAGGAGTCAAGCGTGGCGTGCCGGTCAAACCACTCAAGCTCTTCATTTTGTCGAATAACTATTTAGCTGTGCTCTTTGTAGCGCTATCGGTCGACGCTATTTTAGGCTTGGAAACTTTCGGTGCGATGCTTGATCCCTTTTTTGTGGCCTAAGAATGAGCCTCGGTCCCCGGGCGCACACTTCCTCAGACTTTCGAGCTCAAGGAAACGTAGCAAAAGCCGAGCGTATCGCTTGAAACTATACGATAGTCACATAGCCTTTCTTAGCTCATCAGCTTCATGGTTGTGGCTGCACTCTCGCCAGTTAAATGCACATCGAGATATTTTGTACACCACAAGAGAACGATTGGAGAAATCGCCAGTGCGGTTTCCGTCATCCTCATGGGGGCATCTCAAGGGTTATTGTCTATCTGCTGCCAGGCTGGAGCAGTGACAGCTGACTAAAGGGGACGTGAAACAATGATCTTTTTCTCAACGCCGAAGCGACGGCTATACACGCGAGAATGCACACCTAATCCTTTAGCCGATGATTCTATGCCTAACCGGGGTTCTCCTAATACGCGTGTGCATATATCAATGAATCAAGGTGCCTCGGGGATAGAGCACGCAGCTCCTCATGACCTACGTCAAACAGTACGATGAGTTAACGCAGGGCCCGCTAGGTCGGAACTATCCCAGAATTTGGCAGATACACGACGTATCTCGGCAAATTAGATGGTGTGAATTAGAACAATTTCCAGCTACTTAGCTGAAACTTTTGCCTCGAGAAAGCTCGTGTCCATCCGCTTGATTCTGCGAACCTTATGCCTCGAAGCTTGGTGATCGAGAAAACCTCGCCTGTATACTCCACACTTTCTGACACCACAGCATCTCCCTGCCGTTCTCGTTAGGGAGCAAAAGAGGGACAACCGAACCACAAGCCAAAGTGTGGCGAGTTGCTCAGAACAAAGAATGTCTGACTGCTCAGAAAGCTTAGACAGTTGCCTAAGGCGAGGCAGGGAAAAAACCTAGATATATCAGTGGATAGAGACGGTTTGAGCTAGCAATTAGCCCGTTGAACTGGGAAGTATCGTGGTTGTTCGTAGCGGATTGCTGGCCACAGCACACGCGTTAGTATTGAGAAATTTGTCTGCTGCATGAAATCTCGATCCGTGACTGTGGGGTCATATAGGCTGTGCCGCTTTAGTTATCACCGCACACCAGGAAGCCGATGCCGCTGAATTTAATGAACACGCTATGCCCCAAGTTTTATACGACCTGGCGGCATGGTCATAAAAGCCGAACACAACGATATGACGTGTGCGCGATTAACATTTTCTTCTCGTCCCTGTGGTTTTAGGTTTCGGCTGATATTGCACTGCCTATCGTCTATTGAGTTAGCTTGACCCTGCAGGTCTTTTATGGGGGAATTATTCGTAACTGAATATAAACTCGTGGTCAACTAATAGACCGTCGACTGTAGTCACTGCCTTAATTCCTAGCGAAGCTGGCTATCTCTCTTAGCTCGAACACATCCTGATCAACCCCAAGCGGAGCGCAATTACTGCTCAGGGCTGATCTGAGGTCACGATCTATTAATATCTGCACGATATGCATCGATGAGATCTTTTCCTGGGTTAGTCATATGCATTTGATCAGTGAATTTCACGAGTGATCGCGAGGAATCGTCCCAATCGTGATACAACGAACCCCCTAGGATCTGCTAGGGGGTTAAAAATCAGAGTTGATGATATTCCTGTTCAGGCGAGGTGTCTTCTGGGTGACGGCTCCAGCCTTGGGCATAGAGGAAGCCGAGGAGCGCCACGACGACAGAGCTGAAGCCGATATGGACAGGCACCGTCCAGCGAGGCACCCCTAAGCGGTATTGTATGACTCCAATGAGTGCCTGGAGCACTATTGTAGCGATAAGCCACAGGGTCGTTGTCTTGGTTTTGGTTGGAACGCGTTGAAAAGCTAACGATGCGGCGATAAGTGTGACCACTGCGAGCAATAGATACATTGTCCACGCGTGAATATGGGCCATCCATGCAATGTCGACCTCAAGACGCCCCTGCATTCCTGCTTCGGAGTCACCAGCGTGAGGCCCGGCTCCTGTCACCATGGTTCCAGTAGCGAGCACGAGAACTAGCAACCCAGCTGCGAAGGATACGAGGTAGCGCAGTGATTGATCGTAGGTGCGGTGGGGGATACCAGCATCGGGTTCTCCCACTCGAATATAGAAGATGGCAGCTAACCAGACGAGGAGCATGGACGGCAGGAAGTGAATGGCGACGGACCACCACTGAAGATCTAGCAGAACCGAGATTCCGCCGAGAACAGCTTGAATGATGACACCGATTCCCTGGACAATTCCGTGTATCACGAGTTCTTTGCGTCGATGAGCAGCCACAATAGAAATAAAGGCAGCGATGACTATGCCGATGAGAACAAAAGTGAGGAGCCTATTGCCAAACTCGATTGCTTGGTGAATCCACGGTGCAGCCCCCGGAACTGGCACGAGGGAGCCCTCGTGGCATAAAGGCCATGTATTACACCCGAGGCCTGATCCTGTCACCCGGACAATGGAGCCAGTCACAGTAATACCTGCCTGGGCAAGCAGCACAAATAGTACTAATCGCCGCTGGTATGGGATAAGGAATTTTGCTCGGCGCTGGATAGATTCTTGCATGCTAGACACGCGATTATTTTACCCCGCAACGCAAGGCGCTGAAAGTTATTAACACCTAACCGATGAATCTGTGAGAAATATCTTATGAATAGTACTCGACTAATCTGTGAAAGAGAAGAAACGGATCGATGCAGCGATGCCCAGGATTGTCCATACTATCAAGCTGAGCACAGCGAAACCTGGAAACTGACCGGCAAATGCTGAACCAATTCCATCAGCCAGAGCTACGGAAGGAATAATGTGGTACAGCGGGTGGATGGACTCGACGTTGAAGGTCAGGTAGCTAGCCGCCCCCACCAAAAGCACCCATATAAGGTTTGCTAAACCCAGCACCATTTCAGAGGAGAGAGTTCCACCAAGGAACATTCCCAAGGCAGTAAAACAGGCAACCCCGACAAAAAAGATGACCACACCAATGACCCCGAAGCCGAAGGTCGTCCTCCACCCGGTTATAAGTGCAACCAGGGTAAGGCACGCTACCTGCAAACTGGAGACTACAAGCAGTCCTACTACTTTTCCCAGAATAATTGTGGAGGCAGGTACACCCGAGGCGCCCGCCCTTTTCAACGCCCCATAGCGACGATCGAAAGCTAGAGAAATTGCTTGACCTGAAAAGCCCGAGCTCATCGCTGCGATAGCAAGAACCGTAGGGAAAATCGGGGAATGGGGGCTATACGTATCGAGCTGAGGGAGAAAATATGCTGCAATGATGATGCCAATCGGGATGACAAAGCTCAGCAGAAATTGCTCTCCATGACGCAAAAATAACAAGGCTTCAATTTTTCCCTGGGACTTCAGCATATGCATCACAGAGGCCCGCTGTGGTTGTGGGCTAAAGATACCTGGGGGGATATGACCAGGCTGCGGTTGAGAAATAGTCATAGAATAGCTCTTTCTAACTTCTTAAAGCGCGTCCAGTGATCTCAAGGAAAATATCCTCGAGACTTCGGGCCTCGGTCGACAATGAAATAATTAGGACGTTTTGTTCGGCAGCCAATCGGGCAAGCTGAGAAATCAAGGCTGGGGTGGGTTCAGTTGGTATCGAGTACACCAAGGGGCGAATCGCTTCAACGCCCAAGGCCGCCCACGGCGCAGCGGTTATGTCAAGGTCTCGATCCGTTTCGAATTTTAAGCCCGGAGAGGCTTCTTTACGCAGTTCGCTAGGACTACCGGCTGCGACCACGCTTCCCTGATCGATAATGACCACCTCGTCAGCTAAAGCCTGGGCTTCGTCCATTAAATGCGTGGTTAAGATGACCGTAACCCCGTCGGCGCGTAGTTGCCTTATTAATCTCCAGACTAGAACACGAGATTGTGCGTCCAATCCGGCTGTGGGTTCATCGAGAAAGACCACCTTCGGGCGCGAAATCAGGGCGAGAGCTAAAGCTAGTCTCTGCTTTTGCCCTCCGGAAAGTCGCCGATAGGTCGTTGACCTGACATTACCCAAGCCCAGCAATTCAATCAGCCAATCGGGATCAAGGGGATTAGCATTATAGGACGCCGACAACTTCAGCATTTCTTCGACCCTAATGCCCGAATAAGATCCAGATTCCTGCAACATAATGCCAATAATTGCGCGCACATCCTGAGGCCTGGTAACCGGATCGATACCGCAAACGCTGACAGCGCCGTGCGTCGGCTTCTGAAAACCTTCGCAGATATCAATCAGCGTCGTCTTACCAGCACCATTGGGGCCTAGGAGAGCCAGAACTTTTCCCTCGGGAACGCTGAAACTAACATCTTTAAGCGCCTGTATATCTCCGAAAACCTTGCTCAATCTTGAGACCCTGAGAGCAGGGGTTTTGGTGGGAGTCATCTTCACAACACCCTAGTCTATGCGACGTTTGAAATTTCTCCGGTAGGAAACGTACATGAGGCTGATAATTACTACCAATCCAACGACTGAGGCGGTATAAATCGAAAGTACCGTTTCTGGAGGCAGTGATAACCCCCGCGGAAGAACGAAAAAGCTCAGTAAGAGCGTATACGCAATGACTGCGGCTCTAAAAACCTCCCTATTAGCCCACGCGGCCAAGGGTAGAATCGCCCACAGCATATACCACGGGTGTACGACGGGAAAGAACGCCACCATTACTAGAGTTGATATCCCAAGCGCACCCACAGGGTGAATGGCGCCCTGGTAGGTGCGCAGGAGTAACCGCACCATAGCAAAACCTGCAACCGCCAACCCCGACAGTCGGGTGATGATGAGGATAGCTTCGGTGTGATCACCTAAGTAGAGAAATTTCCCCACGAATCCGAAGATTACTCCGAGGGCAGTTGATATAGACATCCAGCTGCGTACGGCTATGGCCCCGCCTTGGCCAGTGATCCACCCTGAGCCGATCCCACTGACCCACGTGACGGTGAGGATAGCAGCGATCATGCAAAAGGTCTGCAGCGCAACAGCGATCAGCCAAGCTGAGGGTGTGCTGCGGCCGCGCAGGTGAATGATTCTAGCAATAGCCATTCCGATGAAACCGAGTCCGATAAAGCCGGTAACTTTAACCATTCCTGCGAGACTAATGAGAAGGCCACTGGTTGCTAGCAAAATGACTGCTCGCCTCGAGCCCGAGCGTTCCATGTAATCCACTCCGCGTAAGCCGACTTCAATGCCTGCCATGAGTAAACCGAGCAGGATCGACTCGTTATGGATGCCACCAATGAGGTGGAGGATAGTGAGCGGGTTGAGTATCCCTAGCCATAATGCGGCCTGCGGGAGAACACCGCAGCGTTTTGCTAGGTGAGTAAGAGCCCATCCGGCTAGAGCAACCCCAAGGAGAGAGATGATGCGGTGAGCAAGAACCCCAAGCACGATGGAGTCATTGGTGAGGAATGAGATCAAGGCAGCGATTCCTAATGCTACGGGCCCGTAAGGGGAGGGGGAATGGGCCCAGATGAACGGTACCGAACGGGCCAGATCGTTGTCAGTCCCGAGGAGATCTACAGGTCCCGCGCTATATGGATCGAGACCCATCACTACAATCGCACCGTTGGCTAAGTATGAGTAAATATCTTGAGTAAACATAGGTGCGCTTGCGATCAGCGGTAAGCTCCAAGCCACGAAAGTACGCCTGGTCATCGACATGCTAATAAGACCCATACGCGTATGAGCCTCTTTCAAGGCTACCCCGGCAAACGGCGCCATAAATAGCCACGCTAGGACTAAGAGAGCTATGCCAACAAAGCACAGCACTGTTGATGCTTGGAGCATTCTAGCCATGAGAGTGCCACCAGGAAAGACAGTATAAGGTGAGTTCACTACGGGCAGGGCTCCTGCTCCCAGGGCCCCTAGGCTAAGGAGTAGGGATCCTAGTGTGCCCATCCATCTGGTGAAGGCGAAACGTTCGAGATCAATGGCCGTGAGTGGAGTGTGGATACGATCCCTGACTGTGGGTTCCATTTCCGCCTCGGTAGAATCGCCGATCAGGGTTACGCTGCCATCGCGGAGAGTCTTGATGAGATCGACGCCGCTGGTGGCCTTTACCAGCAGGGAGGTATCGTGATAGCGTTCACCGCTTTCCGTCTGTAGAGAGGGTGGAATTGATTGAATACGCAGCACGGTGCGGAGGGCTCGGTTCCACCACAAGGGTGCATTCTTGCTCACTCACTCAGCTTAACTCAATCTTTTGCAGTAACGGACTTAGGCTCAAGCTGAAACCTCGCATCGCAAGTGTTTCGCAACCGTGGAACGCACTGAGAGGAGTCTGAGAAAAAACGACCACCCTCACCCTGTTTGAGTAGCAAAACCGTTGATAGGGTGCCCTAAATACTAGAGGTGAGAGCGATAGGCACTTTTCGGGGTTGTAACAGTGCCGCCATTTAGGTAACACTAGTGTTGTCTAAAGAAATCTAGACGGTCAGCTCCATTACGATATTAGGGCGATATTAGGGCAGTACAAGGAGGTGAAGCGATGGGCCACATCAATCGCGGAGAATCGCGCTCAACTGATGGTGAAACGCGTCATGCCATCATGAGCGAAATTCTCAAGCATAATCGCATTACCGCCTCCGAATTAGCCGAACATTTGAACCTTTCTACTGCAGGAATTCGCCGCCATCTCGATATATTGGTCGGGGAAGGCCTCGCGGAAATAACATCGGTTTCCGCGCATCAACGATCCACTCGGGGGCGACCCGCCAGGGCATTTAGCCTAACCGACAGAGGTCGAGCACAGTTTGGCCACAATTATGACTCGCTAGCAGTGGCAGCTTTGAAAACATTAAGGCAACACGGCGGGGAGGAGGCTGTTAGGGCCTTCGCTCGCAAACGTGCGCTAGAACTTATCGGAGATTTTAATTGTGAAGGCGACACGATTGAGGAAGCTGTAAGCGAGCTCGTGGACGTCTTTACACAACACGGCTACGCGGCTTCTATGAACAATGCCGGACAAGGCGTTCAGATTTGTCAGCATCACTGCCCGATCTCGGAAGTGGCCGCCGATTTCCCTGAGTTATGCGAGGCCGAGCATGAGGTGATAGCGAAAGTGCTCGGCCGCCATGTTCAACTACTCGCCTCAATCGCTGATGGCCACGGTATCTGCACGACTAATATACCCATCCGCCCCGTTAATAGATCTACATCGGTCTCCTAGTAATTGCTTGAGAGGAACGTATTCAATGACCCAAGCACCCGTAAACCCCCACACTCTCCAACCCCCTACAGACGATGAGATCATCGAGTCCATTGGTCCTTATAACTACGGCTGGCATGATCGTGATGATGCAGGACAACAGGCGCGACGCGGCCTGAATGAGGATGTGGTCCGCGATATCTCTGACAAGAAACAGGAACCAGCGTGGATGCTGGAACAGCGACTCAAAGCTCTCGATCTTTTTGGCAAGAAGCCTATGCCCACCTGGGGTGCGGACCTAAGTGGAATCGATTTTGACAACATCAAATACTTCGTGCGCTCCACTGAGAGCCAGGCCACGAGCTGGGAAGAGCTTCCCGAAGATATCCGCAATACCTACGACCGTCTAGGTATCCCCGAGGCTGAAAAACAACGCCTCGTAGCAGGAGTAGCTGCACAGTATGAATCTGAAGTGGTGTATCACCAGATTCGAGAAGATTTAGAAAAACTCGGGGTCATATTCGTCGATACTGACACCGCACTTAAGGAGCACGAGGAGTTATTCCGCGAGTACTTTGGAACGGTCATTCCAGCTGGCGACAATAAGTTCTCAGCATTGAATACTGCCGTATGGTCAGGTGGTTCTTTTATCTATGTGCCTAAAGGAGTGCACGTTGATATTCCTCTGCAGGCCTATTTCCGCATCAACACTGAGAATATGGGCCAATTCGAGCGCACTCTAATTATCGTTGACGAGGATGCTTACGTGCACTATGTCGAAGGTTGTACCGCTCCGATCTACAAATCTGACTCCCTACACTCAGCTGTGGTGGAAATTATTGTGAAGAAGGGCGGGCGGTGCCGCTATACCACCATCCAAAACTGGTCTAATAACGTCTACAATCTTGTGACCAAACGCACCAAGTGTGAGGAAGGTGCGTCGATGGAGTGGGTCGATGGCAATATCGGCTCCAAGGTCACCATGAAATACCCAGCGGTGTGGATGACCGGTCCCTACGCTAAAGGAGAAGTCCTTTCCGTAGCTTTTGCCGGTGAAGGCCAATTCCAAGACACTGGCGCGAAAATGGTCCACATGGCACCTCATACATCGTCGAATATCGTCTCGAAATCGGTAGCTCGAGGAGGCGGCCGAGCAGCGTATCGTGGGCTTGTACGCATTAATGCTAATGCCAACCATTCAACATCGAATGTTGAATGCGACGCCCTGCTCGTCGACAATATCTCACGTTCGGATACCTATCCTTATAACGATATTCGCAATGACCATGTCTCGCTAGGTCATGAAGCGACTGTCTCTCAGGTATCCCAGGAACAGCTCTTCTACCTTATGTCTCGAGGTATTGCTGAGGACGAGGCTATGGCTATGATTGTGCGCGGATTCGTCGAGCCTATTGCCAAGGAATTGCCCATGGAATACGCCCTCGAACTCAACCGTCTCATCGAATTGCAAATGGAAGGATCGGTGGGCTAACCCACATGGCTAGTACTACAGAAAAAAATTCAACCGTCCATGGTAACAAGGGCGACATATTCTCTTCCACGGATGTTAACGAATTCGAAATCCCACGGGGAAAGGACGAGGTGTGGCGGTTCGTTCCGCTGCGTCGCCTCAAAGGGCTTCACGACGGGAGCTTCGCACCCGTAACGGACACCCTCATCGACATTGCGGTTCCTGAAACGGCAACACACGTGGAGGCCGAGAAGGTCACCATGGATTCGCCCTTGATTGGACGCGCGGGTAAACCTATCGATCGAATAAGCGCCCAAGCTTTTACCTCGACCTCTCATGCCACCGTGGTTCAGATTGCAGACGCGGCGATAAATCCAGAACCCATCTCCATCACTATTACCGGTGCTGGCCATGACGTGACCACGTTTAGTCATGTGGTCATCGAGGTAGGCGAAGCGGCAGAAGCCACCATTAATCTTCGCTATAAAGGGTCCGGAGTACACGCTGACAATATCGAGTTCATTGTAGGCGACAATGCGAAATTGAATGTTATCGTCGACGACTCATGGGATGACGATGCTGTCCACTGCGGTTCGCAGATGGCTGTAGTTGGTCGCGATGCCACCCTACGCCATTATGCTGCCCTGTTCGGTGGAGATCTCGTGCGCATTGTACCTCGCGTCCGATTCACCGCTCCTGGCGGGGACGCCGAGTTATTGGGCGTCTACTTTGCGGACTCTGGACAATTTTTTGAGCAGCGACTTCTCGTCGATCACGCGCAGCCGAACTGCACGTCAAATGTGTTGTACAAAGGGGCCTTGCAATCCCATTCAGCAGAGAAGAGGGCTGAGGCCCACACCGCATGGGTAGGCGACGTCCTCATCCGCCCGAACGCACAAGGAACCAGCACGTACGAAGCGAACCGGAATCTTGTTCTTACGGAAGGTGGACGAGCCGACTCTGTGCCAAACCTGGAAATCGAAACTGGTGAAATTCAAGGCGCAGGTCACGCAGCTACAGTCGGACGATTTGATGATGAGCAGGAGTTTTACCTACGATCCCGGGGAATACCGGCGGATGAAGCTCGACGGCTCATCGTGCGAGGCTTCTTCTCTGAAGTGATCGGAAAAATTCCGTTTGATCCCATTCGTGAGGACCTCGAAAACAGAATTCTGCAAGAGCTAGAAACCCTGCGCACGCTTAAAAAAGCCACATCTTAAACCCCTCTTAACTCATAAGGAATATTAATGAGCACCCTTGAAATCCGAGATCTCCATGCCCAAGTCATCCCCACAGATGAAAACGCTGGGCCGAAAGAGATCCTCAAAGGAGTAAATCTCACCATCAAATCTGGTGAAACGCACGCTATTATGGGCCCCAACGGCTCCGGTAAATCCACACTTTCCTATACCATAGCGGGGCATCCGCGCTACCACGTCACCCAGGGGGAGGTTCTCCTCGATGGCGTCAATATCTTGGATATGGACGTCGATGAGCGTGCTCGCGCCGGAATGTTTGTGGCGATGCAGTACCCAACCGAAATTCCCGGGGTTTCCATGGCAAATTTCCTGCGAACCGCCGCCACAGCTGTTCGCGGTGAAGCGCCAAAGCTACGGACATGGATCAAAGAGGTAAAAACTGAGCAAGAGAATTTGCTCATCGATAAAAGCTTTAGCGAACGCAGTGTCAATGACGGATTCTCTGGAGGTGAAAAAAAGCGCCATGAGGTTCTTCAGTTAGGTTTGCTCAAGCCCAAATTCGCCATTATGGACGAGACAGACTCAGGCCTCGATGTTGACGCATTGCGAGTTGTTTCCGATGGTATTAACCGCTACCAGCAGGACAACGATGGCGGTATCCTCATGATCACGCACTATAAGCGCATCCTCACCTACGTTAACCCGCAGTTCGTGCACGTTTTTGCCGACGGCAAAATTGTAAAGTCTGGTGGTGCTGAATTAGCAGATGAGCTGGAAGCTAATGGATACGATCAGTTCCTCAACTAACCTTTCCCCAATATTGAAAAAGTAGCGAGGAACTTATGTTTCATACACCGTCGGGCACCCTTGATATCGAGCGTATCCGCCAGGAATTCCCCGTATTTTCCCGATCTGTTCGAGGCGGACACCGCCTGGTTTACCTCGATTCTGGGGCAACCTCGCAGCGCCCGTTGCCGGTGTGGCGCGCGGAGGAGGAGTTTGTCCTCTACACGAACGCCCCAGTACACCGCGGAGCCTATCAGCTTGCTGAAGAAGCTACCGACGCCTATGAGGGTGCACGCGGGCGTATCGCGCAATTTATAGGGGCGCAGCCAAACGAATTGGTATTTACTAAAAACGCGACCGAAGCACTCAACCTCCTTGCCTATACCCTTGGGGATCCCCGCGCAGGGGAGTGGGCCGTTGGTGCCGGCGACACCGTAGTAGTCACCGAGCTGGAGCATCATGCCAACCTCGTGCCATGGCAAGAACTCTGTCGCCGTACGGGGGCCACGCTCGCCTGGCTCGACATGGATGAAACGGGTCGTATCGATCTCGACTCCTTGCGATTCGATGACTCAGTAAAGGTCGTTGCCTGTACCCATCAGTCAAATGTGACAGGCGCTATTTCTGATATTCCCGCCCTGGTCAGCAAGGCTAGAGCGGTAGGTGCACTCATCGTTCTCGATGCGTGTCAATCAGTTCCGCATATGCCAGTTGACGTGGTGGAGCTCGACGTTGATTTTGCGGCCTTTTCCGGCCATAAGATGCTTGGTCCTACGGGAGTCGGAGCACTATATGGTAAAAGTGAGCTGCTCAACCAGTTGCCGCCATTTCTAACTGGGGGTTCCATGATCGAGGTCGTGCACATGGATCATTCCACCTATGCGCCGGCCCCGCAGCGCTTTGAAGCAGGTACGCAAATGGCCTCACAGGTAGTGGGACTAGGTGCGGCGTGTGACTTTCTCAACGCTATTGGGATGGAAGCAATTCATCACCATGAGCAAGAGCTCACCCGCTATGGTTTGGAGCAATTATCCTCCATCCCAGGGTTAGAAATCGCCGGCCCCACTAAGGCTGACAACCGTGGCTCGGTCATTAGTTTCGATGTCGAGGGAATTCATCCCCATGACTTAGGGCAAATTCTCGATGATCAGGGTGTGTGCATCAGAGTTGGACACCACTGCGCATGGCCAGCACATCGAAAGCTGCAGATGCAGTCCACGGCACGCGCCTCCTTCTACCTTTATAATGACAAGGCAGATATAGACGCGTTAGTTGGGGCTATCGCTACAGCTCAGAACTTTTTCGGGACGCGCTAAGAAAAAAAGGAAGCCACAATGAATATGGAATCCATGTATCAAGAAGTTATCCTTGATCATTACAAGAACCCAAAGTTCTCTGGGTTGCGCGAAGGCCATGATGCCGAGGTTCACCATGTAAATCCCTCGTGCGGGGACGAACTGACTCTTCGGCTTGCTCTTGGATCCAACGGCGAAGTAAAAGATATTTCGTACCAAGCGGAAGGATGTTCAATTTCCCAAGCTTCCACCTCAGTAATGGCGGAGGAATTGATGGGATTAACAGTCGAGCAAGCGCGCGCGAAAATAGCCGAATTTGAGAAAATGATTACCTCGCGAGGCACCTATGAGGGCGACGACGACATGATCGGTGACGGTGTGGCCTTCGCAGGAGTCTCCCAATACCCCGCTCGGGTAAAATGCGCACTTCTGGGATGGAAAGCCTTCGAAGCGGCCTTGAGCGAATCTCTCGATCGTAATAATTAACGGAAAGTGACTAATAATGACCGATAACCACGATGTAGAACCACCGCACGCCGACCCTCATACCGGAATCATTGACCGCACTCATATCATCCCCGAACAAAGCGAGGCGGATGAAGCCAAAGCATTCGACATCGAAGAGTATATGCGCGACGTTATCGATCCCGAGTTAGGCATCAACGTGGTGGATTTAGGTTTGGTTTATGATATCTGGATCGAAAATGAGAATGAAGCCCATATCAATATGACGCTCACGTCACCAGCCTGCCCGCTGACCGATGTTCTCGAAGACCAAGCGCAGAGTGCGGTAGTCGGTAACGGCGGAATTGAAAAACTGCAGCTCAATTGGGTGTGGAATCCTCCATGGGGTCCGCATATGATCACTGAGGAAGGCCGGGAGCAACTGCGTGCGCTAGGATTCTCGGTGTAGTCCAGGCTTTCCCCAAGGGAGGAATTTCTCCCTTTGCTCTCGGGTGCTAGGATGGCGCTTTGTGATTGTGACCAATGACTTTGAAGTCCGAGTGGGTGCGCGCACCCTGCTTGACGCCACGCGGCAGCATTTACGAGTCCAGCCAGGCGATAGAATTGGCCTAGTAGGCCGTAACGGGGCGGGTAAAACCACCACTATGCGAATCCTAGCGGGAGAAACCGAACCCTATGGAGGATCCGTAGTCAGGTCAGGCACTATTGGTTATCTACCTCAAGACTCACGTGAGGGAAATATTGAGCAGACCGCACGTGAGCGGGTGCTCAGCGCTCGTGGCCTCGATGCTATTAATCGCAATATGGCCAAGCAACAGTCGATTATGGAAACCGCTGGCAGTGATGCTAAACGCGACAAAGCAATTAGGCAGTATACAAAATTAGAGGAACGTTACCATGCCCTCGGAGGCTACGAAGCCAACGCAGAGTGCGCACGCATCTGCGATAATCTGGGCCTAGAGGCGCGGATTCTCGATCAATCCCTTAAAACCCTATCCGGAGGGCAACGCAGACGTGTAGAGCTTGCCCAGATACTGTTCGCAGCTTCGGCTGGAAGCGGTAAATCCGAGACCACCCTTCTTCTCGATGAGCCGACAAACCACCTTGATGCTGATTCGATCCTATGGTTGCGTGGCTTTCTCTCAAAGCACGAGGGTGGTTTGATTATGATTAGCCACGATGTGGAACTCCTCGAGGCCGTATGTAATAAGATCTGGTTTCTCGACGCCGTTCGAGCAGAAGCTGATATTTATAATATGGGCTATAAGAAGTATATCGACGCTCGTGCTACTGATGAAGCTAGGCGCCGCCGCGAGCGCGCAAATGCTGAGAAAAAAGCCTCCGCACTCAAGGACCAGGCAGCTCGCCTGGGTGCCAAAGCCACTAAAGCAGCCGCTGCAAAGCAGATGTTGGCAAGGGCGGAGAAGATGGTCGCACAAACCGATGAGATTAGAGCAGGCGACCGCGTGGCCCATATCAAATTTCCGGCTCCAGCTCCCTGTGGAAAAACTCCTCTCAATGGTCGTGGTCTGACCAAGATGTACGGCTCGCTCGAAGTATTCTCTGGAGTCGATCTCGCAGTTGACAAAGGGAGCCGGGTGGTCGTTCTGGGTTTCAACGGCGCTGGCAAGACCACGCTGTTGAAGTTACTTGCGGGGGTAGAACGTACCGATGGTGAGGGGGGAGTAGTCACTGGCCACGGCCTGAAAATTGGCTACTTTGCCCAAGAACACGACACCATCGATCCGGATCAAACGGTGTGGGAAAACACCATCGCCGCTTGCCCCGAAGCAGGGGAGCAGGATTTGCGTGGACTACTAGGAGCATTCATGTTCTCCGGGGAGCAACTAGACCAGCCAGCCGGGACCCTTTCGGGCGGTGAAAAAACCCGTCTTGCGCTAGCTAGCCTCGTTTCCTCTCGGGCTAATGTACTTCTACTCGATGAACCGACGAATAACTTAGATCCGATCTCCCGCGAACAGGTTCTCGACGCCCTGGCCACCTACGAGGGTGCTGTGGTGTTGGTGACTCACGATCCAGGCGCTGTGCGAGCACTCAATCCAGAGCGTGTTATCGTCCTCCCTGATGGCGATGAAGATCTGTGGAGCGACGAATATATGGAGATCGTGGAGCTATCTTAACCAACCATCACGTACTATGGTGAGATGTCGAAGAAACTCTTGGCGCTCCTTGGAATAGATCTATGTGCTGCCCTCACAGCATGGCACTTTCTCTATTACACTCCGCATGACAGAATCCGCGGATCAAAAAGACGCTGGTTTTTTATTACGCTCATCGACATCATCGGACCCATGCTTTTTCTCAGCCGTGGCCTAAAAAAATGAACCTCCCATGATAAGAAGGAGGTTCATTGCGAGACGGTGAGAACGATCGTTTAGTTTCTTAGTCCGTGCAGCGGGGCGGGAATAAAACCGCCACGTGAAATAAACTGAGAGTTATCTACTTGAGACACTGGAATAACGGGCGCATAGCCTAGCAGCCCGCCGAAATTAACTTCGTCGCCAGGCTTGGTCCCAGGGACTGGTATAACGCGCACAGCGGTGGTTTTGTGGTTCATCACGCCGATAGCTGATTCATCTGCAATCATCCCAGAAATGAGAGATGCTGAAGTTTCGCCCGGGATCGCCACCATATCGAGACCTACCGAACAGATTGAGGTCATCGCCTCTAATTTATCGATACTGATATTCCCGGCCCGAACTGCGTCAATCATGCCCTTATCTTCAGATACTGGGATAAAGGAGCCGGACAGCCCTCCAACGCGTGAGCACGCCATCATACCGCCTTTTTTTACAGCGTCATTGAGTAGAGCAAGCGCAGCTGTTGTGCCGTGAGTCCCCACCTGATCCAGCCCCATATTTTCCATGATGAGAGCCACAGAATCGCCGATCTCAGCGGTAGGGGCTAAGGACAGATCGACAATTCCGAACGGGATACCAAGCCGCTGCGCTGCCATGGTACCTACTAGCTGACCCGTACGAGTAATCTTGAATGCAGCCTTTTTAATGGCTTCAGCCACGTCGTTAAGGCTAGCGCCCTTGAGATCTCCCAGAGCCCGATTAACCACGCCAGGGCCGGATACACCTACGGAGACCACGCAATCTGGTTCTTCGACACCATGGAAAGCGCCAGCCATAAAGGGGTTATCCCCCACAGCATTGGCAAAGACTACGAGCTTGGCGCAGGCGATAGCGGAGCGCTCTTTGGTCAGCTCCGCTGCCTCTTTGATAACTCTGCCCATCAAGGCCACCGCATCCATATTGATCCCGGCACGCGATGAGGCGATATTTACACTCGAACACACCAGATCGGTTTCTGTGAGCGCTTGTGGGATGGACTCGATTAGGCGCCGATCCCCAGCGGTCATGCCTTTTTCTACAAGGGCTGAATAACCACCTACAAAATCCACACCTACCGTCTTGGCTGAGCGATCGAGTGCATGGGCCAGTGGCAGGGGAGATTCTTTGTGGGCTTGAGCAATCAGAGCAATGGGGGTGACAGAGATACGTTTGTTAACTATCGGGATACCAAGTTCGCGCTCGATACCTACGCAGGTCTCTACCAAGTGTGCTGCTTGGGTTGTTATTTTTTCATAAACAGCATCGCAGGTTTCTTGCATGGATCCGCGCACGCAGTCGAGCAGTGAAATTCCCATGGTTACCGTGCGGATATCGAGCCGGTACTGCTCGATCATGGCGATTGTTTCTAGTACAGCATCGGAAGAATGTTGAATAGTCATCTCGATCTTTCTTTAAATGAGATTCATAGCATCGAAGATGGCCTGCGATTGGATTCTGATAACCAGCTTTTCCCGCTTTTCAATCGCTTCCATGCGTTCTTGAATCATTTTGAGATCAATGGAGTCTTCATCGAAGGCAACATGAAGAATCATGGTGAAGTAGTCTTCCATGAGTGTCTGCGACACATTGTGAATATTTACATTGAGTTCAGCTAGGGCTGTCGATACTGCGGCAATAATCCCCGTATGATCTATACCGGTAACGGTCATAATGGCAAACATAGGGAGTATGTTACAGGGTTTTGAGAATATTCATCGACCCCAGAAGAACCCGGCGTTGGGTAGCACAATTAACGGGGGCCTGTAGCGGTGAGGCTGCGCGAGTGGGCGATAAAATTGCACAGGACGTGTCTCGCCCAGCGTGGGTCAAAGTTTTCGACAGACTGGAGAATCTTGTCAAAATCCTGTGGATCAAAATACCCACTGTGCATATAGAAGCTCATGCGAGCCCTGACCCCTTCGTAGTCCATCTCTCCGTGAAACTGGGAGGCCCAGACGTGGTCGCGGAAACGGATCAGCTGGTACGGGCAACTAGGTCCAGAAGCTAGCACCTCAACCTCTGGGCCGACAGTCTCGATGGCTTCCGTATGGCCGGTAAGCGCCTGGAATCTCGCTGGCAGGCCTTGCATGATGGGGTCGGTTTGAGAGGCGGGGACAACAACGGTAATACCGGTTTCTTCGGGGTGCTTACGGGCGACAGTTCCACCAGTGGCGTGCGCCAAGTAGCCAGCGCCAAAGCATATTAAAAAGACAGGTTTATCGCCATAGATCAGCATATCGAGCTGACGGTGCACGTGTTGTTGGTATACAGAATACGGTTCAGGATAGACGTGGAGAGGACTTCCCCCGACTATTATGCCTGCGTACTGCGAGGTGTCCCCAATTGTGTCGCGCTCGGATTCTAAAATTATATGGTCGATGTCAGAGGCTCCCAGGTTGCTCGCCCGCCGAAAGTCAGCAAACTCGGATAAGGCGACTGGGTGTCCACTTTTACCTTGGCGCAAGGATACAAAAAGAAAATCAGCCATAAGAAGTCTTATTGTAGGTTATGAAGAACTACTTCGTACACTACCTTCTACAATTTGTAGGATAGCTTGCAGGTCGGTGGTGTCGGCTCCTGACGATAGCCTCGTTATGAGCCCATCGAATACCGTTTCCAAATATGTATGTAAAACCTCCAAGCTCACGTCAGTACGCAAGCCGCCCTTTTCCAGGTTGAGGCGCAGCCGCTCGCGCAGGGCATCGTCTAGAGTGCGTTGGTGTTCAATCCACCGTTGCCGAAAACTAGAGTCAGTGCGTAGCATAGTTGAAATTTCGAGCCGCGTGGATAACCACGAATAGTCTTTGGGATTCTCCAAAATACTGCGCATCACCTCGACTAATCCGTCTTTGCTTACAACCTCCGCCATCCGTTCGGCATCTTCGCGAGCAAGAGCGAGGAAGAGGTTTTCCTTATCCTTAAAATGATGGAAGATCGCTCCACGTGATTTGCCAATTGATCGCTCCAATCGACGCACGGTGGCCCCTTCGTAGCCGTATTCGGCAAAGCAGCGCCTGGCGCCATCGAGGATATCTTGGCGTCGCGAGATGAGTTCGCTATCGGACACAATAGGCATCGCGAAGTCCTTTATTTTTCAGTGCGTTAAAGCTCGAAATTTATGGGAGGCTGAGGGAAGCCATCTGGCTTCCCTCAGGATTGGGATCGTCCTCAATCCCACAGCGAACTGACTCCTATGACTTAGCCATATTGCGAAGCACGTACTGCAAGATGCCGCCGTTGAGGTAGTATGCGAGCTCCCCTGGAGTGTCGATGCGTACGATCGCGTCGAATTCTGCGACAACCTCGCCATCTAAGCGGGCTGTGACCTTGACGGTATCAGGGGTAACCCCCGAATTCATGGCTGCGATTCCCTCAATGTCAAAAATTTCGTGACCAGTCAGACCGAGACTCTCGTGCGACTCACCCTCCGGGAACTGCAGGGGGATCACGCCCATTCCGATCAAATTGGAGCGATGAATCCTTTCGAAAGATTCTGTGATCACGGCTTTTACGCCAAGAAGACTAGTACCTTTAGCAGCCCAGTCTCGCGACGACCCGGTTCCGTATTCTTTGCCTCCGAGCACAACCAGAGGAATATCTTGAGCCTTATAATTTTGGCAAGCATCGAAGATAAACGCTTGAGGGTTACCGTCCTGTGTGAAGTCGAGGGTGTAGCCACCCGCGATGTCGACGAGCTGATTCTGGAGGCGGATATTGGCAAAGGTTCCGCGCATCATGACCTCATGGTTTCCACGGCGTGATCCGAGGGAATTATAGTCCTCTCGGGCGACACCGTGCTCGTCCAAGTACTGGGCTGCGGGAGTGCCTGGCTTGATTGAAGAAGCAGGGGAGATGTGATCTGTGGTCACTGAGTCGCCAAGTTTAGCTAGGACGCGGGCGCCTGCAATATCAGTAACAGGTTCAGGCTCTACAGTCATATTGTCGAAATATGGAGCCTTGCGAATATAGGTGGAGTCGTCGTCCCACTCGAAGGTGGTCCCAGTGGGGATATCGAGTGCTTGCCACTGCTTGTCCCCCTTGAAGACGTCTGCATAATCTGCTTCGTAAAGTTCGCGGCTGATCGATTGCGCGATCGTCTCCTCGATCTCTTCGGTAGAGGGCCAGATATCTTTGAGGAATACCTCGGCTCCGTCCTGATCGACTCCAAGAGGTTGGGTCTCGAAATCAAAGTCCATCGTGCCAGCGATAGCATAGGCAATAACCATGATCGGGGACGTCAGATAGTTCATCTTCACGTCAGGAGAGATGCGGCCCTCGAAGTTGCGGTTTCCAGACAAGACAGCTGTGGCAGCCAAATCGTATTCGTTAATTGCAGCTGAAATCTCTTCCGGTAGGGGGCCCGAATTTCCAATGCAGGTGGTACACCCAAAACCGGATAGATAAAATCCTAAGGCCTCGAGGTCCTTCCAGAGATCTGCTAGCTGGTAATAACCGTCTACAACCTGGGATCCAGGAGCGCAGATGGTCTTTACCCATGGTTTTGCTTTGAGCCCCTTGGCTGCCGCTTTACGGGCGATGAGGCCGGCCCCGATCATCACTGATGGGTTTGAGGTATTGGTGCACGACGTGATGGAGGCGATAGCGACCATGCCGTGGTCAACAGTGAACTCGCCGCCATTTGGTGAGGTAACAACCACGGGTCGAGATGGGCGACCTGTATTCGCTAAAGCGGCGCTCTCTCCGTTGCCGGAACGAGAGGAATTAGCAGTGCGCTCGAACGCGCCCTCAAGGCGGACCGGCTCGAGGGTGTCGGTATCGGCAGTATAGGTCGGTAGGTCTGCGCGGAACTGTTGCTTTGAGTCAGATAGCAGAATTCGGTCCTGAGGGCGTTTCGGACCGGCGAGTGAAGGTACTACGGTACTCAAATCTAGCTCGAGGTACTCGGAATAGAGGGCTTCCGGGGCGTCTTTTTCAAGCCACATCCCTTGAGCTTTTGCATAGGCTTCGACGAGGGCTACCTGCTCTTCGGAGCGGCCTGTTAGATGCAGGTATTTGGTGGTCTCTTCGTCGATAGGAAAAATTGCGCACGTGGAGCCAAACTCTGGCGACATATTGCCAATAGTTGCGCGGTTAGCCAGCGGGATAGATTTGACCCCGTTCCCATAAAATTCTACGAATTTCTGCACAACTCCGTGCTCGCGCAACATCTCGGTGATGGTGAGAACTACGTCGGTAGCGGTTACTCCTGCTGGGATCTCTCCGGTGAGTTTGAAGCCTACAACCTTTGGAATGAGCATGGAGACTGGTTGTCCGAGCATAGCGGCTTCGGCTTCAATACCGCCGACGCCCCAGCCAAGAATGCCCAGACCATTTTCCATGGTGGTATGCGAATCTGTGCCGATACAGGTATCGGGATAGGCGACGTTATTATTGTCAAAAACGACGCGGGCAAGGTATTCAATATTAACTTGGTGCACAATCCCTGTTCCTGGTGGAACAACACGGAAATTGGAGAAATTCTCGGCACCCCAGCGTAGGAACTGGTAGCGCTCCTCATTGCGCTCGTATTCAATGTCAACATTTTTTTGCAACGCGTCGTTGGAACCGAAAGCTTCGACAATAACCGAGTGGTCGATGACCATTTCGGCGGGATTGAGCGGATTTACCTTATCGGGATCGCCCCCGAGAGTCTTGACCGCCTCGCGCATGGTGGCAAGGTCGACCACACAGGGAACGCCCGTGAAATCCTGCATGAGTACACGAGCGGGAGTGAATTGAATCTCTACGCTAGGTTCCGCCTGAGGGTCCCAGTTGGCGAGAGCCTGAATATGTTCAGCCTTAATATTGGCGCCGTCCTCGTGCCGGAGCAAGTTTTCCGCAAGCACTTTGAGTGAGTAGGGCAGCTTGTCCAAACCAGGCACGGAGTCGAGAGAGTAAAAATCATAGGTTTTTTCACCTACTGCGAGAGCCTTGCGGGCATGAAAAGAGTCTTTGCTAACGGTCACTATATAGCTCCAGGGTTGATAGGGATTGGGTTTCGAATATCTTAGTATCAGGTGCGACACTTGAGGCTTTTTCGGCTGGAAAATCTTTGGTCGCGTCGCGTGACGCTCATTATAACAGTACAAGCGTTCTGTTGGCCGGAGTTAGAATCAAATCGAGCAAATAAATTCAGCTCCTCCAAGATAATCGCTACATATACCAATAAAAACCCAGCTCGTGACGCATTCTAGGAGTACCTATACCCCTCCAATTTGTGCACCAGCCAACGCTGTCGATTCTGTTTAATGCGTGGATCTGCTATCGCGTGGATTGTGCTACCCTGTGGCATAAGTTGAGGTACTCACCATGCTCTATGCTGTCTAAGGCACTGGCTTAATCGGAAGGAAAGTTTAGCTCTATGATCCCTTCTACTATTGATATGAATGATCTCGCTCGGCAGCTTGCTGAGGATGATGTGGCCTTAGAAACTCAAGATGACAACCTCCACGGCACTCTTGAAAGTGCCAAGCTCTATCTCGAAGAGCAGACGATGGTCTCGCCGGTTGGAGTCGTGGTAGTAGATCAGACCCCACCACAGCCCGCTGATTTACGGGATATAGGCCAGGTCCTTCTGGATGCGGGAGGATATGAGTTGGTGATTGTCAGAAGCCCCGATAGTAGCGGAGTTGTGAGTACAACGTTGAGCCGCGCGGAAATCGAGTCGGCCAAGTTTAGCTTGGTTCAAAGCACCGACTACGCCGGTGATATTACGGCCTTTGCCGATACTCTCGCTGGGGGTAATCCTATGTTGTCTGCCCCCCTTGTACCCGTCCTAGTTTTTAGCTTAGTTGCTGCTGGAATTATAGGAAGTATCCGTAAAATCAAGGTTTGGGACTAGACAACTGTCAACGTGTGCTTGACAGTTTCTTCTTTATTTTGTGGGGTAGGCGCGCCGATAAACGTCCAAAATGTAATCAATATCACTTTGACCTCAAATTTACATCGTTTTCGCAGCTCAATCATGCATTGTTTCAGAAGAGGTGTGCTGTTGCGTTTGTGACTGGATCGAAGCATGGTGCATGTGGTGAAGGAATTGCCTTATTGTTTGTGTATTGACTCTTGAGTCGATTCCAGAAGCTTGACTATCATTGGTCGTTTTTTTGCACATGTGGGGAAGCACGTCGCAAACAGCCATATTGTCGGGCTTGACAATTTTGAACGAGGAGTTTTCGTGCGCAAATTTGGGCGTATCCTAACCGCGGCCTCGGTAGCTGCCCTACTTATGCCATCACAGTTGATGGCCGTTGCGGTGCCTACCAATCCCTCCGACTCGGCGATAGCAACTGCGCACAGCGAGGTTGGCGATGCCGAGTCAAGCGTGACAGCTTTAGTGGCAGCAATTTTAGATAGTGAAGCCAATCTGTCTCGAGTTGAGTTGGAGATGGGTAAGCTGCGTGAGGGCGTTAATAAGGCCATCGTTGACTATCACCGAGCTAAAGACGAAGCTGACCAAGCACGTGCTAAAGTCGCTCAAGCACGCAGTAACTTAGAGTCGACCCAATCTGATCTCACTCACGCGCAGCAATCGCTCAATGAGATTTCTCGATCAACCTATCGCAAAGGCGCCACGGGAGTTGTCGGGGGACTCGCGGGAACCACAACGTCTGAGGACGCACTGGCTCGCCAGACTTTCCTTCGCACCCGCGCTGAAAAGCAGAGAACAGTCGTTAATGAACTGGATCGACTTCGCACTCAACAGGCTAATGAGGAATCTCTCCTTCGCGAGGCGCGTAATATCGCTGAGGCCAAGGAGCGGGCCGCTCTCGACGCCAAGGAAAATGCGGAGCGAGCAATACGCGAAAACTCTCAAGAACTCGAGCGTCGACACATGGAACGTCAGAGCCTCGAGGCCGACCGCTCAGCCGCCCAGGTACGTTTGAGTCAGGCGCGCAGCACGGCCGATGCTCTCTACGCCCAACGTGAGGAATACCGAGCATTTGAAAAAGCCGAAACCGAACGCAAGGCCAAAGAGGCTGAGGCAGCGCGGGCCGAGGCTGCGCGAGTAGCTGCACAACAAGAACTGGAGAGAAAAGAAAGGGAACGCCAAGAAGCCGAGGCACAGGCCCAGGCAGCCCGAGAGGCACAAGCACAAGCACAGGAACGCGCCGCACAAAAGGAGGCAGCGGAGCGGCGTGCTGCCGCTGAAGCTGAAGCGGAGGCAGCGCGCAGGGCCCAAGAAACTGCGGCCGAGGTAGCCGCCGAGCAAGCGCGGGAGGCAGCTGCAGCCCAAGCCGCCGAAAAGCAGGCACTCGAGCTGGTTAATCTCGCAGCCGATGAACTCCTAAAAGCCTCCGATACCCCAGACCAGGGAGCCGCACCCCAAGACATCCCTCAAGAGTCGGTTGCGCCAAGCGCTGAGGATATAGCAGAGGATTCTAGTAATTCAAGCCCTAGTTCCCCAGAAGCCTCGGCGGTCGCTGACGACGAATTAGATTCCGCTATCCAGGATCTCCTCGTTAAACTCGATGAGATTGCGGACGAAACTCCAACCGGTAATGACATCATCACCGACGGTTCAAGGAGCGAACGCATCGAAGCCGTGATTGCCAGGGCACAGAGCGTGATCGGGACCCCTTACGCTTGGGGTGGTGGCAACGTGAATGGCCCTACGAAAGGAATCCGTGATGGCGGAACCGCCGATAGCTACGGCGACTTTAATAAGGTTGGTTTCGACTGCTCGGGCCTGGTCATCTACGCCTTCGCCGCCGCCGGCTTCGATCTGCCACACTATACTGGCTACCAATACAAGCACGGCACCAAGATCGACCCCAAAAATATGCAGCGTGGTGACCTCATTTTCTACGGACCCAACGCTGAATACCACGTAGCTATCTATCTCGGTGATGGCACAATGATCGAAGCTCCCCAATCTGGTTCAACCGTCCGTATCTCCGATGTACGCTGGGGTGGTATGAGTCCGTACGCTGTGCGTCTAATTTAACTCGCGCATTTTAAATATTCTCAGCCCGCCACCTCAACGGTAAAGGTGGCGGGCTGAGAATATGGGATGCCGCGGTGGGGCAGAAATGTCGCTTCAGGGTATTAGGATGGGTTAGAGTCATCCCTATGCACCTTTCTATTGATGCTCTTTTGCTGTTAAGTTTTGGTGGCCCAGAGAAGTCCGAAGATGTGATGCCTTTTCTGCGCAATGTTACGCGCGGCCGCGGAATCCCCGACGAGCGTTTGGAAGTTGTGGCAACCCACTACCACCATTTTGACGGATACAGTCCCCTCAACGATTGCAACCGAGAAATAGTAGCAAATATCCAATCGGAATTATCACACAGAGGGCGCAAACTTCCCGTCTACTTCGGAAACCGGAACTGGCACCCCTTTGCCGTTGACACCTCAGAAGAGATCGCTCGCGATGGGCACAAGACTGTAGCAGTTTTCGCGACGAGTGCATGGGGTGGGTACTCGGGATGCCGGCAGTATAACGAGGATATCTCCGCGCTACGCGAGCATCTCGCGGAACGCTCACTACCATCAGTCGACTTTATCAAGCTGCGGCAATTTTATGATCATCCAGAATTTATAGCCGCGAATGCTCATGCGGTGCGCGATACTCTCGCAAAATTTCAAGCCCTAAACATCCCACCATCGGATCTTCGCCTGGTTTTTACGGCCCATTCCATTCCCATGGTGGCCGACGAAAATTCTGGCACATTTGCGGATGGGAATCTGTATTCTCGGCAAATTCACGAAGCGGCCCGCCTTGTCGCTCACGCGGTAGACTTCAAGGACTACGACGTCGTGTGGCAATCAGCCTCCGGTGATGGTCGGATACCGTGGCTTGAACCCGATATACGAGATCACGTTGAGCAGCTTAACGATCAAGGCGTCAACAATATTCTGGTGTGCCCAATCGGCTTCATTTCAGACCATATGGAAGTTGTGTGGGATCTAGATAACGAAGTCCGCGACGATGCGCAGCGGCTGAATATGACGATCTTACGGGCGCCAACCGTCGGGCACACTCAGGAATTTGCGTCAATGGTGGTCGATCTCATCGACGAAAGTCTGGGTAAATGTCCTGCACAGCATTCAGGTACCGTGATATCGAAAGGAGTTACCTTAAATGGAGCTGCCTGTGAGTATCAATGTTGTCCGCCGGCACGGCGCCCCCACTCGACCAAGGAATAACTTATAGCAGCCATCCGAGCGTGTCGGATATATTTTGCCAAGCTAAGGAGTTGAGGATCGAAAGCGTGGTGGTCGTAGCGAATGTGGACTGCCTCCACAATGGCACTTACACGGTCGGCGCGCGCGATTAGTTGACCGGCCCGCGGCGGCAGATCTGCGGGCAGGCCAGGATTTTCATAGAAGTCACTGAGAGTCCCCACTAGAAGGCGGGGCTGGCTCGATTGATGCTGTAGCAGCGAATCTCGGCCTTCGATATAGTCCGCAGACCGGGCGGTGGCTTCCCGCAACAGGGTATCAGCTTCCCCCAGACTAATAGTAGAAAGCGGGCGACCTTGGTATGGGGCGGCCTCCCATTCCACTCCCGTAGCACGCTGATGGGGGATGAGCAGTGTGTGATGCCCGATCAATAAGGCTTCATTGACTCCTAAAGGTGCGGGAATAGGATCACCAGGACCACCAAGGAGGGCCATAAGTACTGGTGGTTTTGCCGAGGTGAGCATCTTTTGTCTAAGGAATTTCAGCAGTTCAAGCAGATTTTCCTCGCCGTCGTACAGCGAGTGTGCGCCTCCGAGGTCGCCTAGGGCATCTTTAAGGCTGTCAAAGGATTCGAATCCATAAAACCAGGCCCCGAGCCACAGGGTTATATTTTGAAGAGGCGAGTAGAAATCTTTCATTCTCCATGAGTTTAGTAGGCTAAGTGATCGTGAGAAATTACGGGGATATTTTTCAGCAAAAAAAGGGACCTCGTTACCCTGAGGTAGAGGTAACCATCGGTTCGGTCGTCGAGGTGCTTGCTGATGGCTTTGTGGGCGCAATCATAGGTTTCGAGAAGACCTATGATGGTGATTTCATCCGCCTGGAAGATCGGCGTGGGGTTGAGAAACTCTTCAAACTACGACCGGGCGCCTTTCTCATCGAAGGCCAACGGGCGACCTTGAAACGAAAAATCGCAGCGCAGCAGCCACGTCGCTCAAATTCGGGATCTACGGTGGTGGAAAACCTCAGTGCGAAAGTCGCCGCCCCTTCTCGTATTTGGGTCGAAGGTATCCATGACGCTGCAATCGTGGAAAAGATTTGGGGTCATGATCTCCGGGTCGAAGGCGTAGTGGTGGAATATCTCGAGGGTCTGGATAACTTATCCGCCAGGTTGCAAGAATTCCGCCCAGGACCAGGACGACGCATCGGGGTACTAGCCGATCACCTTATAAAAGGATCAAAGGAGATGCGCTTGACCCAGTCCGTGGGCGAGGATGTGCTGGTGACAGGACACCCATATATTGACATCTGGGCAGCGGTCAAACCTGAACGCCTAGGGTTGAGGAACTGGCCCGATATTCCCTTCGGAGAAGACTGGAAGATGGGCGTGTGTGAGCGTCTGCACTGGTCCGATCCGAAAGAAGGGTGGAATAGAGTGTACCGAGCGGTGCACAGCTACCGAGATATTGATTCTCATCTCATCGGGGCAGTCGAACGGCTCGTCGATTTTGTCACTAACCCTGAATTGAAAAAGTCGGATCTTCTTTAGAGATATCGCAGTGCCCTTACGGACTCCTGCTATTTTTCAGTTCAACCGAGTAGACTGACCGTGTGGGCTCTTTAATCTGGGTTATTGCAGGGTTAGTTCTCCTCGTCGCCGAATTGGCGGTCGGGGAGCTGACGTTAATGATGCTGGGAAGTGCGGCGCTGTTAACCGGAGTGGTCGCCTTGCTAGGTATTCCAGTAGGCGTAGAGATCATAAGTTTTGGAGTCTTCTCTCTTATGCTTTTGATATTTCTCAAGCCAGCATTAAAGACCCGCTTCCTCAATCAGAATGTCTACCTCGATACCAGTCCCAAAGCGTTAGAGGGCAGTCACGCTCTCGTTGTCGAAGCTATAACAGCGCACAGTGGTCAAATCAAGGTAGATGGATCAATATGGACCGCACGTAGTCTCGACCCTAGTGTCACTTTCTCAGAAGGAGATACCGTGGCAGTGATTTCCATTGAGTCTACGACTGCCGTGGTCTGGAAAGTGTAGAACATAATGGTTACTCTCATACTCTTCGGGGTCCTGATTGTCTTGATCATCGTGACCGTTGCTAAGGCAGTGGTTCTGATACCTCAGGGCGAAGCGGCAGTAATTGAAAGACTGGGACGTTATACGCGTACGGTCTCAGGCGGTATCACTTTACTAATACCGTTTATCGACCGTGTCCGCCAACGCGTGGACACTCGTGAACGAGTGGTGAGCTTCCCTCCGCAAGCTGTTATTACTCAAGACAACTTGACGGTAGCTATTGATACCGTCGTTACCTTTCAAATCAATGATGCCGCCAAGGCTATCTACGGTGTAGATAATTATATTGTTGGTGTTGAGCAAATCTCTGTTGCCACTCTTAGAGATGTCGTAGGCGGTATGACCCTGGAGGAGACTCTCACTAGCCGCGAAGTCATCAACCGTCGGCTGCGAGGCGAGCTTGATGCGGCCACCACCAAGTGGGGCCTGAGAATTTCCCGCGTCGAGCTCAAGGCGATCGATCCCCCTCCATCTATTCAACAGTCTATGGAGATGCAGATGAAGGCAGATCGAGAGAAGCGGGCCATGATCTTAACTGCTGAGGGCCGTCGTGAATCCGATATCCGCACCGCTGAAGGTGAAAAGCAAGCGCGAATCCTCGGCGCTGAGGGTGAGAAGCATGCCGCTATTTTGCGCGCCGAGGCCGAACGCCAGGCAGCCATCCTGAGAGCTGAAGGTACTCGGGCAGCCAAGTTCTTGGAAGCTCAAGGTGAAGCGCGAGCCATCACTCAAATCAATGCCGCAATTAAGCGCTCCGAGCTCACTCCGGAAGTGTTGGCTTATCAGTACTTGGATAAGCTACCGAAGATGGCCAGCAATGAAGGCTCGACGATGTGGATGATCCCAAGTCAGTTCTCTGACGCTCTTGAGCACTTCGCCAAGAGCTTTGGCGATAAAGATCAGGATGGAGTATTCCGCTACGAAGCGCAGAAATCCGAGCCGGTCCAAGAAGAAGACGTGCCTGAGGAATGGTTATCGGCAAGCTCTAATCCCGAGATCGAGGCAGCGTTAGCGGCGGCAAATGCGGTGGCGCAGAAACCTGTGGATGAGGTCAACCCCATCCCGGGTCTTCCCACTCAGACGAGTCAGCTGCCCGAAACTTCCTAGAACTAGAGTTTTAGTTATATAGGCTGCACTGGTGTGCAGCCTATATTTTTTTCTCATCAGCTGCTTGGAGAAAGCGGACTGCCAGACGCCAACCAGCCAATTCCGCTTGCCATCCAGCAGCTTGCAAGCGCTGACTCATCGCCTGCTTTGAAATCCCCAGCTCCATGGCTGCTTCATTCTGAGTATATCCACGTCGCATGAGGCTAGTTGCTTCGCGCCCTTCAGGGGTGCGTTTGTGAAGAAGATAGGCTAAAAGTATAAAGGCTCCCGCAATATCCTCGGCTTTTTCTTTTTGCCGCCTTATCCCAACCTTCACTACACCGGCACGGGCATGGGAGCCAAGAGTGGTACGTGCTAGTCGCCGCGCCTGCTCAGCTTGAGGGGCGATGGCGATAGCTATCGCCCAGTCTCCATGAGACAGAAGTGCAAGCGCAAGATCGCAGCATACTTCGGCAGAGGTTATGCACGTCACGATGTCTTCGACGCTGACTACTTCGAATTCACCAGCCCCCGGAAGGGTTGAAAGTCGTGCTGCCGAGGTGCGTACCAATTCCGCACGACGTCGTTCGCGACCGCGGTAGCGAGCATAGAGAACAAACATAGAAAATCCTTTGACTCTACAAAGACATGGACAGATAACTCTTATTCTAGTCCGAAGACTTGACTTGTGACGCATCCCCAAGTGGCAGGGTGTGATCTAGCCATAACCCAATCAATCCGACGAAGCCGAAAGCGACAGTGATAAGCAATGTAGTGGTATCAAAACTGCGAGTAAGAGCGTCGCCAAGAAAAACCACCGCAGCTGTTCCAGGGGCAGAACCGATGAAGGTGGCAATGAGAAAGCCACCTAAGGGAATCCTTGTCATTGCCACCGTATAATTGAGCAGCGAAAAAGGAATCCCCGCGATCATTCTCAAGCTCATCACAGCTAGCCACCCACGTTGCTCGAGGTGAGAGTTAATACGGGAGGCCGCTGGATGATCGAGGCGATCTAAGACAGACTGACCCACAACGTAGCGAACCAACAACAAAGAGAGGCCCGCTGAGCAGGTGGTGGCGCTGAGTGCTATGGCCACTCCTAGCCACGGTGGAAAGAGCAACCCGGAGCTGAGCGTCAATAATGTCCGTGGAATCGGGAATTGCGTGATAGTGACATAGAGCAGGAAGAAAATTGGAATAAAAAAATACCCACTGCGGTGAGAGAGATCCTCCAGGGTTTCAAGCGATGGAATATCGATAAAGAGCACCGCGACCATGCCTATAATCAGCAGGCTCGAGAACGCGATACGGCGTGCGAGGGATAAATCCCGCCACGTTAGTTGGAGGAAGGATGTGAATTTCACAACGATTTTTAATGCTTGCTTCACTTTTTCCACTATATTTCTTCATTTGCGCGCTATATCTAGGCAAAGCAGGGCGCAATTGCTGCCTGCATTAGCTAGACTAATCGTAGTGCTCTGAATTTGCTTATCTCAGCAGCATGCCCAAATTACTAACATCACCTTCAAAGGTCGCGAGTGGGACACTCACGGCCTTTAAGCGTGGAAAAAGAGGGGAGTAGGTCCTTATCGTGACTGACACACGAAGTTCCTTAACTCAAGAGTTTGAAAACCGCCAGCAAGCTTGGTATCGAGCCGTTGCTGGAGTTTTTGCTCGGGTACAGAAAAAGGACGCCGCCGATATTCCTGACGATATCTGGCGAAAATTAATTAAAACTACCGGTGAGGGTATCCACATCAACCCGCTCTATACGCGAGCTGATGAAATTGACGAAGTGGCCCCTCCCGGACAATTTCCATTCCTCCGCGGACCCAAAGGCGCCGGTGAAGGAAATGAAGGGTGGGGAGTAACCGAAACCTTCGATTCCTCCCACAACCAGAGCGACGTGTTGCATGCTTTGGAAAACGGCACCACCAACCTAGTACTCAAAGGATCGGCCGATCTAGCCACCCTGCTCAACGGCGTGTACCTCAGCCTAGCGCCGGTGCGACTAGATTCCGGAACAGACCTAGACAAGCAAGCACAGGCGCTCTTTGAGATTGTCGACTCCCAAGAGGACGATCCCACTGCTATCGAATTAGGCGCAGCCCCTTTGACCAGCCAGATTGATGGTCGTGAAACCTGCACCCTCGACGAAGCTATTTCCTGGGCTAAGAAGAGCTCCCAGCGAGCACATACCCGTGCACTGTTGGTAGACGCGGTGTCTTTCTCTAACCAAGGAGCCACCGATGCTGAAGAAATTGGCCTAGCGCTCGCTGCCGGAGTGGAATATCTTCGCGCCTTAACCGATGCAGGTCTCTCTGTACCGGATGCTCTCGAGCAAATCTCCTTCCGCTACGCAATCACCGACGATCAGTTCTCCCAAATTTCTAAATTGCGTGCTGGCCGCGCTTTGTGGGCTCGAGTTGCGGAGATTTTGGGGGCACCAGAGCACGGTTCGGCTCCGCTTCACGCGGTCACTGCTCCCGTAATGTTCTCCCAGCGCGATCCTTGGGTTAATATGCTGCGTTCCACAGTTGCTGCTTTTGCAGCTGGTGTAGGCGGCGCACAGGATGTTGAGGTTCTGCACTTCGACTGGGCTATTCCAGGTGGTCTACCGAAAACCTCACGCACTTTTGCCAGCCGTATCGCCCGCAATACCAACCTGTTACTGCTCGAAGAATCGCATCTTGGGCATGTCATCGATCCTGCCGGTGGATCCTACTACGTAGAATCCTTCACTAAGCAGCTGTCCGACAAGGCGTGGGATGTATTTACCACCATCGAAAAGGCTGGTGGTTTGCAGCAGGCGGTAGATGCTGGCATCGTTGCGACAATGCTTGCAGAGTCGCATGAGGCAACGCGCAAAGAAATTGCGCTGCGCCGCAAGAAAGTCACTGCAATTAACGAGTTCCCAAATCTGCTTGAGGCGCCCCTGCCCGCACAACTGCGTCAAGAACCCGCAGGTGTTAAGCGGTGGGCGGCTGAATTCGAAGCCTTGCGTAACCGCTCGGACGCCTATCTTGAGGAACATGGGGCACGCCCCGCTATCGCTCTTATCCCGTTGGGGCCGCTAGCGAAGCATAATATTCGTACCGGTTTCATTACGAACTTGTTGGCCGCAGGAGGCATTGAATCCCACAACCCTGGTGAAGTCAAGCCAGGCACTGAGGAATTCACCCAAGCAGCTTCACAGAGCTCGATCGTGGTTATCTGCGGTACCGATCAGGAATACGAAGCCACCGGCGCTGCTACCTTCGATGCGCTGCGCGAAGCAGGATGCGAAACTATTATGTTAGCCGGCACCAGCGGTCACGGCGTCGATGCCGATGACTATTTAAATCTTAAGATCGATGCGGCTGCAACTCTTGCCACGCTGCTAGATAAGTTGGGAGCATAAGCAATGAGCACGATCCCTAATTTCTCCGATTTTTCAGCACAGCCTGAAAATCCGACCTCCACTCAGGCCGATATGAGCGCCTTGAAAGACCAGCTTTGGGAAACCCCTGAGGGCATTGGGGTACCTCGCGTCTTCAACCGCGACGATCGCAACGATGCAGTCGCCGACGAGCAGCTCGATTCTTTCCCTGGGATGCCGCCATTTATGCGTGGACCCTATCCCACCATGTACACCAACCAGCCGTGGACGATTCGTCAGTATGCGGGATTTTCCACGGCAGCTGAATCAAATGCTTTCTACCGACGCAACCTAGCCGCCGGTCAGAAAGGCCTGTCGGTTGCATTCGACCTTGCTACCCACCGCGGTTATGATTCTGATAACGAACGAGTGCTTGGTGACGTCGGTATGGCGGGCGTGGCCATCGACTCGATTCTGGATATGCGCGAGCTCTTCCAAGGCATCGATCTGTCAAGCGTGTCGGTTTCGATGACCATGAATGGTGCTGTGCTGCCAGTTTTGGCCCTCTATATCGTTGCCGCTGAAGAGCAGGGAGTAGCTCCCGAGCAACTGGCGGGCACCATCCAAAACGATATTCTCAAAGAGTTCATGGTGCGTAATACCTATATTTACCCACCGAAGCCCTCAATGCGAATCATCTCCAATATCTTCGAGTACACCTCGATGAAGATGCCACGCTTCAACTCCATTTCGATCTCTGGTTACCATATCCAGGAAGCGGGAGCGACGGCCGACCTCGAGCTCGCTTATACACTTGCCGACGGTGTGGAGTACATCCGCGCTGGTAAAGAGGTGGGCCTTGATGTCGATAAATTTGCCCCTCGTTTATCCTTCTTCTGGGGCATTTCGATGTACACCTTCATGGAAATCGCTAAGCTTCGCGCCGGACGTTTGCTGTGGAGCGAACTGGTTGCGAAATTCGAAAATAAGAATCCGAAATCGCAATCTCTGCGTACCCACTCCCAGACCTCGGGCTGGTCGCTGACCGCTCAGGACGTGTTCAATAACGTCTCACGCACGTGCATCGAGGCGATGGCAGCAACTCAGGGACACACTCAGTCCCTCCATACCAACGCCCTCGATGAGGCACTCGCTTTGCCCACCGACTTCTCTGCACGTATTGCCCGCAATACGCAGCTCTTGCTGCAGCAGGAATCCGGCACGGTTAGGCCGGTAGACCCATGGGCCGGCTCCTACTATATCGAATGGCTCACTGAGCAACTCGTAGAGCGTGCTCGCAAGCATATCGAAGAGGTTGAGGCAGCTGGCGGTATGGCACAAGCGACGATCGAAGGCATCCCGAAGCTTCGCATTGAAGAATCTGCAGCTCGGACGCAGGCCCGCATTGACTCTGGCCGTCAAGCACTCATTGGTGTGAACAAGTATGTGGTCACCGAGGACGAGCAGATTGAAGTGCTCAAGGTGGATAATACGAGGGTACGCGAAGAGCAGCTGGCTAAGCTGGAGAAGTTGCGCGCCGAGCGCGACGAAGATGCCTGCCAGCGAGCACTGCAGGCGCTCACTGAGGCAGCCGCAAAGACCGATAAGGAACCCGGCGATCTTGAGCACAATCTGCTCAAGCTCTCGGTGGACTGTGCGCGCGCCAAGGCCACCGTGGGCGAGATCTCGGATGCGCTCGAGAAGGTCTTTGGCCGCCACGAGGCTGAGATCCGCACACTCTCAGGCGTATACAAGGATGAGGTTGGAAAGGAGGGCCAGGTGAATAATGTCGCCCGCGCCATCGCTATGGCCGATGCTTTCGAGGCCGAGGAAGGCCGCCGTCCACGTATCTACCTCGCCAAGATGGGCCAGGATGGTCATGATCGCGGTCAGAAGGTTGTAGCTTCCGCCTACGCCGACCTTGGCATGGATGTTGATGTCGGACCCCTTTTCCAGACCCCAGCCGAGGCAGCCCGAGCTGCTGTTGATGCCGACGTGCATGTGGTGGGCGTATCCTCGCTCGCCGCAGGTCACTTGACATTGGTGCCGGCACTTCGCGATGAGCTGGCTAAGCTGGGCCGCGACGACATCATGATCGTCGTTGGTGGTGTGATTCCGCCAGGGGATTTCCAAGAGCTCTACGATGATGGCGCCGTGGCGATCTATCCTCCAGGAACAGTGATTGCAGAGTCGGCTATCGATATGCTCACCAAGCTATCGGCACAACTGGGTTTTGAGCTGGACATACCCGAAGATCTGAAGTAGCAAGTTAGTAACCCTAGGTTCTCCTTGCTGAGAAAGAAAACGCGTGGCCACTCGATGAACGTCTATTGGGTGGCCACGACGTTTACCTAGGAATAGCCTCCATACCTTGTCCTCGGGGTTCTTACAGCCCTGAGGGACCTCAAGAAGGGTGATGACATGCCCCACGATAATGAATATTTAGAGCACCATCTGGGCTCTCTCCTAACCACCGCCGGCACAGATTTGGGGGAGATCACCGCGGTACCCCCTCAAATCGTAGTGCGGGCTCGGCGTCGCATCGACGTCGATGAGCTTTTCCAGGGAGTCAGAGAAAATAACCGAACAATGGTTTCACGCGCGATAACGTTACTTGAATCGACAGCGCCTGCGCACCGCGTTCTTGCCCAAGAGTTGTTAGTCAAACTCCTGCCTTTTTCCGGTAATGCGCTCAGAGTCGGTATCACGGGCGTGCCCGGCGTCGGTAAGTCGACCTTTATCGAATCGCTAGGGCAGAAACTAATTCGCGAAGGTCATAAGGTGGCAGTGCTCGCCATTGATCCTTCATCCACACGTACGCGCGGATCTATTTTGGGTGATAAGACTCGTATGTCGAAGCTCACTCGCGAGGACAATGCGTTTATTAGGCCCTCTCCGTCTGCCGGAACTCTTGGTGGAGTTGCCAAAGCCACCAGAGAATCCATGGTAGTTTTTGAAGCTGCTGGATTTGACGTCATACTCGTGGAAACTGTGGGAGTTGGACAGTCCGAAGTAGCTGTCTCTCAGATGGTTGATTGCTTCACTTTCCTTGCTTTAGCGGGTGCAGGAGATCAACTGCAGGGCATCAAAAAAGGTGTTCTAGAGATGGCGGATCTCGTGGCAATTAACAAGGCCGATGGATCCAATCTTAAAAATGCCAAGCGAGCTGCTAGGGAACTGGCAGCCGCACTACATATGGTGCGTCCTGAGAACGCCGAGTGGCATCCGCCCACCTTAACAATGTCGGCTATTGAGCATGAAGGTACAGATAAGTTCTGGGACTATGTTATGGAGCATCACGAGCAGATGCTCGAGTCGGGCCTCTTCGAGAAAAACCGTCGAAATCAACAGGTTCAGTGGATGTGGTCGATGGTGCATGAGACTCTGTTACAGCGCCTTAATTCACATCCGTCGGTCAAACAGGTTAGTGCCCTCGTAGAATCCCAACTGCGTGAGGCACAGATTACGCCTACCCTAGCGGCAGAGAAGATCCTGAACGCCTTCGATACTCAGGTTCCCTGAGAGTTTATGGCCTAAAGGCTATAATGGTAACCGTTCGCGATAATTAAGAGAAAGGTGAGAATTAATGGCTGATTACGGCCCACATCCCTATATCCTCAATATCGAAGAGAAAACTCTCAGCAATCCTCATTTTCGGGACACAGTCTGGACTGGCCAATTCCTTCAAATGACGGTCATGACCATACCCGCTGGGGGAGAGATCGGCGCCGAAGTGCACGACGACCACGATCAATTCTTAAGGATCGAGGCTGGCAAGGGTCGCGTGATGATTGGTGAGAGCGCCGAAGCTTTAGAAATTGACGAAATTATTGAAGACGATTGGGCTATTTTTGTTCCTGCCGGTAAGTACCACAATGTGGTCAATGCGGGTGAAGAACCTTTGAAGGTCTATTCAATCTACGCTGCCCCTGAGCATAAGAAGGGTACCGTGCATCCTACCAAGGATGATGCGGATAACGATCCTCACGAACATTAATTGTCGAAATATCAAAGTGCTCGGGATTTTAAGCCGAGCACTTTTTGCGCACTGTCTCATAGTGCGAGAGTGGGTGAGGGGTAAAGAAATATAAAAAGTCCCAGAAATAATTCTGGGACTCTTTTACTGTCTCAACATAGTGTGCCCGAGGGGGGACTTGAACCCCCACGTCCGTTAGTAGGACACTAGCACCTCAAGCTAGCGCGTCTGCCATTCCGCCACCCGGGCAATGGGTATCGTTTTCAGCCTCGCGGCTGGGCACTCACTAAACTATATTAGAGAGCTCAATCATTAACAAATCCGCTGGCTATGGGCTAAAAAGTGGAATCTATGGCTCATCTTTACCACGTCTTAGTTGAGCCAGCTCTGCGCTCAGGCGTTGGATCTCAGAGTTCATAACCTGCAGAGTTTCCATAAGTTCATCGTGACGCTGAGCTTCACTTATTTCCCCTTCTCTCACCGCATCGTTTTGCACCTGTTCGACCAGCCACGCCGACACCATTGCTGTGACGACACCAGCAACAGCAATTCCGGTGAGCATGAGGAGGGCGGCCACGATACGACCCTGGCTACTGATCGGTGAGATATCCCCGTATCCTACAGTGGTCACGGTGGTCAAGGCCCACCACAGGGCATCGCCGAAGCTGTGCACTGCCGTGCCGGGAGTCGTTACTTCCGCCTCGTAGAGGGAAATAGCTGCAACAATAATGATAAGTAAGGACGCTACTGACGTATAGAGAGCCACGGTCACCCGCGCGTTTGCAGCCGAGTAGCGTTGCAACAAAACCAAGGTGGGCAATACCCTGAGAGCACGTAACGGGCGGAACATAGGCAACATGATCATTGCGGTCTCCCACCAGTGACCAACCATCCATGCTGCCCTATTCTCAGCGAGGTATAGACGCACGAGATAATCAATGAGAAATGCCCCCCAAATGGCCCACATTCCCACCGCAGCCGCCTGGTTAAGGAAGGCCTCGTTATCGCCTAGGGCATTCCATGCATAGAGGAGTAAAAATGCCAGCGAGGCCACGAACATAGGCCCCTCCACCCGCCGTTCCCATTTCATTTGTGCAGAAGCATGATCTGGAATATCCGGAGCAAATAATTCGCGCACGAGCAGCATAACTTTGGCGCGCAGTGAAAGCGATGCGATTGCCTTGGCATGAGAATTCATGGTTTTATTCTTGCACTTTCACGCTATCTTTGATGCAACACTGATATTCCTCGGCGCTCGAGAGTGAGCGTAGTTAGGATGAAGGTATGACTTCATATGCACACGATCCACGTTTTCCAGGACCTGACCCTTATGCGCCGCTCAAGAATCTCCCCAGTTTTCCACTCGTGTCCGAGGATTTTGCGAACGGAGACCGGCTCCCCTCTCACGTGGTGGCTCCCGGCAGCGTAAGCCCACATCTGCGCTGGTCTCAGCTCCCAGAGGGCACCAAGTCACTAGCGATTACATGCTTTGATCCCGATGCCCCTACTGCATCTGGCTACTGGCACTGGGCTGTCTTTAATATTCCAGCGAGCGTAACCGAGATACCAGCTGGTGCCGGGTCCGCAGGTGGGGTTCTCACCACTCATCCTGGCGTGGTCACACTCGCTGGAGATTCTGGCTTGCGATCTCACTATGGCGCTAATCCTCCGTCAGGTCACGGGCCCCACCGCTATCTCTATGCGGTGCACGCTCTCGACGTTGATTCCTTGGAGATTGAACCCACCGCCACCGCGGCTGTGCTGGGATTCCACGTCTACTTCCATTCCCTCGGGCGTGCCATTTATTGGGGTTGGTACGAGAATGAGTAAGGGGGCACCGCCAGTCTCCGCGGCTCTTCGCGTGGGTGGTGCCTTTATTGCAATTGCGGTGGTGTTGCTGATCTTCACAGTGATGGAGATCAGCCAGCATGGGTGGATGGCGCCTTTTGCCGTCACTTTCAGATTTATCAACACTGTTGTAGCCGCTGGATTAGTAGGGGGCTATGCGACCACCCACATCAAGCAACGCCCGCACTTTACACAGCTCATTGCTCTGGTTGGGGCGCTACTACTTATTATCTCGGGCCGCTTATTTCCATCCACTCCGCTCATAGTGTGGGAGCAGTTCTGGATTCCCTCCTATGCAGTACTTGCCCTCATATGCGGCCTGTATATTAGGCGAAAGGCTTAGCATGAGGACGTATTGAGCATAACTCCCTGCATCGATATATCATCAATGCAGGGAGTTATTTCTTTCGTTCTAGTCAAGTGTCCAAGGAAGACCCGAACCCACCGCTTCGGATAATGAAGCGAGGTTATGGGCTCGCAGCTGTTCGGCCAATCCGCGGTGGATTTCACGAATCCAATCGGGGCCCCCATAAATGAGACCGGTGTAGCCCTGAATGAGGGTTGCGCCTGCGGCAATCCGTTCCCACGCCTGCCGAGCACTTTCAATGCCGCCAACACCAATCAATACCATCTCATCGCCTACCTTTTGATGCAGGCGTCGCAGGACGTCGAGAGATCGGGCGGCTACCGGGGGGCCGGATATTCCTCCAGCGCCCATATCCTCGACTATCGACGCATCAGTCGATAAGCCCTCCCTCGAGATCGTGGTATTGGTAGCTACGATGCCATCAAGATCAAGCTCAGAGGCAAGATCCGCAATGGCATCAATATCCGCATCGTTAAGATCGGGTGCGATTTTTACCAGAACTGGAGTCGAAGTTGCAGCCTTAACCGCACTAAGGATAGGTCGCAGCGAATCTACCGCTTGCAAATCGCGTAGTCCTGGGGTGTTAGGGGATGATACATTGACCACGACATAGTCCGCGAGATCCCCGAGCAGGGATGCGGAACGCCGATAATCATCCGCTGCTTCTTCGGGTTCGACAACCTTGGTCTTACCAATATTGATTCCAATAATACTTGCAGCGGAGCGCCTGCGGAGATTTTTGGCCACTTCCGTGGCGCCCGTATTATTGAAGCCCATTCGATTCAATATCGCGTGATCTTTAGGAAGTCTAAAGAGTCGCGGTTGCGGATTTCCTGGCTGCGGTGAGGCTGTCACGGTGCCCAGTTCCGAGAACCCAAAACCCAAGGCCTCCCAGGCATCGGGTGCGAGCCCATCCTTATCGAAGCCGGCAGCTAAACCGAGGGGCAGGGGAAAGACAGTTCCGAAAACCTCTTGCGCCAAAATGGGATCGTTCACTCGCACCATCTTGGCTAAGATCCAGCGTAGGGGAGGGATATTCTGCACGAGGCTAACACCTCGTGAGATAATGCCGTGGATGAGCTCCGGAGAGAGCTTAAACATCAGCGTGAGTGTTTTTTGATAGAGGGCAATCCTCTGGGGCGGAGTTCTATAGCTCATGACCTCATCCTAACCGTAGATACTTATTGTCACTGTTGTGCACGGGAAATAATCTGCAGGCCAGCACCTGATGCGGAGGCCGCTACAATATCGCCGTTGTCGAGGATCTCGATATTGTGAATATCGGAGACTCCTGAATACTGGACAATCTCTTGTCCAACTCCGCTTGAGATTGTATACCCACTAATGCTGGAATCAGCCGTCGTTGCCACCCACACGCTCTCGGTATTCTTATCCCATGCCAGGTCCCAAGGAGATTGCCCATGCGTGGGTGTGGTTTGATGCAGCCGGATCACATCATCGGCCAGATAGACGCCGAACTGATGTCCTATAGCATCTGCTGCCAAAGCCATACCATTGCTACCGGCAGAAATTTCACCCACACCTAGGCCCACCCGCAGAACGGCTCCAGCCTTGAGGGAGTCGGGGTAAATATTTTGAATGGTCGTATTGACCCTATTGGTGCGGTAAACGGAGTCGGGGCCGGCGTCGCGAGCTACGGCTATGAGCTGGTCAACTGGGCCCTCCATGGTAATAGAGTGCTCGTTACCCTCTTTATAGGCTAGAATTTCCTCGCTATCAGCATTACCCACAAAAAGGGTCCCGTCGCTAGTGCGTGCTACTGCTGTCACAGGCTTCGGCGTTGTTTGAATCACCAGCAGTTTCGGGTTCTTCGCGTCAATAGCATTGACCCCATCAGGACAAGCGATCAGAAAATCCGGAGCTGCAGCGGTCATATCGCCACATTTGGGATCCACCTCAAGGACAGCCGCTTGACCGGATCGGAAATCAGCAACCGTACCCACCGCTAGCTTGTCTTTCGAACGCAGCGCCAGGATATCGCCCACCCGTTCCATATCTTCAACATTGTGATATTTGGGGTCAAGATCAATAACGTCTCCATGGGGCACCGTGCCCGACACCCTCGGTTCGGGGAAAGCACTTCCCATACGTACCGGGAGTTTTTCTTCAACCGAAGGGGGATTACAGGCGGTAAGAGTTAGGGCAAGAATTGTCCCGAGAGCTTTATATTTCACAAGGAGAATGTTAGCACCGATCAGTGTCTGTCCACCCCGAAGGTTGGGTTGCTGTGTACTTTCTGGCCTGATGCATGAACGTTCGCCGAGAAACGAGTACGGTATACATCTGTGACTGATACTGCTGCAATTACCGAAGGTGCCCACATTCTGGCATCCGCCACGGATCCGACGGCTATGTCGTGGGTTCAGGTCGTGGTCCTCTCCCTCGTGCAAGGGCTGACAGAATTTTTACCTGTCAGTTCCTCTGGTCATTTAAGGATCGTCAGTTCGCTCTTCTTTGGTGAAGATGCGGGGGCCTCGTTTACTGCCGTTGTGCAGCTGGGTACTGAAGCGGCTGTATTAGTCTATTTTGCCCGAGATATCTACACGATTATAAGGCACTGGATCGTAGGACTGGTTCGACCCTCCCAGCGTGGTTTCCATTACACGATGGGCTGGATGGTCATTGCGGGCACCATACCGGTGGGCGTCATCGGATTCCTAGCTAAGGACTATATACGGGGCAATCTCCGCAATCTGTGGATCACCGCCACCGTCTTGATCCTTTTCTCCTTTGTCTTTATCGCAGCAGAACGGTGGGGGAGGAAAAAGCGCCGCTACGAAGATCTCACTATGACTGACGCTATTGTTATGGGTCTCGCTCAGTGTCTTGCGCTTATCCCTGGGGTCTCTCGATCAGGAGGGACGATCTCTGCTGGTCTTTTTCTTGGACTGGAGCGCGAAGTCGCAGCCCGGTTTAGCTTTCTGCTCGCTATACCTGCGGTCTTAGCTTCGGGCTTATTCTCGCTACCCGATGCTTTCGCCCCACAGACGGGCCAGGCTGCCTCTGGCGTTCAGCTCATTGTCGGCTCCCTTATCGCCTTTGGAGTCGGTTACGCTACTATCGCGTGGCTTTTACGCTTTGTTTCCCAGCACTCCTTTAGTTGGTTCGCGGCTTACCGCATCCCGGTGGGGCTGGCCACGATAGCGCTGCTCGCAGCCGGACTCCTAATCCCGTAGCAGCGGCTCGGTAGGGGCCGGTGTTAGCGAATCGGCGCAACGGTGATTTTTCGGTAAACTAGCGCCTATGTTTTCTTGGTCACGGCCCGACATTCCCCACCTCCCTGGCGAACCCATCGCGTTAAGCTTGTACGACACCGCCGATAGGGTAGTCAAACCAGTTGAAGTTCATCAAGGCAAGGCTGGGATTTATGTGTGTGGAATTACTCCGTACGATTCCACGCACTTGGGTCACGCCGCGACATATCTGACTTTTGACCTCATCAACAGAGTTCTCATCGATCAAGGTGCGCAGGTCCATTACGTGCAAAATATCACCGACGTCGACGATCCCCTCTTTGAACGCGCCCAACGAGACGGCCTCGACTGGCAGGCGTTGGGTACCAGCCAGATTGATCTCTTCCGTTCTGATATGACTAACCTGAGGGTTATACCGCCACAGGATTATATCGGGGCTATGGAATCGGTCGATGAGGTTATCACGCTCGTATCGCGACTGCTCGAGACTGGTGCTGCCTATATTGTCGACGATCCCGACTATCCCGATATATATGCCTCTGTTACGGCAACAAAGAACTTTGGCTACGAGTCAAATTATTCTCGGGCACTTATGGAAGAACTCTTCGCTGAGCGCGGGGGAGACCCACAGCGGGAATTTAAGAAAGATCCTCTCGATGCCCTAATTTGGCGAGCTCACCGCGAGGGGGAACCCTCATGGGATTCTCCGTTTGGGCCGGGTCGCCCGGGGTGGCATATCGAGTGCGCGGCTATTGCTGCTCATCGTTTGGGTAACCATTTCGCTATCCAAGGAGGTGGATCAGACCTCATCTTCCCCCACCATGAGTTCTCAGCGGCTCACGTGGAAGCGGCCTGCGATAGCCCGCGTATGGCCGGACATTATGTCCACACCGGCATGATCTCCCTCGATGGAGTCAAGATGTCCAAATCACTTGGCAATCTAGTATTCGTATCCCATCTCACTCGAGCGGGACACGATCCAGCCGCCATCCGTCTCAGTGTCTTTTCGGCGTCGTATCGCGCGTCGCGGGATTTCTCTCAAGATTTACTCGCTGCAGCCGAAGATCGACTCGCGCTATGGCGCAGCGCTATTAGCCGCGAGAGCAACCGTGCTCACGCCGAAGATCTTATCCAGTTTGTGCGTACGAGACTGGCAGATGATCTCGATACCCCTGGTGCTTTGTCAGCGATCGATCGTTGGGCTCATTCGGTAGTGGGGCAACCCCCCAGCCGTCAAACGCTGAGCGAGGCGGGCCAGCTCGTTCAGGTGGGGGTTGATGCACTATTGGGAATAAAGCTATGACGGGTACGTTTATCGAATATTTTGATAAAAAGGTGGAGAATTTTATCGCTGATCTGCGCACATTTTCGACTGGCTCTTATCTTCGAGCATCGGAAAAAGAATTCTGGGATCCACCATATGATAGCGAGCAGTTAGCTGAGCTGGAAAACCTCCTGCACGCCCTGGTCCGAGAGTGCGCCCGGATTGACGATCCCTCCTTGGTGGAATCGGACGAGTTTATTGTAGATACGACTTCCAACTGGCATCGGCGAATTTTAGAGTTCAACTACCGTAACGCTGATGCCATTATCGAGCCCGAAGAAGCAGCGGAACTCGAGGACCTTATCGCCGAGTTGTGGGCTCTCAAAGGAGTAGCTGAAGCACGGGTAACGGAGCTGCCGAGATTAACGGAAGCGGAGTACTGTTCCCACACTGATACCGTTTCCTACCGCGACGCCTCACTGCTTGGCTAGACCATGATCGCGATTTTCCGGCGATCCGAGGATTATTCGCTGACCGAGGGGCTCGAGTGTAGAAGATGGACGGAATAATAGTCGGTGACCACACAGCTCGCGGCGAGTGTATAGGCATCGTGGCTACTGGACTTGCACGATCGTTTCAGCATCGTGCACACGCTTTTTAACTCCTATCCGCCCTGACTGGCTCGCGCACGAGCATAGGGGAGGACTATCAAGAGTAAATATCAGCCACGAACACCCGCTTATGACCGAGGGCTTTTCTGTCTTAGAATCCTAGGAGTGCCGGAAGCTATATAAGCACCCATGAGAAAGAAGTGATAGATATGTCCCTCGATTATCTCCTCAGCCCAGAAGTGGCCTTTCCACTCATTATTGGAGTAGTGGTGCTAGTTGCAATAATTAGTATTGTACGAAGCCTTATCCGGAGGTTCTTCTCTATCATCTTTGCGCTGGTATTCTTCGGCGGCGGTCATCAAGTAGGGTTATTCGAGAATATTGCGCAATTTTTCCGTTAGGAAGGACACTCAAATAGATGGCTGCAAAACTTCGTGCCGTCCTGTGGGATATGGACGGAACTTTAGTGAACTCAGAACCTCTGTGGGAGATTGCTACCTACGAACTCAGTGAAGAGATGGGGCGACGACTCACCCCTGAATTACGGGCTCAGACGGTGGGGGGATCATTTGCTAATACCCTTCAAATTGCCGCGGAACACGCCGGTATTTCCTTAGATAAGCCTGCTTACGAGCATTTTGAACGTTTTATGGTGAAGCGGATGCAAGAATTGCTACCGCAGACTGAAATCTTTGCTGGTGTTATCGAGCTTTTGGGCGATATTCAGCAGCGAGGAATCCCTAATTTTATAGTCACTAATACCTCCAGAGAATTAGCTGAGCCCGTCATCGACACTCTCGGAGCTCACTATTTTGCAGGCTCCTTGTGCGGAGACGAGGTTCACACAGGAAAACCACATCCCCTTATCTACCGTTTATCGTCGGAAAGACTCCGGGTATCCACTCGAGAATGTCTCGTCTTTGAAGATTCCTACACTGGCATGACCGCTGCAACTCGTGCTGGGTGCGTGGTCGTCGCCGCTCCTGGCTCACAAGCTCAGCGCCCACCTGAGGTTCATGAGATCGGCATTAATTCCTATGCTGATATCACCTTTAATCGGCTCGAAGAATGGTTTAATTCCATAAGTCAGTAGCGTACCTGGGTACAGAGCGCTCACCTACCCCCATTGAGCGGTCACTACACAGAGCCGATCTGTACTTTTAGGCTCACAAACCCCCTGTATCGGTGTATGGTGAGTGGTGGTGCCGTCGAGGTAACGTAGCCTTGGTGCGAAACCTTTCAGAGCTAGGTTTCGCCTAGGTTAAAAGTGGCGCGCCCAGCGAAATCCTAGGATTTCGCGCTCCACCTTCTCAGCACCTTCTTACTGTGTAATAATACAATTTTAAGGAGACTTCCACCGACTATGGCTCGCCACAACCCAACTCAGCCCCATAACTCCGATATGCGCACTGAGGTAGACCTCCTCGGTGAAATGCACATTGATAATTCCAAATACTACGGAATCCATACACAGCGAGCCATCGAAAATTTCCAGATTTCGGGAACAACCATCAACCAGATCCCAGACTTTATTCGGGGCATGGTGCAGGTAAAGAAAGCGACAGCACTAGCCAATCGACGCCTACACACACTACCCGCCAACAAAGCAGAGGCAATCGTGTGGGCATGTGATCAGATTTTGGAGCATGGCCGCTGCATGGACCAATTCCCCATCGACGTATTCCAAGGTGGAGCGGGAACGTCGCTGAATATGAATACCAACGAGGTTGTCGCCAATCTAGCCCTCGAGCACTTAGGTGAGCCCAAGGGAGCCTATGATGTCATCAATCCCAACGATGATGTAAATATGTCGCAATCAACAAACGATGCGTACCCCACAGGTTTCCGTTTGGGCCTTTATGCCTCCATGATGCGTTTGATCAAGGAATTTGACCACCTACAGGCAGCATTTGACGTCAAATCGCACGAATTTGTCGATATCTTAAAAATGGGGCGCACCCAGCTGCAAGACGCGGTACCGATGACCCTCGGCGATGAATTTAAAGCCTTCTCCCAGAACCTGAGTGAAGAACGCGCCATTATGCAGCTCGCTGCCGATCGCCTCCTAGAGGTTAATTTAGGGGCCACAGCTATCGGAACGGGTCTCAACACCCCGTCCGGGTATCGCAACCAAGTGACCGCAGCCCTTGCTGAAGTCACGGGACTACCGGTGAAATCAGCTGCCGATCTCATTGAGGCTACTAGTGATACCGGCGCGTATGTGCTCGTCCATTCGGCTCTCAAGCGCGGTGCTATGAAACTATCGAAAATTTGCAACGACCTCAGACTTCTCTCCTCAGGACCCAGAGCTGGCCTCAACGAGATCAACCTGCCCGAACGTCAAGCAGGATCATCGATTATGCCGGCGAAGGTCAACCCCGTTATCCCCGAGGTTGTTAACCAAGTGTGCTTCAAAGTATTCGGCAACGACATCACCGTCCTCATGGCGGCGGAGGCGGGGCAATTGCAACTCAATGTGATGGAGCCCGCCATTGGCCAAGCACTATTCGAGTCTATGGACATTTTGAGAAATGCATCTCGAACCCTGCGTGAAAAGTGCGTGAGCGGAATCACCGCTAATAAAGAGGTATGCCAACGCTACGTAGAGCAGTCCATAGGCATTATCACCTACCTCAATCCTTTTATTGGCCACCACAATGGCGACCTCATCGGTAAGGAAGCGGCTGCGACGGGGAAATCGGTTCGTGAACTCGTCTTAGAAAAAGGTCTGATGGACGAGGAGACCCTCAATCAGGTGCTCTCTAAAGAAAACCTCATGCATCCAGTATTTAGGGGACGCCTCTACCTTGATAACTAAATGAGGTCTGAGTCCCCCTAGCTTGCGGGTCTGGAAAAAGTATGGATATGGGCGCATATTCTTGAACTCCATCGGATAGATTTAAACCTGAACTGTTTAGCATCTACCCACATATACCGAGGAGCCTTAGCCCCATGCTGTCCGATGTAGAAATCGCTCAATCCCACCCGCTTGTCAATATTGACACTATTGCCGAGCGGGCTGGTATACCTCCCGCAGCGGTGCTCCCTTATGGGCGCAATAAAGCCAAGATCGATACGACGATCGCACCGAACCGCTCACAAAAAGGCGCACTCATTTTGGTGACTGGGATGTCACCCACACCAGCAGGCGAGGGTAAATCCACCGTCCTTATTGGACTAGCCGATGCTATTGCGGCTCAGGGTCACTCCACACTTGTGGCTATACGCGAACCCTCCCTCGGGCCTGTTTTCGGGATTAAAGGCGGAGCCGCAGGCGGCGGACACAGCCAGATTGTTCCCATGGAAGATATTAATTTGCACCTCACAGGGGATTTCCACGCGATTACAGCCGCCAACAATACCCTCGCCGCAATCATCGACAACCATATCCACCAAGGGAATGCCTTGGGAATTGACCCGAGAAAAATCTCATGGCAACGTTGCCTCGATGTCAACGACCGGAGCCTTCGCCATGTGGTCACAGGTCTTGGGGGACCAGCTCACGGTGTCCCCACTGAAACGGGATTCACTATTACCGCAGCGAGCGAGATTATGGCCATCTTGTGCTTAGCTACCGGGATCAACGATCTTGGGGAACGGTTGGCCAATATCGTCGTGGCCCAGACTTTCGACGGACGCCCAGTTACCGCTGCTGACCTATCAGCCACTGGTGCTATGATGGCCCTACTAAAAGATGCCTTGCATCCCAACTTGGTTCAAACCCTCGGTGGGACACCTGCATTTGTCCATGGCGGGCCTTTCGCCAATATCGCACATGGGTGCAATTCACTCATCGCCACACAAACTGCACTCGAGCATGCTGATTATGTGCTCACTGAAGCTGGCTTCGGCGCAGATCTGGGCGCCGAGAAATTCTTCGATATCAAGGCTCGAATCGGGCATCTTGATATTGCTGGCTGCGTAATAGTGGCCACTATCCGTTCGTTGAAATTCAATGGAGGCATGACACGCCAGAACCTGACTCACGAAGACCTTTCGGCCCTCGAGAGCGGGATCGTCAACCTCGAGCAGCATATTGAAAACCTGAGGAAATTCGGGGTTGAGCCCGTGGTGGCCTTGAATCTCTTTAGTACAGATACTGATTCCGAAATTGCGTGGATGAAGGCTTGGGCTACGAATTATAACGTGGCCTTGCACGCTGTGGATGTGTGGGCACAGGGTGGTCAAGGTGCCGCTGAACTCGCTCAATATGTATTGGACAATCTCCACGACACCTCCTCGCATCCGCTCTACGATCCCGCACAGGGCTTGGAGGAATCAATCAATCGCATCGCCACAGAGATCTATCGAGCCAAGGAGGTGCAGTGGTCTGCTCGCGCACTCAAGGACCTGAAATATTTACAGGCTCACGGATGGGACACCCTGCCCGTCTGTATCTCCAAAACTCAATACTCATTCAGCGAGGATCCCAATGCTCTTGGAGCAGCCCAAGGCCACGTTATCCACATTAGACAACTATTGCCACGCATAGGCGCCGGTTTCATCGTTGCACTCACAGGAGATGTGATGACAATGCCAGGCCTGCCGAAAAAACCCGCAGCAGAACAGATCACCGTGGAAGGAGACTTGATTAACGGACTATTCTAAGTCAGTCGAAATAAGTCCCAATTTTTTAGTTGATTGGGACCTATTTCATGGTGGGAAAGGGTAGCTTATGTCCTTGCTGTTGCGGGCACAACGCATGATAACTGCACCATGGGCATAACTGAGATGGGGTGGCCTCAAAATCTTGAGCCGCAATTCTCATCTGAATTTTTTCCCACACGATATCGAGAGAGTGCTCGAACCTCTCGAGATCCTCACGGTCGGGTATGAGGTCGAGAAATGGATCATCGGTGCTTAAATAAATCAGACGGAGCATGGTGGGAACGCGGTTATTCAAACGCCACCAGGCAAGAGCATAAAACCGCATCTGATCCATAGCTTGCTGGCTAAAGCGCTCAGGAGGTTTTTTGCCCGTCTTGTAATCCACAATGCGTAATTCCCCCGTTGGAGCTCGATCCACGCGATCAATAAAACCTCGTATAGGCACCCCATTGGGTAAGGTGCCGTTAATATATTTCTCACACGACAGAGGATCAAAACCCCGAGGATTTTCTACCACAAAATAGCGGCGCAGCAAGACCCACGCCTCATTGAAAAATTCTCGTTTCTCCTCTGGAGTGGAAACGAGATTGCGAATCTCGGGATCTTTAGCTGCCATGTGCTCGAACACTTCGGGAATGCGTCGCGTTAAAGAATCGAGGGTGCGAGCCGAGTGGTCGAGGCTAAAAAGATCTTCTAAACATTGATGCACCACAGTGCCCTTAATTTGAGCCCTAGTCTTCTTCTCTGGGATCTTATCTATGGCCCGGTACCGGTAGAGCAAAGGGCACTGTTTAAAATCCGACAGTCGCGAGGGGGAGAGAGCTAGCTTCATGACCTCCCATCTTAAACCACGCTCATTCGCTGTTCTAGACTAGAGGCTATGGACGATATCAAAGATTTTATCCACGCAGCACCTAGTTCCTTTCACGCAGCACATCTCGGTGCCCAGTTGTTAGCTGCCGCAGGTTTTGTCCGTCAAGAGGAAACAGAACCGTGGGACAGCACTCCAGGTGGACACTATCTCATCCGCGGGGGAGCACTTGTTGCCTGGTTCATACCAGAGGGGGCCTCAGATCACAGCGGCTTCAGAATTATCGGCGCCCATACCGATTCGCCTGGTTTCAAACTGAAATTCCACGGTGACCTCCATCGCCACGGCTTTAATCAAGCAGCGGTGGAAGTCTACGGTGGACCCATCATTCCGTCATGGTTCGACCGTGAGTTGAGACTAGCTGGAAGTCTAGGGTTGAAGAACGGATCCACAGTGCTCGTGGATACCCCAGCACTCTTTCGTATCCCGCTGCTCGCCATCCACTTAGATCGCACGAGCAATGAGGCATTGAAAATCGACAGGCAACAGCACACCCAGCCCATCTACGCAGTGGGGTATGAAGACACGAGCATCACAGATATTCTCGCCCAATCAGCAGGTGTAGCCGCCGACGATATCATCTCCCATGATCTGATAACCTGCGATGCCCAGCGGGGTGAGTATTTTGGTTTGAATGAGGAATTTCTAGCAGCAGGGCGTCTTGACAATCTCTCCTCAGTATTCCCCGGAATCAAAGCTCTCATCGAGGCGGTATCAGCGGGTGGAGCATCGAATAAGAGCGATGTATTAGTGCTCGCTTGTTTCGACCATGAAGAGGTGGGATCCCAATCCATCACAGGTGCTGCTGGGCCGCTTCTTGGAGATGTCCTCGAACGTACCGCGGTATCCCTCGGGGCAAACTACGATGCCATCAAGAGAATATATGCCCGTTCGCATTGCGTTTCCGCAGACGCGGCTCACTCTCTGCACCCCAACTACGCGGATAAGCACGATACAACCAACTTCCCGATACTGGGCAGTGGCCCCGTTCTCAAAGTCAACGCCAATCAACGATATGCGTCCACTACTGAGACGTCCGCTATGTGGATTACAGCCTGTGAGCGTGCAGGGGTCAACTCTCAAGTATTCGTGGGCCATAACGCGGTACCGTGCGGTTCAACCATTGGCCCAATTTCTGCAACCCGACTGGGAATCCCGACGGTCGACGTAGGCATTCCGCTGCTGAGTATGCATTCGGCCCGCGAGCTGTGCCATCGCGAAGATCTCGCGGGGCTCCAGCGAGCCCTGCACAGCTATCTGGTAGCCTAAATCCCCATGGCATATTCAGGTCCTTTTCAAGTAGGCGATCGCGTCCAGCTCACTGACCCAAAACGACGGCATCTGACAGTCGTCCTTGAATCTGGTGGGAAACTATTCACCCATAAAGGCGCAATCGCCCACGACGATATCATCGGCTCTCACGAGGGCACCGTGGTCAAATCAGAGCAAGGCTATGAATACCTTTGTTTCCGGCACCTGCTCGTTGATCATGTTTTGTCTATGCCCCGTGGTGCGGCAGTCATCTACCCTAAGGACTCCGCGCAGATTTTAGTCGAAGGGGATATCTTTCCCGGCGCGCGCGTGCTCGAAGCAGGTGCCGGCTCTGGTGCCTTGTCCATGGCTCTACTGCGCGCCGTCGGAGAGAAGGGCGAAGTCTTCTCCTATGAAATTAGGGAGGACCACCTCGAGTTCGCGGAATCGAATGTCGACCAGTATTTCGGTACACGACCCGCCACGTGGCATCCACGACTCGGTGACTTTAAAGAAATCTCGCTCGAAGAGCTCAACGGTCCAGTGGATCGAATCATCTTGGACATGCTTGCGCCGTGGGAGTGCTTGGAAAAGGCTCAGGAATTACTCCTTCCGGGCGGCGTAATAATGGCCTATGTAGCAACGGTCCCCCAGCTCATGAAGGTAATGGAGGGTATTCGGGAGCGGCAGTGCTTTACCGAACCGAGAGCATGGGAATCGCTTGTTCGAGATTGGCGTGTAGAAGGTTTGGCTACGAGACCAGAGCACCGGATGAATGCTCACACCGCATTCCTCGTCTTCGCACGACGCCTCGCTGATGGGGTGACCCCGCCACGTCCACAACGTAAAGCTCGGAAGTAGCTCGCGCCAAGCCGACTATTGCGAGACATACTCGCGCGGGCAGTCGGCTTCCTCCGTGATCGTCGATACTGTCATCTCACCGTGCGCGCTAAATCTGACTTAGGGTGCACTACCGAGTAAGCTGAGCGGCATGCAATCCTCCACCACAATGCTTAAACTGCAGCGAGAAAACCGCGAACTCCAGGCGCGTGCAGCGAAGATGGCGGATCTTCTTAAAGCTTCCCGGCATAAGCTTGAGGAACTTCACGGACAGCTGGAAGAAATGGCGGCACCACCGTCCACTTACGGCGTTTACCTCGAACAATCTCCACGAGAAGGTTACGCAGAGGTATTTACTAGCAATCGACGGATGCGTGTCGCGATATCGCCTTTGGTAGATCCGCGAGACCTCCTTCCGGGTAAACTAGTGCGACTGGGGGAAGGCAACCAAGTTGTCGAGGTTTGTCATTTTCAGCACACAGGCGCGCTGGGGACTCTGTTAGAGGTTGTGGATTCCGCACGCGTCCTCGTGGCCACCCAGACTGGTGAAGAGAAGATTCTAAGGATCGCTCATGATATTAAGGAGCAGTTAAAGCGCGAAGCTCGTCCAGGCGATACGTTGCTTGTCGATGAAAGATCCGGCTACGCCTTTGAAGTTATTCCTAAAACTGAAGTATCGCGGCTAGCTCTGGAGGAAGTCCCTCATATCACCTATGAGGATGTGGGGGGCTTGGCTGAGCAAATTGAGCAGATTCACGATGCTGTAGAGCTGCCTTTCCTTGAGCCCGAGCTTTACCGGCGCTATAATCTCACTCCACCCAAAGGTGTTTTGCTCTATGGCCCGCCTGGCTGTGGGAAAACCCTCATCGCTAAGGCGGTGGCGCATTCTCTAGCCGAGCGCACTCAGCGAAGATCCGATCCAGATGGATCTCGACCATCAAGCTATTTCATCAACGTTAAGGGACCTGAATTACTAAATAAGTACGTTGGTGAAACGGAACGCCGCATCCGACTGATCTTCGAGCGGGCCCGAGACCTAGCCAGCGAAGGACGCCCCGTTATAGTCTTTTTTGACGAAATGGAGTCCATCTTCCGCACCCGAGGGTCTGGAGTATCCTCGGATATGGAAACGACGGTAGTTCCACAGTTGCTCACAGAGCTCGACGGCGTGGAAAAATTGAAGAACGTTATTGTCATCGGAGCCACGAATAGGGAAGAGCTGATCGACCCAGCTATTCTGAGGCCAGGACGCTTAGATATTAAAATTCGCGTGGGTCGTCCCGATGCTGCTAAATCTCGCGATATCTTTGCCAAACATCTTGGTGAAGATATTCCTCACGCTGAGGACATTTCTGTATTGATCGATAATGCTGTGGAATATATGTTTGCCGACCACCCCTTTGTGGAGTTGGTCCTTCGAAGTGGCACAGTTGAGGTCCTCCACTACCGCGATTTCGCCTCCGGTGCGATGATTGCAAATATCGTGGATCGGGCAAAAAAATACGCCATAAAAGATCAACTTCGAACTGACAGCGCCTCCGGAATTACCAGCGAGCATCTCAGGCGCGCAATCGATGCCGAAAATATGGAAAGTGAGGATATGCCCAATACGTCGCATCCCCACGAGTGGTCACGAATCCTAGGGCGCCACGGTCTTGAGGTGCAAGAAGCTCGTGTGATCGGGGGACCACTTTAATGTCACGCATCCTAGGTACCGAAACCGAGTATGGCATCTCCAGCCCTGATCAGCCGCAGCTAAGCCCCATCATTACCTCAACACACGCTGTCGTTGCCTTCGGGCAATTAGAACACCAGGCCTTAAGCACTCGATGGGATTATATATCTGAGCATCCACTTAGAGATCGTCGCGGCTTTGACCTAAAACGCTTTCATCATATTCCCGTCGTGGATCCTCGGGCGCTCGGTGTAGCGAATGTCATGCTCCCGAATGGAGGTCGATTCTATGTCGACCACGCCCACCCGGAATATTCCAGCCCCGAAACGACCAATGCCCGCGATGCAATGATCTACGACCAGGCGGGCGATATCATCCTCCAGCGTGCTGTCGACCATATTGCCCATTTAACTCAGGCGGGTCACTCGATTCTCGAGCACCATGACCCCTGCCCTCCCTTAAGAATCTACAAAAATAATGTCGACGGAAAGGGTGCGAGCTATGGCAGTCACGAAAACTATCTCTACCGACGCGATACAGACTTCGACGATATAGCGTCATCTCTCATTCCCTATTTCGTTTGTCGCCAAGTTTTAACAGGCGCCGGCCGCGTCGGTATCGGTTCCCTAGGCGAACAACCGGGCTTTCAAATAAGCCAACGCGCTGACTATATCGAACAGGAAATTTCGCTAGAAACCACTCTCAACCGCGGAATTATCAATACACGCGATGAACCTCATGCTGATTCCGATCGTTTTGGCAGGCTTCATATCATTGTTGGCGACGCAAATATGTCACAAACCGCAACTGTTCTGAAATTAGGGATGACCAGTCTCATCCTCGATGCGATTGAGAACGGAGTAGATTTTTCCGATCTACGCCTCGCCGATCCAGTACAACATATTCGCCTTGTTTCACGAGATCTATCTCTATCTCAGACATTGCAGATGGCAGATGGTTCTTCACGGACTGCTCTCGACATATTGCGGATCTATGCCTCAAGAATTCAACCGGATGAGTATGTTTACCCTTTGTGGATGGAAACCATGGATATCCTCGAGGACGAGGGGTATAAAGGCTGCGCAGACCGACTCGACTGGTGCGCTAAATGGTCACTGATCTCTGCCTATCTCAGCCGAGGTTTAGACATTGATGATCCTAAAATCAAATTATTGGACTTACAGTATTGCGATATTTCCCCCGAGCGCAGCCTTTATCATGCCTTAGTGAGATCGCATCGAATGCTCACCCTCGTCTCCGCGGAAGATATTGCCACCTGCGCAGATATCCCGCCTGCCGATACCCGCGCTTACCTCCGTGGCAACCTCATATCCCACACATGCGTAGATGCTGCTAATTGGGATTCCGTGACGAGCGCTGGCAGTAAATTTGCAATGCTGGATCCACAGGGATATACCCGCGATGAAATCAGCAATCTAGCCGGAGATTCAGACTTATTTAATCGGTTTCCGTTTCTAAAGAAAGGACACGTGTAAATGGCTCATAAGCATCGTATGCAATCAGGATCTCCCGAGGGTGAAAACGAGGGGGAGTTGGGCGATATCTCAGCAAGCCAGATCCAGGTAGATCATCAGGGGGTGGATGATCTCCTCGATGAAATTGACGGCTTGTTGGAAACAAATGCCGAAGAGTTTGTTCGCTCCTATATCCAAAAGGGCGGCGAGTAAGTGTTCTCGAGGCGCATCGTCGGCATCGAGACTGAGTACGGAATAAATTCGGTATCTGCAGATGTCCGCCAACCGCGACTGGACGTCGACGAGATCGCACGGCTACTCTTTCGCCCTGTCATGGATCAATGGAAAAGTTCCAATGTCTTTATTCCCAACGGTTCTCGGCTCTATCTAGATGTCGGCTCTCACCCAGAGGTGGCCACCGCCGAGTGCGATAGTCTCTCCCAACTCATCAGCTACGAACGCGCGGGGGATAAGATTGTAGACTCCCTTGCCAGCCAAGCAGAGCGAGCGCTTGCTGAAGAAGGGCGACCTCACCGGATCTATCTTTTCAAAAATAATCTAGACTCCTTTGGAAATTCTTATGGCTGCCATGAGAATTACCTGGTTGCCAGAGAGACGGTGTTACGCCACCTTGGTCGATCCTTCTTGCCTTTCTTAATTACCAGGCAACTTATATGCGGCGCCGGGAGTATCCAAGAAGGTTCATTCCAGCTCTCTCAGCGCGCCGATCATGTATGGGAGGGAGTCTCTAGTGCCACAACACGCTCGCGCCCGATCATCAATACCCGCGATGAGCCCCATGCCGATTCCCATCACTATCGTCGGCTACATGTGATCGTGGGGGATTCAAATATGGCCGAACCCTCTCTCGCCCTCAAAGTAGGTTCCACAACTCTAGTATTGGAGATGCTGGAAGCGGGAATCGAGTTTCCGCGGCTGGCCAGCGAAAAGGATATCTCCGTCATTCGAGAGATATCGCGTGATTGCACCGGCCGAGCGGTGGTCCCGTGCGAAAAGGGCCCATCAATGAGTGCATTAGATATTCAGTGGCGCTACCTTGAAGCCGCACAGAAATGGCTGGAACACCGCGACGACAATAATTCAACTCCCAACTCCGAGCTAGTTAAGGTGTGTCACTTGTGGCGCCTCGTATTAGAGGCCATCGAATCTACAGATTATTCCCTCGTTGAGCACGATATTGATTGGATCATCAAACTTCAACTGCTGAGGCGCTACCAACGCCGCCTCGGACTATCTAGTACGGATTTCTCCCACCCTAAGCTCAAGCAGGTGGAACTGACCTACCACGACATAAGGAATGAGCGCGGTCTGCATCGAATCATGGAATCAAAAGGACTCATTCATCGGTGGATTGATCCCAGACTGGTAGATATCGCCCAAGTACATCCACCGCACACCACCCGAGCCCACTTACGGGGCCGATTTATCCAAGCTGCCCGGGATCATGGGGTAGAATTCTCCGCGGACTGGATGCGTCTGAAGGTCAATGGGTCGGAACCGCACAGCGTAGAACTCGGGTGCCCGTTTAGCCCCCACGACACACGCGTTGATGAACTTATTGAGATCATGAAACGAGAAGGCAGGGAATGATTCGTTGTGGCAACTCCCACCGAAGTGAAATTAGCCCGAATCACGAATCTTACTTTTGCTTTGCTCGAAGCAGCACATTCAGGGCGCCGTTATCTCACATTCGAAGACATTTACCGTGACGTCTATGGCTACGCAAAAGACGCTAAGACGCCCATCCGGACGGTATCCGCAGCACGACGCCTTTTTACCCGTGATATCGACACCCTCATTTCGTTGGGGGTCCCTCTCGAGAACGTCAATATCGAGGGTATTAGTGTGTGGTGCCTTAACTCCGATGACTATCAGCTTCCACCGATCGAATTCACCGAAGAAGAGGCTCGGGTTTTAAGTCTCGTAGGCAAGATGGACAGTTGCGGAGAACTTGCTACATTTTCCCGGTCCGGGTGGACCAAGCTGGCGGCTAGCGGGGTGCCAAGTTCGCTCAACGAGAAACCGTTATTCACCCCCATCAACGATCTTTCACTACTCAGTTCTCAAAACCTCGATCTTATCGACGAAGCTATCGCGCAGCGAAAGCGCCTGCGATTCTATTATCAGCGTGATCAGGCCAGTGACTTTTATGAACGGTGGATAGACCCATGGGCGCTTCTCACTTATAAAGACAGGCTGTATCTCATTGGTTATGATATCGATCGCGCGGCACCGCGCTGTTTCCGGCTGAGGCGGCTATCAGATATCTCAATCGTAGACCCCCAAGAATCAAGCGCATACGGGGACTTTAATGCGCCTGCAGCAGGGACCAATTTTCTTGATCTTCTCATCGGACAACTCGGAAGCGGCACCACATTTATCACGGCTGAGCTCTTCATCACCCCTGGTGTAGCGAACGATCTTCGATCACTGGCCCAGCCGCTCGGCGATAATCGGTATGTCTTTCGCGACGTTGACGCCGATTGGTTGAAGCGTCAAGCCATGATCCACGGCCCATCTGTGCGAGTGGAATCACCCGACTCCCTGATCGCGGAGATCCGCGAGCTCGTTGATATGGCTCTAGGGGAGAGGTAAATGAACACCCATTATCTCGATCTGGTGCGGATGCTGAATCTTTTGCCCTATTTTCAAAAGCATCCGGGGCGTTCAATTATGGAAGCTGCCGCTGACCTAGGAACCGACCCCGGGACGTTGAAGAAGGATTTAAACCGCTTGTATTGTTGTGGTCCTGGCATTACTCCTGATCAATTGGTCGATTTGAGATCCGAGTTTCACTCGGTGAAAATCCTTGATAGCCAGGGCATGGATTTCCCGCTACGGCTCAATCGAACGGAGGCCAATGCCCTCATTCTCGGTTTGGAGTCACTGCTATCGGCTCCTGGCTTGGTGGAAAAAGAAGCCGTGGAGTCAGCGATCGAGAAGATCAGGTCACTGCTCCTAGCCACTGGTTTACAGGTTAATAGTTCCGATCATCTCGGTCGAGAACAAACCCGTGACGAACACGGTGAGAAATTGGCATTGATAGCTACCTCGTTACAAAAATCCCAAAGGATAGCATTCTCTTATTACTCACGCGCCAAGGATGCACTCAGTAAACGGTACGCCTCGCCGGTACGCTTATTTAGCAAAGACGGTCTAGTCTATCTTCACGCCTACGATCATGATGCCGTAGACCATCGCACTTTTCGCATCGATTGCATAACTGACTTGACGCTGGAGAACGAGTCCGCGGAGAGCCATCTTGAAGAGCTCGAATTCGATAGCAACGACCCCTTTGACTTCCATGCGGTCACCGAACATGCCACCATCGTCATATATCCCCATGCCAGTTGGTTAGCCGATACCATACCCCACAGCCAGGCTCTATTAGATGAAGATCACCACCTGTGGATTACCCTGCCACTTGTATCCAGAACATGGCTGGTTAATTTCGCCCTCGGCAATACTGACCGTATGAGAGTCGTCGAACCTGCAGAAATCGCCGACACTGTGAGAAAACGAGCCAGAGAGCTCAAAGGTGCGTATGATTAGGACGTAATGAGACATCTGACGATTGAGAGATTTCTCTTAGCCAGCGCTCTACCATAACGTTGAGCAGATTTTCCTGATCTGTTGGACCTTCAGAAAGGACCCCTATGCCAAATTTAGGCCCCCTCGAGATCATCCTGATTCTCCTCGTTTTCATTCTCCTTTTCGGTGCTCGTAGACTACCCGATGCTGCCCGTTCACTGGGACGCTCCATGCGTATCTTCAAGTCGGAGGTCAAAGAAATGAGTAACGATGATAAGGCAGTTAGTGACCAGCAAGCGATCGCCCAGCAGCCAGTAACGCCCTCTCCCATCAGCGCGTCACCTATTAATCAAGGGCCAGCGCTTAACCCCAACCAGGCTCCCTATGCCAACCAGGGGCCAGCTACTCATCCCAACCCTACGCAGTACCCTCAGCAGGGCGATAACCCGAATCCCTTGCAGGCTCCTTTTCCCCATCAAGGGCACGTAACAAATCCAGGGCAGGGCTCCGTAGGCAACCAAAATCCTCAGGCTTAGGTACAGTTCCTCTTAAGCAATGATGAGTTCTCTTACACCAGCCGCATCTACAGAAAAACAGGCGAAGAAAAAGCGATTTAGGCGCAGCAGCAATCCGGAAGCTCAAATGTCTCTGGTGGGGCACCTCCAAGAACTACGCCGCCGAGTAATCATATCGGTCATTTGGTTGATTCTCGGATCCATCGCCGGTTTTCTGTGGTACCAGCACGCGGTACTATCTATTCCTAGTCTCGGAGAGATTCTGCGCGGTCCTTACTGCTCCCTCGATCCTTCGAAGCGCGCATCGTTTACGCTCGACGGCGAATGCCGCTTGCTCGCGACCAGCCCCTTCGAGATGTTTCTCCTGAGACTGAAAGTTGGTGCCCTTGCTGGTGCCGTATTCGCCTCCCCAGTGTGGCTATACCAGATGTGGGCTTTTATAACCCCAGGGTTGAAGCGCCAGGAACGTAAGTGGACTTTCACCTTTGTCGCTAGTGCTGTTTTCCTCTTCGTCGTGGGCGCACTCCTCGCCTATTTTGTGGTCGCCTATGGCTTGGATCTGCTTCTGACTATCGGCGATAATACCCAGATCGCGGCGCTTTCGGGTGGACAATACTTTAATTTTATTCTGGCACTACTAGTTATTTTTGGCGTCAGTTTCGAACTACCGCTCATTATCGCCATGCTTAACGTGGTGGAATTAATCAGCTACCAAGCCATTAAAGAGAAGCGACGCTTTATTGTCTTGGGTATTTTTATTTTTGCGGCTTTTATGACCCCCGGTCAAGATCCATTTTCCATGGTTGCACTGGCTTTCTCGCTAAGCTTACTCATGGAATTAGCGATCCAATTCTGTCGCTTCAACGACCGACGCCGAAGGATTGACCGCCCCGAGTGGCTGGACCTAGGCGATGAAGAAGCCTCGCCCCCGGTTCAAACCTCGCGAAATCCCGACGAATCGTCGACCTTAGCTTCGGCTCCCATATCTAAGCCAGCGCCTTTAGCTGAAGACAAAAACTATTTCGACGACATTATCTAAATAAGCGGATGCACCTATATTCTTGGTGCATCCTTTTAGCTTAGGTAGCCTTGAGCCATGAGCTTTGGTTCCCATCTCGACGTTTTTCGTCAATCACTATCCCATCCACTTGATGACTTCCAGATCGCTGGTTGTCAGGCTATCGAGAACGGACACGGAGTTCTCGTTTGCGCCCCAACTGGAGCGGGCAAAACTATCGTGGGTGAATTCGCCGTATCACTGGCCTTATCGCAGGGTACAAAGTGCTTCTATACCACACCAATCAAGGCCTTGAGTAACCAAAAATATCACGACCTCGTAGGCGCTCACGGATCCGATAACGTCGGACTTCTCACTGGCGATACCTCAATCAATCGAGATGCAGATATCCTCGTGATGACCACCGAGGTACTTCGCAATATGATTTACGCGCAGTCGGATACCCTCGATCGACTCAGTCATGTTGTCATGGACGAAATCCATTTCCTTGCGGATAGATCACGCGGTGCCGTATGGGAGGAGGTCATTCTCGGTCTGGCGGACACAGTCAAGATCATTGGGCTCTCAGCGACCGTGAGTAACTACGAAGAATTTGGAGAATGGCTACAAACTGTCCGCGGAGATACCGAAGTTATCATCAGCGAGGATCGCCCTGTACCGCTGGATCAGTGGATGCTCGTTGGCCGCAAAATTTTCCCGCTGTTCGAACCCAACGAGGTAGGCACTGTCAACCGGCGACTCGAATCCTATATCGAACGCATCAGCGGTGACGATCGGCCTCACGGGCATTCTGACTTTTTCGCTCAGAAGTCTTTCCGAGCCCGATCAGGTGGAGGATCAGGTCGCACATCAATTGACAGACCGCAGGCAAAACGCACCGATCGCCATCGTCCCCTAGGGCGACCTGAGGTTATTCAAATTCTCAGCAACCACGAGATGCTACCCGCGATCGTCTTCATCTTCTCACGAGCCGGTTGTGATGGCGCTTTAGCACAGTGCTTAGGCTCGAAGATTGTGCTTACGTCCCAGGAAGAATCTGAGAAGATTGCTGAAATTGTTGCTCACGGCGTCAAGGATATTCCAGAAGAGGATCTAAAGATTCTCGAATTCCGAAAGTGGAAGGCTGCACTCACGCGAGGGTTTGCTGCTCACCATGCGGGCATGCTTCCGGCTTTTCGCCATATCGTGGAGAAACTTTTTACTCGTGGACTAGTTAAAGCTGTATTCGCCACCGAAACTCTAGCGTTGGGTATTAATATGCCAGCACGCTCGGTTGTTTTGGAGAAATTAGTTAAATACGATGGTGAAGGCCACGTTGATCTCAGCCCTGGCCAATTCACCCAACTGACTGGGCGTGCGGGCCGGCGGGGGATTGACACCCTAGGTAATGCAGTTGTGATGTGGGCGCCCGCGATGGATCCGCAGCACGTTTCTACCCTAGCATCTACGCGTACCTATCCACTTATCTCAACTTTCGCTCCTGGCTATAATATGAGCGTCAATCTGCTGAAAACTATCGGTTTTTCGCCCGCTCACCGCCTTCTGGAAAAATCCTTTGCACAGTTTCAAGCTGATGGCAGTGTTGTCGAAGAGATCCGTGATATTGAGCGAGCGGAGAATCGGGTAGAGGATCTTGAAAGAAAACTACAAAGGGCCATTGCTACCGCCGATATCGCCAGCGAAGATCCCTTAGCTAATATACTTGAGTACTTTGATCTTCGCAGTTCATTATCTCGAGCCGAGAAAGCCCAGAAGAAACGGTCTCTCGAAGAGCGTGCCATCGAGGTCACCGCAGTGCTTTCCCGACTACAACTAGGGGATGTTATTGCACTGCCCGGAAGAAAAAAACCTATTCTTGCTGTAGTTGTACAGCCAGCCCATAACCGCCACGATCCGCGACCAAAGATCATTATGGAATCGGGGTGGGCAGGTCGCGTCGATAGTGCGGCCTTTCCGATCGCCCCCCAACGCATCGGTCATATGCGTTTACCGCGCCCCGTTATTGCGCGTCCGGAAAAAAATTCACGGCTTGCCAAGGAGCTCTTTGCCAAGAATTCCTATCCGAGACCAAAAAGGATGCGCCCGGATATGCGCCATCGCCCTAGCACAGAGATATTAAAACTACGTGCGGAGTTGCGCAGTCACCCAGCCCACTACTGGCCCCATATTGATGATCTCAATCCACTCGGACAGCAGCTGACTCGCGCCCGTCTCGAGCTTAAAAAGAGGCGAAATCAGGTCAACCAAGCCACCGAAACCTTGGGCAAGCAGTTTGATCGCATCCTTGGTCTGCTGGCCGAAATGGACTACGTGGAGTTTGACGAGTCAGGCACGCCCGCAATCACCGAAGAAGGTGAGCGTTTGGCGCTCATTCACAGCGAGTCCGACCTTCTCATTGCCCAGTGTCTGCGTCGTGGTATCTGGGATGGACTTGATCCAGCCGAATTAGCCGGCGTTGTGAGCATGTGTTCCTTTGAAAATCGTCGTGAAGCGCGAGGGGAGGCCCAAGGGGCTACCGACGCCATGGTCGTGGCCATGAATAATACAATGCGGATATGGGAGCAATTATCTTTTGATGAACGCCGACACCGTTTGACACAGACCAAGATGCCCGAACCTGGTTTCGCTCTTGCACTCCACCAGTGGACGGCTGGAGCTCCATTGGGCTATTGCCTAGCTGCCGCCCACGAGTCGGGTGCGGAATTGACACCGGGAGATTTTGTACGGCAGGCACGCCAAGTGGTGGATCTGCTAGAACAAATGAATAAAACCTCGTATAACGAAGATACTATTCATACGGCTAAGCAGGCTGCTGCAGCAATCCGCCGAGGTGTCGTCGCCCTGGGAACTTAGGGTCTCCGCTTTTGATGTCGTGATTTACAATAAGGGTATGAATCCGCATTTTCCCGCCCACCTATATGCCTCTCGGATTACTAGAGCTCAAAGCCTGATGCGTGCCAATAGTTTGGATGCAGTCATCGTTGCTCCTGGAGCGCAGCTAGCGTATCTGTGTTCGTCATGGATGAGCACCCATGAAAGATTCTGTGCTCTCGTTATCCCAGCGCACGGCGAGCCCCAGTTCTACTATCCCGCGGTTGACCGAGCAGAGATTGAGACATCGGTGATCCAAGATCTCCCGGTGCGTCTAGTGCCGTGGGAAGACGGGCATAATCCCCATCAGATGGTGGTGGACTACTTTGGCCGTCAACCCATCCGGTTGGGAATAAGTGATGACCTTAAAGCCAGCCATCTCCTGCGTCTGCAACAGTTGAGTGCGCCTCAATCCGAATGGGTATCGGCCACTGTGATCCTCAAAGAACTCTTCATTGCTAAAGATGAAGCCGAGATTGCGCAGGTGCGCAGTGCAGGTCAAGCGATCGATCGAGTTCATGCCAAAATCCCGGAATTGCTCAGACCAGGGCGCACCGAACGAGAGGTAGCAACTGATATCAATGCTCTGATCCTCGAAGAACACAGCGCTGTAGATTTCATCATCGTTGGCTCCATGGCCAATGGTGCTAACCCTCACCATAACTACTCAGACCGGAAGTTATGTGCGGGTGACGTTGTGGTTGTTGATATCGGAGGCACCTTTGGGGTGGGGTACCACTCTGATTGCACCCGAACATATATTGTCGGGGGAAACCTCGATCATCTCGACCCACTCATGCACGAACTTTACGAGGTCCTCTACCTCGCTCAAGATGCTGCGGTTGCGGCAGTAAAACCCGGAGCTAAAGCACAAGAGATTGATGCAGTTGCACGAACTGCTATTAGCTCACGGGGTTTCGGGGAGTATTTCATTCACCGTACTGGTCACGGAATTGGTCTATCGACCCACGAGGAGCCGTATATCATGGCAGGTAACGATCTCATTTTGGAGCCGGGTATGACATTTTCCGTGGAGCCAGGCATCTATATTCCAGGACGCTTCGGAGCGCGCATCGAAGATATTGTGCTAGTGACAGACAAAGGATGTGAAAGACTTAATAATCAGCCGCGCACGCTGCGCTAGCGAATTTCTCTGCCTGAGACAGTTAGAATTGCTTATATGACCCAATCTCAAAGTGGCTTGTACCAAAAGCTTGACAGCTCAGCCCGCGGCGGAGCGCATATAAGCGTGGTGGGAATGAGTGCCCGCGGCATCGTTGACCTCAACGAAGAGGCATTGGCTGCGCTGGCTTCAAGCGACCTGGTGCTGGGATCGTGGCGCCAGCTAAACCTGCTAGGAGAGGAGATCTCCGCCGAGCGCCGTCCGTGGCCATCTCCTCTCGTGCCTGCGCTCAAGGACATATTTGACACCATCGGTGAGCGAAAAGTCGCGGTTTTAGCCAGTGGTGACCCTATGTTTCACGGGATTGGAACAACCCTCAAGAGGATTTTTCCAGATATGCCGTTGACTATCTACCCCTATATGTCTTCAGCATCATTAGCGTGTGCGCGGTTGGGATGGGCACTCGACACGACGCCGGTCCATTCGGTGGTTTCACAGCCCATTGAATCACTCACTATTCCCATTGAAGAAGGGCGCCCATTCCTCGTGCTGGGTCGGGACGAAACGACCCCTAGGCTACTGTGCGCCTTATTAAGAGACCTCGATCAGCCGGATGCGCAGGTGGAGATTCTTAACGACCTCGGGGGAGCCGATGAATCACATGCTGTGGGGACTGCCAGCAATCCTCCGGCGGTCGTTAGTGCACTAAATATTATTGCCGTCACTCCCTCTCGGTGCGGTCTTCCGCTTACTCCAGGACTGCCGGATGACACGTATATTAGTGATGGGCAACTCAGTAAGGCCCATATCAGAGCGCTCAGTGTGGCGGCTCTAGCCCCACGGGCCGGCGATATCATATGGGATATTGGTGGGGGATCAGGCAGTGTTGTCATTGAATGCTTGCGATCAACTTCAACCGCGCGTGGTGTGTGCTTCGAGGATCGCTCGGATCGTCGTGAGCGCATCGACTTCAACGCCCGCAAACTCGGCGTTTCGCACCGTTTGACAATCGCGGGTACCGCTCCTGAGAGTGTCATCAGTGAAAAAACGCGCCCTCATCGTGTATTTATAGGAGGTGGGCTGACCCACCCCGGAGTTTTTGATAGTGCGTGGGAGAAGTTACTACCTGGAGGACGTCTCGTAGCCAATGCTGTGACAATTGAAAGCGAAGCTCTCGTTGTCAACCTACGCCGCCAGTATGGTGGCTCTCTTACTCGGGTCAATATTTCCACCGAGCAGCACATCGGTGAATTCACCGCGTTCAAACCGAGCTATCCCATTGTACAGTGGGTTATCGACAAAGCCCATAGAAGCTTTAGCTCCACAGATAAATTAGAAAGCGATTAATTTCCATGACTGTTTATTTCATCGGCGCAGGTCCAGGGGCGTCAGATCTTCTCACTGTGCGTGCCGATCGTCTCATTAGGCAGGCGGATCTCTGTCTATATGCAGGATCAATAATTCCGCAGGAGGTGTTGGATTCAGCTCCTGAACACGCCGAACTCATCAATACCGCCCGTATGCCCCTAGACACAATCGTGGAAATCATCGCTCAGGCGCATGCGCAACACAAAAAGATTGTGCGCCTGCAATCCGGGGATCCCAGCATATACTCTGCTCTCGCTGAACAAGTACGACGTTTAACAGCACGAGGTATCGACTATGAGATCGTGCCTGGTGTTCCAGCTTTCGCGGCAGCAGCGGCATCTTTAGGGCATGAACTGACAGTTCCCACCGTCGGACAATCGGTTATTCTCACTCGGGTATCGGGGCGCGCCTCAGCGATGCCGGAGGGGGAAGATCTCGCAACCTTATCTCAAGCCCGGACCACTTTATGTATACACCTAGCTGCCCACGATATTAACCGTGTGGTTACTGAGCTCCTGCCGTTTTATGGGGCCCAGTGTCCCGTAGCAGTGGTAGCATTCGCGTCTAGGGAGAATGAAAAAATTCTGCGGGGTACCTTAGGAGATATCGCTGCGCAGATTTTAGAGGCTGGAATTACCCGTACGGCCATTATTGTTGTCGGAAAAGTTCTAGGCGCCAGTGGTTTTCCTGATTCTTTCCTCTATTCAGATGATCGGCCCCGTGACGAGGAAGGGCGGACACTTCCATGCGTGCTCTAATCCTCGGGGGAACCAAAGAATCACGCGATGTAGCGCAACGCCTCAATGATATGGGCTGGTACACCACAACATCGCTAGCCGGTAGGGTCTCTAATCCAGCCTTACCCGTCGGGGAGGTACGAATTGGAGGTTTTGGGGGCCCAGCCGGTTTAACTCAATGGATCCTCAGCCATGGCATAGAGGTGATGATCGATGCTACCCACCCGTTTGCGGAGCGAATCTCGCTTTCGGCGGCCGAGGCTGCCCGGGCTACGGGCATTCCACTGGTTGCCTTGCATCGACCATTGTGGACTCCAGGAGACCGTGATCAATGGATACGTGTGCCAGATTTTGCCAGCGCTGCTGCGCAAGCCGCCCAGAATTTTCACCACATTTTCCTCACGATTGGCCGCCAGAATCTTCATTATTTCGCCCACGATGTGCACAATATATATGTGATTCGGACGGTTGAGCCGCCGAGGCCGCCACTTCCACACAGATATCGCCTCATCCACTCACGTGGGCCTTTTAAGGTAGCCGACGAAAAGAAGATTATGCGTGATAATCAGATTGACTGCTTGATCACCAAGAATTCTGGTGGCTCCATGACTACCGCTAAATTGCAGGCCGCTAGAGAACTTGGCATCAAGGTGTTGATGATCGAGCGACCAGCTCTGCCGGCCATTGCACATCAGTGCTCATCGACAGAAGAGGTGATCGCCCTATTAGAGGATGCTCGGTTTGCCTAGTTTAGACCTTAAAAAGATTGTAGAATAAGGCGCGCGCCGGGCCTATTAATAGGGCAGCAATCTGCAAGCTGCTTATCACTATGATGAGGGTTTGCACCCAGCCCTGTTGGCGATCAAACCAGTAGGTGGCGGATGAGCCCGTGTTAGTTTCTGGGTTCGAGCTGTTGGAGTCGATGCTACCGACATCCTTATTAAAATCTTCAGCGGTGATAGAGCTGGTACTAGGCGCCGCCTCAACCGCGCTCATGCCAGCACATATAACAGTGCTGGCGGTGACCAGCGCAATCATGGAGCGTTTGAAGGAATATAAATTCATTGGGCCCTTCTTCATCGTGGACTGCATCGCAATATTATTGCGCAGCTCGATCATTGAGTCGCGCTACGAAACTAAGTATAATATCGCGAAGTATACACGCGTGTTACACATCCTGCCGCCTTGTAGGTGGTGGTCGTCGATGCCCCAATAATGAGCATGGTTCGCATATCCACTATGTCGGGATCGAAATCGGCAACGGTAGTGACTGTGATTTTCTCACTCTCGCTGCCCACCGCGCGGGCCACGATAATAGGTATGTCGGGTGATCGATACTCTGCAACGATCCTCTTTAACGTGTGGACCTGCTCACGCCGCTGCTTAGAAGCCGGATTGTAAACTGCGAAGGCCATATCTGCCTGCAGCAAGGCTCGCACCCGCTTTTCCACAATTGCAAAAGGCTTGAGACGATCAGACAGGGAGATCATGCCAAAATCGTGGCCCAACGGTGCCCCTACCCGAGAAGCTACTGCTTGGGCTGCGGTCATCCCTGGAATTATGCGTACTGGAACCCCTACCCATTGGGGATCGCTTGCCACCTCCAGAACAGCTGCAGCCATGGCGAAAACCCCCGGATCGCCAGAAGATACCACGGCAACGCGGCGTCCGCGGAGGGCTAAGTCGAGCGCCATAGCAGCGCGCTCCGCTTCAACCTTGTTATCGCTGTGGTGCTTGCGCTGTCCAGCCCGATCGGGAACCCTATTGACATAGGTAGAATATCCCACAATATCGGTTGCTGCCTTGAGCTCGGCACTGGCCTCAGGGCTAAGCCATTGCGCACCAGCGGGCCCTAGGCCTACAACAACTACTTCACCAGTCTGGATATGTGGTTCATCGTGCGGGAGCTCAGCTTTCTTTGAAGGAACAACCACGACAGCGAAATAGGGGACAGGTTCCTCTCCCACAGCATTAAGTGGGTAGGAGCGTTGGCCCTCCATCCCCACGCGCTCGACGATATAAGCTCTATCTGCCATACCAGCTTCGTGTAGCGCGCGCTGCACTTTGTCGAAAGTACGACCCAGTTTCATAATCACTGCACAGTCGGTATTACGCAGTTTCTCGACTAAAACCGACTCATCAAGGGTGCCGGAAAGGATACTCAGCACCTCGTCATCTTGACATAAAGGTTTGGCGAGGACATCGGCTGCCGCTGTCAGAGAGGGGATGCCGGGAATGACAACGGAATGAAATTCCTCAGCTAAAACTCCGTGCAGATGCTGGTAGGAGGAGTAAAGCATGGGATCACCAAGGGCAATCACCGCAACAGTCTTACCGTCACTCAGGCGGGTGCGCAATTGTGCAATAGCCTCACTATAGAATTCAGCCATGGCCCCGGCATAACCTCCAGGATGGTCGGTGGCGCCAGTGGTGACAGGGTATTCCAACAGGAGCAACTCTTGGCCCTGATTTAGATAGGGCTCAGCGATGGCCCGCGCCGCAGAGCTGCCGCCCGGACGAGCATGAAACGCAACAGTATCAGCATTCTTAATCGCGGATACCGCTTTGATAGTGAGCAATTCAGGGTCGCCTGGACCTACACCGACGCCGATGAGCGTGCCGTGATTCATAATTTAAAGAATCTCCTTATAGGTGGCTAGAGCGTTGATAGCTGCGCAAGTGATGGCGGATCCGCCGCGACGCCCGTGCACGGTAATAAAATCAGTGCCTAGTTCACGAGCCTTTTCACTGAGTGCCAGTTTTGATTCAGCAGCACCGATAAATCCCACGGGGATACCTAAAATAACCGCTGGTCGAGGACGGTGTGGGTCGGCCTCGAGCCAATTAAGCAGGTGAAAGAGAGCGGTGGGTGCATTTCCGATAGCTACAATTGAGCCGGCAAGTTCGGGCTCCCACAGTTCCACGGCAGCGGCGGTACGGGTGGTATTTAGTCGACGTGCAAGATCCCTAGTGCGTTCGTCGTGGAGAAAGCACAAAGCTTTATTATCTCTAGGCAACCTGGCCCGTGTGATGCCAGCGTGCACCATGGTGACGTCGGTGATAATTGGGCGCCCCTGGAAGAATGCTTCTCGGGCGGAGGTAACTGCATCGGGGGAGAATTCGATATCTCGAGCGAGGTCAGTCTCGCCAGCAGCATGAATCATGCGCACTGCTATTTGTGATTGCTCGGTGGTGAAGGTCGAGAGATCTGATTCCTCTCGAATCATGGCGAATGATTGCCTGTAAATCTCATCGCCATCAGTGATATAGCTAAAACTCATCGATTATATACCTCGTATTCGCCGTCACCTACTGCCACATAGTCGGTGTATGTGGTCAGTGGGTGCCCACAGCGACGTTCGCAGCCGGAAAAATGGACAGGTGTGTCTAAATCGTAGCCTCTTTCTATAAACTCACTAGCATCGCTGCGCGTGACAGAGTGGGATTTTTGACACCCCGGTAAACCTGTACAGGCACTAACCTTCAGCCAGGGAGAGTTCGCATCAAGGATGAGGCCTAGGGGCGCGAGTACCTTAACAATTGCTTCGGCGTCACCTTCGGTGAGATCATGGACAACCAGCGAAGCCCACGGCGTAATGGAAGTATCAACTTCGATGACTCCGAGAACCTGAAGAGCCTGCTGTGGGATCACCCCGAATGGCAGTCCAACTCCTAGGCTAACGGTGCCGTCTTCATTGTCGAGCCATCCGACTGGTCGCATATGGTGTTCGGGCTCTGGTCTTAGGATATCTCTGAGATCTTCATAGCTTAATGCAGTGTTCTGGGACCATAACTCCATGATCTCACGAGTTAGGCTCGCCGATTCGGCTACTCGCCACAGCTTGCCCCGATGCGATTGCCAGTATCGAGCGGCATCGAGCAGAGAGTCAATCATAGTGCGCTGATCGGGAGCGCAATAGGGCGTGGGTTCACCCGCGAGAATGAGCCTATAGCTGCCATCGGATCGATGCTGCGCTCCGAAATCTACACGTTGACCGAGAATATCGCCGCGCCCAGAGTCGATTCCGAATAGAATCCGTCCGGGTAAGGCGGCTACGTCACTATCGGCCAGTATGGCAGCATCCAAGGTTCGGCTATCAGCTTGAGCTTTAGCTGAAAGGGGGGAGGCTAGGATATTGCGCATGCGGTCGTGAGCTATTGAGGGCACGAGACCACACTCGATGGCTCGCGAACTAAAAGCCGTGTGGTCGTTCACACCACGAATTTGCAGATTGGAGCGGGTTGTGATGTGCGCTTCACCGTCGCCGAGCTCAAGTGCCAATTTGGCGATAACGGACCATGTCTTCGCTGTGATCCGTCCTCCGGGAAATCGCAACCGACCTATATAGCCATCAGAAGCTGGGAATAGTTTGAGAGCACCAGGACATTTATCTCCGACAGACCTGCTGAATGGGGTATCTGACGGGACTGCATCAATGGAGCGAAGGTGAGATCTGGTCATAGCGGCGATTCTACTAATATTCTCAACCTTTTAATAACTTAGGAATCCCTTAATAGCGTGCTAAGGTGCACCAATATCCTCGCTGCGGTGGATATATCCGGGCCGCGCGAACAAGCGTTTAGGCCCAAGACACCAATCTACGAGGAATCTCAGTATACACTTACTCTATTACGGCAATGATTACCAAGAAGGTCTCTCATCGCCTCAGCAATTTATCCATATGAACCCGGAAGGATCATTTTTTCTCGATGATCACACTGCTCTCGACCTCCGATACCGACCTGCTCTCCGCACGAGCAGCCAGCGAACACCCTGATGTTCATTACCACTACGCGAACCCCAATTATCTCAACTCTGACAGCCTCAGTGAACTCATCGGAACAACCGATATCTTTGTGGTTCGGCTTCTTGGTGGCAAGAGAGCGTGGGAATGGGGGATCGATGCACTGCTTGCTTCACCAAAACCCGTGGTCATAGTCTCGGGGGAGCTGGCGGTCGATGCCGAGCTCACCGATCTTTCCACCCCTCCGGCTGGTGTGGTCACTACGGCCCATACCTATCTAGCGGAAGGTGGATTCGATAACCTTCATAATCTCCATAACTTCCTCTCCGACACGCTCCTTCTCACCGGTTTAGGTTTCCAGCCTCCACGACGAATGCCACTGTGGGGTTACCTCGAACAAACAGACTCCTTGGATACGCCATGGAACCAGGGTGCACCTAGCCCTCGTATCGGCATTGTGTATTACCGCGCTCAGCACCTGGCAGGGAATACCCACTATATCCATGCCCTCGCGGACGCTATAGCCGCCCGTGGTGCCACCGCTATTCCTATTTATGCGGCCTCATTACGCCAGGCACCAGAAGATCTCTTAGCTGAACTCGCCACCTTCGACGTACTCATCACTACTGTTCTTGCCGCTGGTGGTACGAAACCTGCAACGGCTCAGGCCGGAGGTGACGATGAGGCGTGGGATGTCGCCCAACTGGCTGCCCTCGATATCCCCATCATCCAAGGTCTCGCCTTGACGAGCCCTCGCCGAGAGTGGGAAGAATCTGATGAAGGTCTGTCCCCACTGGATGTGGCGACCCAGATCGCAGTTCCTGAGTTTGACGGACGCCTTATTACCGTGCCTTTTTCCTTTAAAGAATATGATCAGGCGGGACTGATCACCTATATCCCGGATCCCGAGCGTTGCGAACGACTCGCAGGCATTGCCTACCGGCACGCCGTGCTATCGACAATTCCGCCCGCCGAAAAGAAACTCGTTCTCATGTTTTCGGCCTACCCCACCAAGCACGCACGCATTGGTAATGCCGTGGGTCTTGATACTCCGCAGTCAGTCTTGCGTGTCATCAGGGCCCTAGTAAAAGCAGGCTATGACCTCGGAGATCCAGCCCTGATTCCAGGCTATAGCGAAGATGGCAACCTAGACGGCGACGCACTCATGCACGCTGTGATCGATGCTGGTGGACATGATCCAGAATGGCTCACACCCGAGGTCATGGCCAATAACCCGTTGAAATTATCGGGAGATACCTACCGGGAATTTTTCTCGACGCTTCCTAAAGAGATGCAAGAGGAAATGATCGAGCACTGGGGACCAGCCCCTGGAACCCATTATGTCAATCCAGAAACAGACGAGATTTATATAGCAGGTTTAATCTTCGGCAATGTTGTTATCATGGTCCAGCCTCCGCGCGGCTTCGGAGAGAATCCTGTGGGAATCTATCACGACCCTGACCTTCCAGCGAACCACCATTATCTAGGCGTTTACTACTGGCTGCGTGAGGTTTTTGGTGCCGACGCCATCGTGCATATGGGTAAACACGGAAATATGGAATGGCTGCCAGGAAAAAACGCTGGACTATCGGCACAATGCTATACCGATCAGGCCATCGGGGAGCTACCGCTAATCTATCCATTCCTCGTTAACGATCCAGGGGAGGGCACACAGGCCAAACGGCGTGCTCACGCCACTTTGGTTGACCATATGATTCCTCCGATGGCCCGCGCGGAATCCTATGGCGATATCACTCGTTTGGAGCAGCTGCTTGACGAACACGCCAATATTGCAGCGATGGATCCCGCAAAGTTACCAGCGATTCGCCAGGAAATTTGGACTCTACTGCAGGCTGCCAAAATGGACCGTGATCTAGGTTGGGATGAACGCCCCGACGAAGACGCCTTCGACGATAAAATCATGGAAATCGATGGTTGGCTATGCGAGATCAAAGATGTGTCCATCCGCGGAGGGCTCCATATCCTTAGCGAAGAAGTTACTGGTGACGTGCGCGTTGAGCTGGTTTTAGCCATGCTTCGTGCCCGCCAGCTGTGGGGCGGGGAATCCGCGGTTCCTGGTCTACGAGAAGCCTTAGGACTCGCAGAGACTGGAGAAGAAAGCCGCACTCGAGTTGACGAGGTGGAGGCAATTGCGCACCGGTTACTCTCCAGCCTTGAAGCACAGCATTGGCGCAGTGGGGAAGTAGATCATCTTCTTGCTTCGGCTGATTACCTCCCGGACGATCTTGACCGCCGTGGCCTGCGTGACCTTCTTGTATTCGCATGCGAAGAACTCATTCCTCGGCTTGCTGCAACCTCTCGCGAGGTGGAACAAATCCTACGCGCTCTGGATGGCAAATTTATTGAAGCCGGCCCCTCTGGTTCTCCGCTCCGCGGACTTGTTAATGTGCTTCCCACGGGCCGCAACTTCTATTCTGTAGATCCCAAATCCCTGCCCTCACGATTGGCTTGGGAAACAGGGCATCTGCTCGCTGATTCCCTGGTTGAGCGGTATTTAAAGGAACACGGAACCTACCCGAAGTCTGTCGGCCTGTCGGTTTGGGGTACCTCCGCTATGCGCACCTCTGGAGACGATATTGCGGAGGTATTCGCACTACTTGGTGTGCGACCCGTATGGGACGACGCCTCGCGACGCGTCGTGGATCTCGAAGTCATCCCTCTCGAGGAATTGGGGCGACCCCGCATTGACACTACGGTGCGCATCTCGGGCTTTTTCAGAGATGCCTTCCCCCATGTATTAGCGCTCATCGACGATGCTGTAAACATGGTGGCACAGTTGGATGAGAGCCCCGAGGAGAATTATGTGCGCGCTCATATCAGCGAGGATGCGGAAGGCACAGATCGTCCTATACGCCGAATATTTGGTTCCAAGCCTGGCACCTATGGGGCCGGACTGTTGGAGCTTATTGAATCTGGGAATTGGCGCGACGATCAAGACCTCGCGGAGGTCTACACCGCATGGGGTGGCTATGCATATGGCCGCGGCGTCAATGGCGTCGAGGCTAGCGATGATATGCGCCGGGCGTACCGCCGCATTCAAGTAGCGGCAAAAAATGTTGATTCCCGGGAGCATGACATAGCCGATTCTGACGATTACTTCCAGTTCCATGGCGGTATGATCGCGACGGTCAGAGCTCTGACAGGTGCTGATCCTGAAGCTTATATTGGTGATTCCACCCGCCAAGAAACAGTAAAAACCAGAACCCTGCACGAGGAGTCGCGGCGCGTTTTCCGTGCTCGCGTAGTCAATCCCCGCTGGCTCGAAGCAATGCGTAACCACGGCTATAAAGGTGCTTTTGAGATGTCAGCGACCGTGGACTACCTCTTCGGCTATGATGCCACCACAGGTCTTATGGAGGATTGGATGTATGAAACTCTCACGGACACATATGTAAAGGACCCAAAGAATCGGGAATTTTTCCAGGAATCGAATCCGTGGGCGCTGCGTGATATTGCCGAACGGCTTCTCGAGGCAGCCGAACGGAAGCTGTGGGAGGAACCTAGCCCCGAAGCACTCGATACTCTGCGTACTACCTTCCTAGAGATGGAGGGAGAACTCGAAGATCGCTAATATCGCGTCATGAGCGCGCCGCCTGAAAGCCCTTCGGCGGCGCGCGCGTTATTGCGCTAGTATTTTGCTATGCCATATTTTCTCGTTGTGCCCTATTTCGTGTGCGAGGCGCTGGCCTTTTGGCTGGTATCCAAATGGCTGGGAGTGGGCGTAGCCCTTTTACTGCTATTTGCATTCTTCTTTGCAGGGCTATTATTAGCCGCAATTGAGATGCGCCGAGTTGCTCGTAGTGCCTCCCTAGGAAGCAGTGCTGGACAGGCGGTTGGAGATCTAGGTCTGCTTGCTGCGGGCGCAGTGGGTGTTGCTCTGCCCGGTTTTGTCACCACACTGATAGGACTTATTCTCATCATCGCCCCTACCCGGGCCGTCGTGCGCCGTCTTTTGGCTAAAAAACTACGAGCCAAGATCGCGGATCTAGGGGTACGCAGTTTCGAAATGACCCAGGGCTACCGCTCTCCGCACAGCTACGGCCACTTTGGGCCGGGGGCACAATCCCGTGCCTCAGGGAGCTCAGTGACCCCAACGGCCGAAACAATCGACGAGGAAGAGCTCAGCACGTGGTCGAAAAATCTTAATCCTGAAGATTTTGACGACCCCAAAAAGTCCTCATGAGGCATAAACCTTTGGTAATTTTTCTCGGCCGGATAGCGCTGAGCGCTTTTGGGGGCCTGCTAGTTTATAGCGGTTATCAACCCCTGGGGTGGTGGAAGGCGGCAATCGTCGGGGTGATTGTGCTCGTGCTATCGCTGAGCCCCTATAACGGTCGTGCTGTGAGTATGCGCAGTGGCTCTGTGATCGCTTTCGCCCACAGTCTCGTGGTCTACCTCCTGATGCTGCCGTGGATTGGTGAGTTTGTCGGAGCCTTCCCATATATAGCGCTAGCAATCTTTTTGGCACTGTATTCTCTTCTCTTAGGAGCAGGTGGAGCAGTTATACTCGCCCATCGATACGGTTATATCGGTTTCGCTTTTTACTATGTCACCATCGAGTTCCTGCGTTCCTCATGGCCCTATGGTGGCTTCGCGTGGGTCCGCCTAGCATGGACGCAGATTGATGGTCCGTTGGCATCCCTGGCATTTCTCGGGGGGCCTGCGCTGGTGAGTGCCATGATTTGTCTGCTCGCCACAACGCTGGCCCGCTGGAGAATGGATCTAGGCCACGGGCTGGTGCTCAGCCTTGTCGTGATTTTAAGCGCCACCGCCATCATGATGCCCCGAGGTGAAAGCACTGAGACGGTCACAGTCGCAGCAGTGCAAGGCAATGTGCCACGGCTGGGCCTCGATTTCAATGCCCAGCGGCGTGCAGTATTAGGCAATCACGTGGCAGAGACTGCACGGATCTCTGAACCTGTTGACTTCGCAGTGTGGCCAGAAAATTCTTCCGATGTCAACCCCTTCGAGGATGGGGATGCTCGGCGTTTGATCGATCAAGCGGTATCGCAGCTCAATGCGCCAATCCTAGTGGGCACAATTACTCGAGATGAGGCGGGGGCACACAATACAATGCAGGTTTTCGATCCAATTTCAGGACCAGGGGAGTACCACCACAAGAAATTTCTCCAGCCGTTTGGGGAATATATGCCCATGCGTGATTTTTTCCGTACTTTCTCCTCTATGGTGGATCTAGCCGGCAATTTCCAACCTGGACACGGAGATGGCACGGTAGCGATACGTGCAATGCAACTGGGACGCAACGTACGCGTTGGTATCAGCACCTGCTATGAAGTTGCCTTTGACCAAGCGGGGCGGGATGCCGTCAGAGCTGGAGCAGAAATTCTGTCCACTCCGACAAATAATGCCACATTCGGATTCAGCGATATGACCTATCAGCAGTTAGCAATGAGCCGGATGCGCGCGATCGAATTGGATCGAGCTGTTATTGTCGCGGCTACTTCTGGGGTATCAGCGATTGTGACACCCGATGGAAGTATCCAGTCTCGAACAGGAATTTTCGAGGCCAAGAATCTGACAGCTTCCGTGCCGCTGAAAGACAGTCTCAGCCCTGCGGCTCGTTTTGGCTCAGACATCGAGTGGGCCTTAGTCATGATGGGGCTTGTCGCTGTGGCGCTATCGATTGCATTAGTACGTCGGAAACTCTAGAGTCTTTTTCGCACCCACTTCCATAGAGCGACCGTGGGTATCTGACCTGTTAAAGGAGAATATCTTGAGCTCTCAGACTCTCGTCTTGATCCCAACCTACAACGAAGTGGGTAATCTTCCGCTCATCACCTCAAGGGTGCGTGCAAGTAACCCGGATGTTGATATTTTGATTATCGACGATAATTCTCCCGACGGTACCGGTGATTTGGCCGATGAACTAGCCAGCGGCGATGACCATATCTTCGTACTGCACCGCGAGGGCAAAGGCGGCCTACTCGGCGCCTATATCGCAGGGTTCCACTGGGGCCTTGAGCGCCACTACGACATTCTGGTGGAGATGGACGCCGATGGTTCCCATGCTCCAGAGCAATTGCACCGACTTCTTGACGAGATCGACCAAGGCGCTGACATGGTGATTGGTTCACGATACGTTTCTGGTGGGGAAGTAGTGAACTGGCCTCGCCATCGCTACCTCCTATCAAAGGGAGGCAATGTCTATATCTCTGTCGCTTTAGGGGCGGGCATCAAGGACATGACAGCTGGCTATCGGGCCTTTAGACGCGAGGTCTTAGAACAGGTGAATTTTGATGAGTTGTCCCGTGCGGGCTATATCTTCCAGGTGGATATGGCGTGGCGAGTGAATAATTTGGGTTTTGATATCCGCGAGGTTCCTATAACCTTCACTGAACGCGAAATCGGGGAATCGAAGTTGGATGGATCCTTTGTGAAGGATTCGCTGCTTGAGGTGAGCAAGTGGGGCTTGACTTATCGCAGCGAACAGGTTAAGGCGATCGCCAGAGAGAGTTATCATCTTATTGCTCACGAAGTTAAGAAGTGGCGTAAAGAACACTATATTTAATCGAAAAACCGCAGTGGACATATCCCACTGCGGTTTTCGCTATGCATTAGTGAACGTTTTCCTCTTCTGCGCGAGCGGCGGCTGCCTCTTCCTCCTGCTGCTTGAGAAGCCGAGCTGCGTTTCGACGCCGTCGGCGTAGCTGATCAATACGCTCTTCTAAGAGCTGGTCAAGCTCTTCGATTGAGCGCCGTTCCCGCAGCATATCCCAGTGAGTTCTCGGTGGTTTCGTGGGCTTAGCGGAGACTCCTTCACCCTCCATGAGATGACCGGTCTGGCCGTTCTTGCACTGCCAGGTCTCGGGGATTTCGGCGTCGTGAGCGAAGGGGACGTCATAGATGTCGCCTGTTTCGGTCTTATAACGGACCATCTGGCGAGGTGCTAGATCGTGGTCGCGGTCGGTTTCGTAGCTGACGGCACCCATTCGGGAACCACGGAGAACGCGGTCTGCCATAGTGCGAATCAGTCCTTTCCTTAAAAGTTCTTCCCCCGCTCAACAGCGGTATGGGGATTGACGCGAGTACCTTTTACTCACGGATCATTGGATATAACGTTACACCACGGTGAAAAGTTCCGAGTTGAGGTCTGTGACGGTTGTGCTGGGGGTCTAGTGACCTGGTTGCTAGACTGGGAAGAATGGCAGGTAAACGAGCGCTGGCGTGTCAGTGGTGTGGAACCGAAATAGAAAAGCCGCTACGCGGAAGGCCACGCAAATACTGCAGTCAATCATGCCGCCAGCGCGCTTATGAGCAGCGGAACGCGGTTGTAGGTACGGTCATTTCCTCCGAGGCTGTTATCATAACTCCTGACAGGGCTCATCAGCTTCAGGATTCGCTCTTCGAGCTGAGGTGCGCTGCTGAGGATATTCAAACTGCTGTTGCCGAGGGAGCGCATCCCGATGAAGTGGCTGCATTGTGCGCAGAATTAGTTGGGATCTCCAAAAGTATTGAGCAGTTGAGATTAAGGTAGGGTAATGAATCTAAAAGCGCGGATAGCAATTTTTGTGACGGTGACTGCGGTTGTACTCTTAGGTCTCTTCGCCCTAGCATCGGCGGTCATTCCTGTGCTATTGGGCCCCGGTATTAAGACGGGCAGCATAGACACGGCCGCTACCAAACCGGCCACCACCGATATAGACGGATATTGGACTGTAGTATACGGACGTTCTCCTCATATATCCTCAGTGGGATTTACATTTGGAGAGTTGCTGCCGTCGGACCGACGGACTACATCTGGATCGACCCGAGGCGTACGAGGGGATATCAAGATCGCCGGTGGAACCATTCAGTCAGGTCGCATTGAAGTTGATATGACATCTATTTCATCTGATAGGGAACGCCGAGATATTAATGTACGTCGAAAAATCTTCGATACCGATATCTATCCCACAGCTAATTTTAGGCTTACTCAGCCGGTAGATATCAGCTCTCTTCCCAGCAACGGTGCCGCGGGGGTAGTAAACATCACCGGTGAACTTACTATCAAGGACACTACACAGGAGATCACCAGTGAGTTTTTGGCCGTGCGCGATGGTGATCGAATTTCTATGAGTAGTACAATTGATATCAACCGCATCGACTATGGTGTGAAAACTCCTGACTTTGTGGCGGCAAAGATTGACGAGGAAGGCGAATTAAATATTCTACTGACCTTCGAGAAGATAAAACCTGAACCGGAAGACTCTGCATCGTGAATGATCCACGGATGCAACCGATGCTATGGCTGCGTCTAGTCGTGGTTGTGGCCTTTACCGCATATGTACTCATCCAGGGAAGCTATATCGCCGGTGGCATTGGCTTAGTCCTGGTGGTGATGATTAGTATCCAACTATACAGAATCCGAAAAACCATGAGAGACAGTCTTAGCAAGTAGAGATGCGAGCACACAAATAATGCCCGCTATTGTGTCACTGTGACATAATAGCGGGCATTACTTCATCTTGGCCTAAACCATAAAATTGTCCGATAATGTACATTATGTCATTTAGCTGACTTCCCCAAGGATCACCGACGCCGCGAACCGCGCCGTGTCGTCAACACCAGCTGGGCGGCATCTAAGGCACCATAGCGCATCAAGGCTTCCCGCAAGGCAAGCTGGAAAATCCACAAGCGCCGATACGTAATATCAAAACCATCCGCGGCCGCTTCTCGTAACTTGCCTTCAAAGATCTCGCGTTGCATTTTCAAGCCTTCGACATAATGACTACCACTATGTGTTTGCGATATGATTCTGCAGTGAGTGTGAGTGTCCACCAGACGGTGAATGTCCTCGGTCCTTAAATAATCCAAGGCTGGTGACACATAAGCCCTCAAAACTGCGAGGCTCTCCTCACTAGCCTTGGATCGCCTTTCAGTGGCGACCACAGTCTGCATCGCTATATAACCACCAGGGGCAATAACATCGTCTATGAACTTCATATATGCTTTTTTCGCACCCCCTCCCATATGCTCCAACTTCTCCACTGAAACAATCGCATCATAATTGCGAGACCACGTCTTGGGTGAAGGAAATAAACCGTCGATATGCTCCACTCTCACCGCTTGACTCAGTTCCGCTAAATCTTCACAATTGAGTATCCGGCGGATATAGCGCACGTATTCCATGTCGCTGCTGACAATGTCCACCGTGGCCTTTACATGTGCCGCAGCGAGTGCCATCGCTGGCCCCGAGGCCGGAAAATCTAAAATATGTGTACCAGTGCCCACGTGGGCAGACCGAAGAAGTTCATGGAGAGCTCGCCACTGAGCATCCGCTAAATCAGCACGCTCTACATGTGCAGGCGGCGACACCTCGGTAAGGTCAACGAAATGTGCTGCTGACTCTCGGCCGCGTCGAGCGCCAGGCGCGTAGCTTTTCACATTGATACGCTGTGTCGTTGGCACTCCCGAGGAAAATAGTGTGCCGTGAGGGCTCATCCCATCCCCGGAAAAATGCTTGTAGAGAGCTGCTGGGATCTCCGATCCGTCGTATATGCCACCCACAATCTGCCGAAAATGGCGCGGGCGATACTCAATCTCAATAAGTTTTTGCAGCACTGCTGGGAGGTCTGGCGCACTCCACTCGCCCGCCATAAACCCCTCGGCAAAACCCAACCAACCAGCATGAGCAATCCGATAAAAGAGCTCTTCACGCGCAACAACGATATCCGGCCGATCCCCCGTCAGAGCGATTTCCGCCTTCTGACAGGCTGCGGCAAATTCGGCTTCGCTGCGCCTAGCTCGAGCGGCCATAAGTCGCCCTGATGGAATGTGGGCAATACCAGGCCACGCCTCGGCGTCAATATATTCGAGGTGCGCCGCAAAATCGCGGTGCACAGAGCTAAATATCGCGATGACGCATCCCTCCGCTTCTCGAGTGCACAGTTTTTTTCTATTTTATAGGGCAATACGGGTGTACCCAGGCGCGGCACACGGAACAGTCACCGGGTAAAATTCCTGGATTTGGAATTCGCGGAAAATTCACGAAGACGAAAATCGAATTAGTTTTCAAATAGGAAATTGAGTGTGGCAGCGACTAACATGTTAAAAATCACACCACGCTGTCAGTGTGGTGCGAAAACACTAGTGTCAAACAACTAAGAATACATCCTTTATTTTCATCTTGATGAAAACCGATGTATGAGGAGAAAATTTTCATGCCTGAAACTCCATTCCGCCCCGAGGGTGGACGCCACCACGTCGTCGTCATCGGCTCCGGATTCGGTGGACTATTCGCTGTGAACAACCTGAAGAATGCGGATGTGGATATCACCTTGATCGACCGCACGAATCACCATCTTTTCCAGCCATTGCTCTACCAAGTGGCTACGGGCATTCTCTCGTCAGGTGAGATTGCACCAGCGACGCGCCAGATTCTCAACGAACAGGAGAACGTTAATATTCTCAAGGGCGAGGTGACCGATATCGACCTGCAAACCAAGACGGTTCGCACCGAACTTGGCGGTTTCCATAAATTGGTCTCCTATGATTCTTTGATCGTGGCCGCAGGTGCAGGACAGTCTTATTTCGGCAATGATCACTTTGCAGAATTCGCCCCAGGTATGAAGACTCTCGACGATGCTCTCGAGCTCCGGGCCCGAATCATGGGCGCCTTCGAGCGCGCGGAACTATCAGAAGATCTCGAAGAGCGCGATCGTCTCCTAACTTTCGTCGTTGTGGGTGCCGGACCTACCGGTGTGGAATTGGCTGGCCAGATCGCAGAACTCGCACATCGTACTCTATCGGGGGCGTATAGTCGCTGCAATCCCGCCAACGCCCGCATCATCCTGCTCGATGGGGCACCGCAGGTTCTTCCCCCGTTTGGCAAACGTCTCGGCCGCAACGCCCAGCGTTCCTTGGAAAAAATTGGCGTAACAGTCAAACTCAATGCAATCGTCACCGATGTCACCAGCAGTGCAGTGACCTATAAAGATACCGTGAGCGGTGAAAGCTTCACCATTGACTCCTATTGCAAGATCTGGTCTGCCGGTGTCGCGGCTTCCCCACTGGGCAAGCTCATTGCCGATCAGGCTGGGGTTGAGGTAGATCGCGCAGGCCGCGTCCCGGTCAATTCCGATCTCACCGTGGCCGATGAGAAAAATGTCTTCGTCATTGGCGATATGATGAACTACAACGGATTGCCAGGAGTTGCCCAGGTTGCTATCCAAGGTGCAGAGTACGTAGCAGATCAAATTGCTGCTGAAGTAGAAGGTCGCTCCGCTGAGGAACGCCCTGAATTCGAATACTTCGACAAGGGCTCCATGGCTACAGTCTCGCGCTTTAATGCGGTTGTTAAGCTCGGCAAGGTTGAAATCACCGGATTTATCGGATGGATACTTTGGCTTGTGGTCCACCTCATGTTCATCGTGGGCTTCCGTAACCGGTTCATTTCAATGATCTCGTGGGGCCTTAATGCCATGTCGCGCAAGCGCTGGCACTTGGCTACCACAAGACAGCAAATGCACTCGCGCACTGCATTGCAGAAACTCATGTCCAACGTCGACGACTATACAGATGCCCCCATTGAGGTTCGAGATACCTCCCGCTTTGGTCGTTCCTAATACGAGTTAAACCAAAAAACGCTGGGACACACCACTCTCCCAGCGTTTTTTCGTGCATGCCGCTAGCGGTAGTCTATCCTGTGACAAGCGCTCCTCTTTTCTAGGTAGAAAGTTAAATTTAGTGCCCTCCCTTGCTCATGCCCACCCCGATTTTGCTGCGATCATCGATCATCTCTATATATACGAAGATGGAATCCTAAACGAGGAACTCACCGTCAGATCGCCAAAAGAATTGGCCGAGGTCATTTCGACCTGTGAAACGGGAGATAATCGCTTCCTCTGGTTGAGTTTGGTCGAGCCCTCCAATGCTCAAATGCAGGATATCGCTGAGCATATAGCCCTCCACGAACTCATTACCGAAGACGCCGTGACTGCGCATCAGCGCCCCAAGGTAGAGCGTTACGACGATCAGCTTTTTGTAGTCGTGCGCAGCGTTAAGTACACAGATTTCGATATCAACGAAGAATCCGTGGTGCGCACCCGCCAAGTTATCTCAACGGGCGAAGTTCAAATGGTAGTGGGGCCGCGATCCATAATCACCATTCGGCATAATACCCCGCTCCCTGATGTGGCCAAGCGCTTAGTTCACCAGGACACCACGAGCTACGGGCCCATGGCTATCGCGTGGGCCATGTCTGACTGTTTGGTCGACGATTATATGATGATTTCGCGTGAACTGACCAAAGACGTCGACGAGCTCGAGGAAGAAGTTTTCACTCCGCAGTCTGATTTCAGTATTGATCAAATTTATTTGCTTAAGCGCGAGATCTTAGAAATGCGTCATGCCATCGATCCCCTAGCCCCTGCATTGCGCAGCTTACTTGGCAATAATGCAGATCTCATTGATGACCAAATTCACTCTTATTTTCGCGATGTTCTGGATCACGAGATTGTAGCCAAAGACGAGATTGCGAGCTGCGATGAACGCCTCACGAACTTGATTACCGCCGCTGTCGCAAAAGTCACGTTGCAGCAAAATACGGATATGCGTTCCATTTCTGCATTTGTTGGGATGGCGGCGGTACCCACCCTTGTGGCCGGTATTTATGGTATGAACTTCGCCAATATGCCTGAGCTGGAGACTCAATACGGATATTTCATCGTCCTTGCGATCATGGTCTCGCTCGTGATAGCGATGTGGCTCGCATTCAAAAAATGGAATTGGCTTTAGCCCACTTCCATCATCAAGCTGGGCCGTCATCGCTAGGATAGAGTCATGGATGCCTCACGTGAATTCGATATCATTATTTTCGGTGCCAGTAGCTACGTCGGACAACTAGTAACCCAGTACCTTCATGCACACTCGGAGCAGCTCAGCATCGCGATAGCTGGTCGCAATCACCATAAGCTTGCAGGCCTCGTTAATCGTCTCGAGGAACCGACTCCTCCAATCATCATTGCAGATGCCCTTGATAGCGCAGATATGGATCTGCTCGCACAGCGCGCACGGGTCATCATCTCCACGGTGGGGCCTTATAGCCACTACGGCGAAGAGATCATCAAGGCCTGCGCGCACAGAGGTACGGGGTATGTGGATCTAGCCGGAGAAGTTCCTTTTATTCGAAGCATGATCGATCGCTACCAAAAAGATGCAGTAAAATCCGGAGCGGTCCTCGTTTCTGCCTGTGGTTTCGATTCAGTTCCCAGTGATATGGGAGTTTACAGGCTAGCTCAAAAAGCAGAGGAACCGCTTCGAGAAGTGCGTATGATAGTGCGGAAGCTGTCGGGATCTCTATCCGGCGGAACGATAGCGTCGATGCAAGCAGTGAGTGCTGCCGCTCACGCAGATCGCCGGATTGCTTCATTGATCCACAATCCTTTCGCGCTCAATCCCGATCCGACGGCCGAGCGCGACCGTGCCCGCAGCATAGGTCTCCGACAACCAGACCTAGTTCGCGAACAATACCAGAATCGGTACTTAGCTCCGTTCTTTATGGCGCCCTTTAATACTCGTGTCGTTCGACGCTCTCAAGCATTACTGGGCCATCGGTACGGACGTGATATGCGTTATACCGAAGCGCTCGATTGCGGGCATGGATTGAAAGGGCTGATTGTTCGTGACCTTATTACCGGTCTTCTTGGCGCCGGTTTCGCGCTCCTAAGCCGCCCACGCCTGCGTAAGGCTCTCTCTTTCGTCATCCCGCAACCTGGGCAGGGTGCTAGGGAAAAGAATCTTCGTAAAGGCGGATTTATCATTGAGTTCATTGGCACTACCGAATCCGACCGGCAGATCAGTGTCACCACTAGCGCACTCGGAGACCCTGGTTACTATGTCACCGCCATGATGCTTAGTGAGGCTGCGAAAACCCTTGCTTGCCAGTACCGAGATGAAGCACCTATCCGCGGAGGCTTTTTCACCCCAGCGACGGCTTTAGGAGATATCTACCTCGATAGGCTACGCAGGGGTGGGATGAGCTTCAACTAATCGTGGGGCTTGAGAACCATGGTGCGCAGCGTCGATCGCGCTACCAGAGTAGAGCGGTGGAAGATATCAACGTGTATAAGTTGAGTTGATACACCAGCGTGGATGATGCTGGCTTCCGCGCTGAGAACACCGGCGCGAACCGGAGCGAGGAAGTCAGTATTGTTGTTTACCCCGGCGACCAGCTTTCCCGGCGCCTTGATGAGCCCCATAACCGATCCTACGGTCTCGGCGATGGCGCAGTATACTCCTCCGTTTACCAGCCCCATGGCCTGCAAATGGTCGTGGCTGATGGGCATCTCGGCACATACTTTATCGCGTTCTACCGTTGTAAAGCGTAAACCTAAACTGGTTGAATAGCCCCCGAGCAGCTCGTTAAGTTGAGCTAGTTCGCGCATATGCAAGCCCACCTCGGGAACCTCGGACAAGAGGTGAGTAAGTTCAGTGACGGTATCTGGATTTTCAGTAACTAAAGACATAGATCCAACCCTACTGAGGAAAAAAATAACCGCAACTATCAACCAGAGCCATCAACCGTGCACTCTCATGAGTCGAGATATGGGATCATTCACCGAACGAGGTATGCTAGGACACTATGAGTAACCACAGCAATTTGGCCCATATCGGGGTCGTTGGCCTGGCCGTCATGGGCTCCAACCTCGCTCGAAATTTTGCCCGTAGAGGACATACCGTAGCGGTCTATAACCGCAGCTACTCCAAAACCGAAGACCTCATGGAGCATTACGGTGATGAGGGACATTTCCTTCCCTCCGAAACCATCGAGGACTTTGTGGCCTCTCTGGAAAAGCCTCGCCGTGCAATCATTATGGTGCAGGCAGGCGCCGCTACTGACGCCGTTATCAACCAGCTGGCAGATGCTATGGATGAAGGCGATATCATCATAGATGGCGGCAATTCGCTCTACACGGACACGATCCGCCGAGAGAAAGAAATAGCTGCTCGCGGGCTCAACTTCGTGGGTGCAGGAATTTCTGGCGGTGAAGAAGGTGCCCTCAACGGCCCGTCGATTATGCCGGGTGGACCCGCCCGCACCTGGGACGCCTTAGGACCCCTACTGGAGTCTGTCGCAGCTGTTGTTGACGGAACACCCTGTGTCACGCATATCGGCCCTGATGGCGCCGGCCACTTTGTCAAGATGGTACACAACGGCATTGAATATGCCGATATGCAAGTAATCGGTGAGGCCTATCAGTTGTTGCGATACGGCGCACAGATGTCACCTGAAGAGATAGCCGAAGTTTTCCGCACCTGGAATAAGGGCGATCTCGATTCTTATCTTATTGAAATTACGGCTGAAGTACTCTCTCAGGTTGATGCCGAAACCGGCACTCCCCTCGTGGACTTAATTGTTGACCAAGCAGGTCAAAAAGGTACCGGCCGCTGGACGGTCAAGGCAGCGCTCGACCTAGGCATTCCTGTTACGGGTATCGGCGAAGCGGTATTCGCTCGAGCTCTTTCAGGTGCCGCAGCACAACGCGAGGCCACCGTAGGGACGCTCCCCTCTGGCGAATTAAGCTCGTTAGAGACTCTCGGTATCGATCGCGATACTTTCATCGAGGATGTACGCCGCGCTCTCTACGCCTCCAAACTCGTCGCCTATGCACAAGGATTTGACGAAATTAAAGCTGGCTCGACAGAGAATAACTGGAATGTGGACCCCCGCGACCTGGCAACGATCTGGCGGGGCGGCTGCATCATCCGGGCGAAATTCCTCAACAGAATTCGGGAAGCATACGATGCCAACCCCGAGCTCACGACCTTATTGCTCGACCCGTATTTCAAGGAGGAGTTGAGTGGCCTCATTGATTCGTGGCGTCGTATCGTAATCGTGGCAACTCATATTGGTCAGCCCATACCGGTTTTTGCATCATCGCTTTCCTACTACGATTCACTTCGAGCCGAGCGGCTGCCAGCTGCATTAATTCAGGCGCAGCGAGATTACTTTGGTGCGCACACCTACCGTCGCGTCGATAAGGAGGGCACCTTCCATACCTTATGGTCTGGTGACCGTACTGAAATCGAAACCTCCTAGGTTTACCGCCCAGCCCGCGCCCGCTACGTGTGGGGGGCGCGGGCTATAAGCTGGTTTTGCTGTAGATAAGGTGTAGGCTCTTCCTAATGACTACTTTTGCTGATCTCGGTTTACCCCCCGCCATTGTTCAGGCGATGCGTAAAGAAGGTATCGAGACTCCCTTTCCTATCCAAGAGGCGGCCATTCCCGACGCTCTAGCAGGCAAGGATATCCTCGGTCGAGGCCCCACCGGATCTGGAAAGACTTTCACTTTCGGTTTACCCACTCTAAGCCGCCTAGCTCAGTCGGGGGCCTCTACACCTGGGCATCCCCGTGCGCTCGTCTTAGTCCCTACGCGTGAGCTCGCAGCGCAAGTTCGTACCCGCCTCGACGATCCGGCAGCTGCCCTCGGTCTTCGCCTCTTAGACGTTGTCGGCGGAGTGAATATCAATCGACATATCCGAGCATTAGCGGCTCCCGTTGATCTTCTGGTGGCCACCCCTGGGCGGGCCCAAGACCTCATCGACCAGGGCTATCTTCACTTAGACCGGATCGAGACAACTATTCTCGATGAAGCGGACCAAATGGCAGATATGGGATTTTTGCCTCAAGTTACGAAACTCATGCGGGCTACCCCCCAGAAGGGACAGCGTCTCCTCTTTTCCGCCACCCTCGACGGCGACGTTGATAAATTGGTACGGGCCTTTCTCCGGAATCCAGTTACTCATTCAACAGCCGCCGTGGCTGCCAGTGTGGATACGATGAGGCACTATCAATTTATAGTGAAGGATCGCCAGTCCCGTGCCGATGTTGTGGAAAAAATTGCTGCTCGTGATGGTAAAACCATCATGTTTATGCGAACAAAACACGGCGTTGACCGCCAGGTAAAGAAGCTGCGCCGTGCTGGCATCAACGCAGTGGGCCTTCATGGCGACAAGGGTCAAAATACCCGTCAGAGTGCCCTTGGGGGCTTTAGTGAAGGTGAGATACCTGTTCTCGTTGCTACCGATATCGCCGCCCGCGGTATAGATATTTCCGATGTGGATTTGGTAGTACATATCGATCCTCCAGCGGAGCATAAAGCCTATCTGCATCGTGCTGGGCGCACCGCCCGCGCTGGAGCTAGCGGTGCCGTTGTAACTTTGGTGACCGAGGAGCAAATAGACGAGGTTAAAAAACTTCTGAGTAAAGCGGGGGTGAGCGCTAAAACACACCGCGTCAATGCTCACTCTGTTGAGCTCGCAACCATTACAGGCGCACAAAGCCCGACGTATAAACCGCTGGCACCTTTCGGACAACAGGCTCAGGCTAGCGACGGTCGCGGCCGTGGTAGCAGAACTAAGCGTTCTTCAGCTAGCGGTGGAGGGAATACCAGGCGCGCTCGGGGTTCGAGGCACAGTCAATCAAGAAATCGTGGCACCCGCTAGGCTATGATATTCCCGTAACGCGGTACTCCTATTTATGAGAAAGGTAGCTTTCTTCTCGGATGCATTAATGCATTCGAAAAAACTCCTACAATGGAAATACTCAGTAGCATCCTCGGACTGGTCGGATTTGTACTTTTAACCGCCAGTACTGGTTTATTCGTTGCCGTGGAATTCGCTCTCACCGGCCTTGAGCGCTCCACCATCGATCATGACCTCGCAGTTCGAGGAGATAAATTATCCCATGCGGTTAAACGAGATTACAGTAATCTCTCTTTCGTCTTGTCTGGAGCACAGCTCGGCATCACAATTACGACGCTGGCGACGGGATACCTCGCAGAACCCATTTTGGCTAAGTTCCTCAATCCTCTCCTGGGATTTCTTGGGGTTCCGATGGATATCTCCCCTATGATTGCGCTCGTCTTGGCTCTTATCATCGCTACATTCTTATCAATGGTCTTTGGCGAACTAGTACCTAAAAACCTCGCGATTACTGATCCCCTAGGAACAGCAAGACTAGTGGTCACCCCGGTTCACATTTTCAACGTGATCTTTAAGGGCTTTATTCGATTCCTCAATACCTCAGCGAATTTCCTTGTGCGCAAGATTGGTATTGAGCCTGCAGACGAATTAGCTACCGCGCGCTCCACACAGGAGCTCACGGCTTTGGTCCGCAACTCAGCGAAGCAAGGTGAATTGGATGAAAATACCGCCTTGGTTCTCGATCGCTCACTTCGCTTCGGTGAAACCACCGCGGAGGAACTTATGACTCCACGCTCAACCATTGAGACTCTGTCCCATGACGAGACGGTTCTCGATCTCATCGCCCTTGCTCATTCCACAGGTCATTCCAGGTTCCCAGTCATTCGAGGCGACCTCGACGAAACCCTCGGAGTGGTGCATTTTCGCGATGCTTTCGCTATTCCCTCCGCCGAACGAGGCACCACAACCTTGAAGGAAATCGCTCGCCCGGTGAAAGCGATTCCGGAGAGCCTTGATGGTGATGCGGTGCTGGCCGAGATTAGGGCTGCCGGATCGCAAATGATCCTGGTCGCCGATGAATATGGTGGCACCGCCGGTATTATCACCGTCGAAGACGTCGTGGAAGAAATCCTCGGCGACTTCTATGACGAACACGATGATCTGGAAGCAGAAAAGGATTTCCAAAAATTTGGAACCTACTGGCAAGTCTCCGGTCTAGTACGTCTCGATGAACTGGCCGAAAATGTTGGATATATCGCCCCCGAAGGGCCGTACGAAACCCTCGGCGGGCTCATCATGGCTGAGATGGGGCGAATCCCCGATGTCAACGACACACTCGTGCTTCCAGAATCTGATAGTCCAGGACTAGCCGAATTTACCTCTGGTTTCACCGACCGCTGGCAGGCCCAAGTTATTGTCATGGAGGATCGCCGCATCGACAAAGTCATCTTAATGCCGATCAGCCCTGAGGATGCACGCCTTAAATCCACTGATAACCAGGAAGAGGTCTCATAGTGGGACTCATTAGTACCATCGCCATGATCAGCGTACTGCTTTTGGCTAATGCCTTCTTCGTGGCCGCCGAGTTCGCTCTTATCTCTTCTCGCCGCGATCGCATTGAGTCGCTGATTATTCAGGGACGCCCTGGAGCACAACGAGTCCTGCACGCAATTGAGACGTTATCGATACAGCTCGCCGCCTGCCAATTTGGTATTACCATAGCCTCTCTAATTTTAGGTAAGGTCGCTGAGCCTGCAGTCGCGCATTTTCTTGAAGAAGTCTTTCATGAGGTTCATATACCCGATCAATTACTCCACCCCATTTCCTTCGCGATTGCACTGGGATTGATTACTTTCCTGCACATTCTCTTCGGCGAAATGGTACCGAAGAATATCGCACTAGCAGGGCCTGAGACCCTGGCTATATGGTTGACTCCCCTACTTTTGGCATTTGCTAAGCTCGCCCGGCCATTCATCGCACTGATGAACTCAGCTGCTCGCCGCACGCTTTTCCTATTTGGCATCGAGCAAAAAGACGAGCTCGCCGCCACAGTAGATAACAATCAGCTGGCATCTATGATTTTAGAGTCACGCTCGGAGGGTCTTCTGAATGAACGCGCGCACGAACGTCTGAGCAAGGCCTTGAACGTGGAAGCCCGTCCACTTGCTGATGTTCTCATTCCTCTCGAAAAGGTTCGCACCCTCAACTACGGAGTACGCGGGCCACAACTAAGTGACTTGGAGCAAGCGGTCGTGGAAACAGGGTTTTCGCGCTTCCCCGTCGTCGATGACCGGGGGGCCTTTAAGGGCTACGTCCACGTTAAGGATATTTTGGATCGGTTCTTGGACGGGAATGATTACGGTGCCGATTCCATCATCCACTCCGCCGAAATCCGACCTCTCACCATAGTTGATGCCTCCGGTGCCATGGATGAGGCTCTGACTGCCATGCACCTTAAATCAGCACATATGGCTCAGGTTCGTGACCGAGGAGTACTCATCGGAATTGTTACCTTAGAAGATATTATCGAGGAGTACGTAGGCACCTTTGCTGATTGGACGCACGGGCAATAAATGGACATCCTAACCTCGTGGAACGATCTCGAGGCGGCGCATGTGCGCCGTGCGCGTCGGTATACGACGCCATACCTCCACAGGCGGAGTCAGGGTATCAAACACCCCGTCTTCGATTTTCTTTTTGAATACTATCCCACCCGAGCAGCGCACCTGGAGCGGTGGCACCCTGGCTGGGGTCGCGGACTTGATGATGCAGGCACCTCACCACAGGCTCAATGGAGGTACTATTCCACTGTCAATGGGATCTCGAGTGTAGATATCGATTCTTACCTGTCGAAACGCAAACAAACGCTTCAGTTCATTCACCGGTTACTCAGCACCACGGTATCCAATCCGGCTCACTTTGATTGCTTTGGTCTGCATGAATGGGCGATGGTTTACCGTACCGATCAACCGCGCCACGATCTACCGCTTCGGCTCGGTTCGAGCGAAACCAACAAAGTGGTTGAGAATCACTCAATCAGATGCACCCACTTCGATGCATATCGTTTCTTCACTCCCCCAGCTCGACCCCTCAACCTCACGGTTTTAGATCGTCACAGTCAAGTCGAATGGGAGCAGGTGGGATGTTTACATGCGACCATGGACTTGTATAAATGGGCAATGAAACTAGGGCCCCTGGTGCCCGGTGAGTTATTCCTTGACACTTTCGAGCTTGCGTGGGACGCGCGTATTCTCGATATGGAGGCTTCGCCCTACGATTGTCGCGCATATGGGCTGGGTGTAGTTCCCATCGAGGAGACCGCCGGTAAGCAGGAGTACGTGGGTCGTCAGCGCGAACTTGCTGAACGGGGAAAAGTTTTACGCGAGCAGCTCATTAATCTTATTGCCTGTGTTCTATAGTTCTATAGTAGAAGTCAAATAGGTAGCAGTTTTGAAGGGAGTGTCCAAAAGAGCATATGGGTCGCCATTCCAACGGTAAAAATAATATGCGGGTCTCCTCATCGCTTGTCACCTCAGCCTTGGCTTTGGGAGTGGTAGGTGCACTTCTAGGCGGATGGATGTGTCTGAGCGATGATCCCGAGCCTGAACCGAGCGCTCGACGTGCCTGCATCCAAGGTGAACTCATTCTCCCAGTGGCTGCCGATAACGAAGCTGAAGTTGCCAACCTTATAGCCTCCTATAACGATTCTTCCCCGGTTGTGCGCGATCACTGCGTTACCGCAACTTATACTCCTGATCTTTCCCAGGCAGGAGCTTTTGTTTCCAAAAACTCAGATGGCAAAGTAACCGCGACCCTCAAGCAAGCTGGGCGAAGTGCGGCTACGCTGGAATGGCCTTCGGCTGCAGCATACAAGGTGGGAGTTGCGGCGAAAAAAGCAATTCAACCAGGTAGTATCCAGGATGTGGATTTCCCGGTAGCTGATAATTCTGTTGCCGCTGCGCTCGTTGCCAGTCATTACCTAGGTACCGACGTTAACAAGATAACGGAACTTCTTGATGCGAATGCCCAAAGATCCATTGCTGAGACATCTGCAGACTCTGATCGAGCTATCGCAATATCGGAAGATGATACACCCCAAGGCTGGGCATTTACCCCCATCGAAGGATTGCGACAGGATCTACGAATAATCGCACTGAATACCACCGAAATGGTTTCTGAAGAGGTCGTTCGTGCTGGGGCTGATTTCGGTGCCAGTTCCCGTATTGCTGCTCGATACTCACCTGGGGTTACTGCAATTACTGCTCAAGAGGCTTTGCATGCCTTTGATACCAGCAATATCCTCACACCGGTAGATGAGGTAGACACTTCTGCAGAACCAAGGGAGGTTGAGGACACTCTCTTCCTATTCGATACCTCGGCTGCTCTGCAACCTCAGGATTTTTCTTTCATCAGCAGAGCTATCGCTTCGGTTGCACCCCGCATCACCGAGCGCGATCATGCTGTGAGTTTGTGGAACTACTCCTCCCCACTCAACCCAGGTGTCACTAAAGGGTGGCGGCGAAATGTTGATTTTGGCACTGGAGACTCTGGGCAAGTGGTGGCTCAACGCGCAATTGGCTTTGGTACTGGAGGCTTTCCTTTAACAAGGGAGGCACTCGAGGCAGCCGGCCAATACGCGAACGACTACAGCGCTCGTATGGGAAGGAAAGTACGCCTAGTGCTTATAACCACCGGTTCAGCCGATATGAAACCACTTGAAAATCTCCAAGGGATTTTTGGATCGAGCGTAACTCTCAGCGTTCTCCACATAGGTAATTCCGCGATTGATCAGGAGTTAATTGGACTGAGTGAATACCATGCTGTTCTACCTGATTCAGCCCAAGCCGAAGAAGAACTGCGCGCAGCAGTAGGTCTCTGATTAAAGCTTCTAAGAGCTCTTCCGGTTTCGTCGAGCAGCAAGCTCATCGATTGCAATGACGGAGTCATCATACGGCTGCTGTATACGCTCGGAGGGGAAGGCTGCTATTGAGCCGGTTAGTTCCTTCATAAGACCCGGAACGCTTATTCCAAAGACACCCTGTCCTCCTTCGAGAAGATCAATCACTTCCTCGTTGCTGCGACACTCATAGACTGTTGTGCCATCGGAGAAAAGGTTTATCTCGGCGATGTCATCGACACCTAGGTCGCGGAGACGATCGACTGCTAAACGAATATTCTGAAGTGAAATTCCTGTGTCCAACAGCCCTTTGACAATCTTGAGCACCAATATATCGCGGAAGGAATAAAGACGCTGGGAGCCGGAACCGCGGGCGGTACGGATGGATGGCTCCACCAGCTTTGTGCGTGCCCAGTAATCAAGCTGCCGATAGGTGATTCCGGCGACCTGACAAGCTGTGGGAACGCGGTAACCCACTTCTTCATCGGGCCCCATATCGAAGAGGGCTTCTTGTACTGGGCGCTTAGACATCGTTCGTACTCCTTTAGCGGTGCTCTGGTGTCTCAGTCTACACACTGGGGTAGACGGACATGATCGAGCACGTGATACCTGCGGTATGTATTACTCAGGTTAGATTAGCGAAGCGACGCACAAGATAACTTGCGACACACCGTAAACTTAAACCTCAACTTGAAGTTTAGACTTAAATCTCATCGTTGTCATCTTCAGTAACATCAGTACCACCAGCATCAGAGATATTAAATTCTGAATCCGGCAAACCCACGCTCAAATCCTCTTCATTAACTCCCATACTGCGCATCAGTTCACTAAAATCTAGATCCGCTTGGGTATTCTCCACCGCAGGAGCCTCGCTCATAGAGGCATCATCAATTTCGATACCTAGCCACTCATCGAGATCGCAAGGAGAAATAAAGATAGCGGTTTGCGCGAGAACATTTTGGCTGACTGAGATAGGAAGCGACGTCAGGCCTGCCAGCATTAACCCGTCAGAGGGGCGACAGTCGAATTCCTCTCCATTTTCGGTCACCAACTGGGCCACAAAGATGCCATCAAAGTAATAAGAGATTCGAAGCTCAGTCAACCTCGTGTCCAGCTGACTAAGAACATCCAGGAGTAAGTCTAGAGCCCGGGGCCGGCGAGGTACCTCCCCGGCTTCTCGAATCAAAAGGTTGACTGCATCAGCTGTGCCGATCCATATGGGTACATAGCGATTCTTTTCGGGCCAGTGCAGCAAAGCGCAACAGTGGTCCTCGTTGAAAAAGGAAGTCTGGACGTACTCGAGGGAATGATACTGGGTCATAGCGCGCTCTGCTCACGCACCGCGTTCTTCAATAAACCGGCATGCAGCGACGCCATTAGCGCCGTCAACTGCGAACTCATTTCTTCAGCACGCTCCTTAGCAGAATCCGATTTCGATTTCGCCACAGGCTCAATGACTTGTGCAAGTAGGGCCGCCTGGCGGGCTGCACCATTAGTCAGGGCTTTCAGGTGTCGCACCTCAAAACCAAATTCAGCTAGACCCGCAGCGGTAGATACAAGCCTAACGTCATCGGCTGTGAAAAATCCCGAAGTATCAGCCTTGATAACGTGAGCCCTGTCGAGCTCGAGAACAAAATCAGGCTTAACCCCTGCCTGCTCAGCGACATCTTCAGCGCTCAGACGAGTTATAATAGGCGCACGGAACTCATCTGGCCCAATCATAGGCTGCGCCTGTCGAACCGAGGAGATGACCGCTAAGTTATGGGCATTGCCGTTGTCCAATTCCTCGCGGATAACCCGAAGCGGCATATAACGATCTCTTTGCAAAGTTAAAATCAGCCGCAGACGATCTAAGTCCGCTTGTACAAACCGGCGGTATCCGGAGGCTGTCCGTTGGGGCGAAATGAGCCCCTCGGACTCTAAGAATCGAATCTTCGATACGGTCACATCGGGAAAGTCGGTAGTCAGTTGCCTCAGCACGACCCCAATGGACATCGTTTTTTGCCTCTTGACAGGTGCAGATTCTGCATGCGGTTGCGGAAGGGCGCTCATATTTCTCTCAGTAGTTTTTTAGCAAGGATTAGCTGGACTTTCGTGAACTCTCATCGAAAGAGTTGGTTCTAGCCAGCAATGAAAACGAGGCGGAATTTACCAATCTGAATTTCGTCACCGCTGCTTAGAACAGCGGAGTTACGAGGCTCCCTGTTGAGGTAAGTGCCGTTGAGAGAGCCTAAATCGACCACCTCAAATACCCCATCGTGGGTGCGAAATTCCGCGTGTCGCCTCGACACGGTGACATCATCAAGAAAAATATCAGATTCCGGGTGTCGTCCGGCGGTGGTTGTTTCCTGATCGAGCAAAAAGCGAGCACCAGCATTAGGCCCTCTCTTTACTATCAGCATCCCGGATCCCTGAGGCGGGACAATATTGGTGGCGCCGGAATGCACAGCTGCCCCGTTCTCCGCTTCTTTTAGTAAATCGGCGCGAAAAACCGAGGTCGTCTCAGCCTGGGCATCGGGCGAAATCTGGCGCTCACTCATCGTTGATCCTCCGTGGTATCTCTAGGATAAATCGGACCCCAGCCTCGTCGATACGATGCGCGGGGCCAAAGTTTCAAGTAATACTTCATATGATAGCGGCTTTTTAATAGAGAGCAGCCCTTGATGAGAAAGTCTAGCTAGCAAGCTTGATTTTATCGTATTTTCGTATCTTCTCCAGCTATTTGAAAATACTTCCGATTCCCTTAAGAACCGAATTCCCTGAGCCAGCTAGCGGATTATCGCTGACCATATACGTCCAGGTTGCTGATGGTCGTGCCAATCCCATGTCCTCGAGATGTACCCCCTCACTATCAAAGACCACCTCGGTGAATGTCTCTACCGCGCGGTCGACCGCTCGTTGTGCAAGCTGCTTAAATTCTCGGACAGCGATCCGGTGAAACTCATCAATCGGAGTTTCCCTGGCTATAGCTCGCAGATGAATCGACTCGCGCACATCATTCATAAGAGCAAGGTGGTCACTCCATCCAGCATCAAGGTGGTAGAGCATGATCTCTCGAGCACCTTGCTCCGCGATGTCAGCAGAGACCGCTGACAAAATTTCAGCTGCCCGCTGCGGCTCGCGCTGAGAAAGTTCTTGCCAGGCTAGTGGGGTATCTAAGATTGTCGCGCGTCGCTCGTCGATAATAACGCGCTGATCGGCAAGGAGCTTATTGTACTTCCATGTTTGCGAGTGAATCTCCAGCAGTTGCCCCTCGGTCACCCTTTGGCAGTGATTGATCCAATCATGAATGCGTTGGGCTCCTATTTCCCCACTGGAATCGGGTTGAGCTGTGACTTCTTCTCCAGCTCCCCCGACAGCCACCATATCGTCTTCGAAGGAAACAAAAAATTGACTCAACCCAGGGTCCCCTTGACGGCCAGCTCTTCCCCTGAGCTGGTTGTCGAGGCGGGAGCTGCGGTGCCGTGAGGTTCCCAATACTGCTAGACCCCCTACTGCCACCACCTGGTCGCGATCAGTTTCATGGGCACCCCCTAGTTTAATATCGGTGCCGCGTCCAGCCATCTGCGTCGATACCGTTACTCGCCCCAGATCTCCAGCCTCAGCGATAATACGAGCTTCTTCTGCATCATTTTTCGCGTTAAGGACATTAACGTCTATATCGTAGCTTCGCAGCTCTGCCGCCAGACTCTCGGACTCGGCTACGTCTTGGGTGCCTACTAGAACGGGTCGTCCAGTACGGTGTATATCTATAATTTCTCTGATGATCGCCCGATTTTTTTCCCCCATCGTGGCGAAAATGCGGTCCGCCGAATCGAACCTCTGTACTGGCTTATTGCGCTCGATGATAGATACTTTCAACCCATAAAAACTACGTAGCTGATCGGTGGCCTCCACAGCTGTACCGGTCATTCCACACACCAGCGGATATCTGCCCATGAGAGCTTGCAGCGTGATGGTATCGAGTATCCGACCCCCTTCGGTTACGGCAAGCCCTTCTTTAGCTTCAACAGCAGCTTGTACCCCATCTGGCCAGCGTTGGAGATCAGCGATGCGCCCCTTAGAGGCATCGATCAAAGCGACTTTGCCATCTTTGACTATATAGTGCACGTCACGGATCAATAAGGCCTGAGCGTGTAGCGCAAGATTAACTTGAACGAGGGTACTGCCAACGTGCTCGTCATCGTAGAGAGAGTCGATCCCTAAGGCGTGCTCGATAACTTCAGCGCCCTTATCGTTGAGAAAAACGTTACGGCGCTCATCATCGACGCTGTAGTGCTTATCTTCCTCGAGCCGCTTTACGAGATCAGTAATGCGACCTCCCGGCGCCTGCCCAGGTTCATTCCCAGCGAGAACGAGAGGAACAAGAGCTTCATCAACAAGCACAGAATCGGCTTCGTCAACGAGGGCGACGTCTGCCTGGCGGTAAATTGCATCTGCACGCGAGGTAATCAACTGATCGCGTAAAACATCGAAGCCAATTTCATTCACAGGCCCGTAAACAATATCCGCTTGATACGCCTGTCTACGCTCACGGGCGTCCATATCCTCGGTAATGGCGCTTACTGTTAGGCCAAAGAACTCGACGAGAGGCCCCATCCACGCAGCGTCTCGACTCGCTAGATAATCGTTAACGGTAATGCAATGGACTGTCTTAGACATCAAAGCAAAGCCAGTGCTTGCCATCGCCCCCACCAGTGTCTTCCCCTCACCCGTTGCCATCTGGATAACGTCGCCTTCGAGGAGCCTCAGGACTGCCTGAGACTGCACCGCAAAAGGAGTCAGGTCTAAGGTGCGCTCGCTCGCAATTGCTAAAATCGCGAGAAGTTCTGCGGGCTGACTGATGGTGCCGTTCGCACAAAGCGACCTCGCGCGCGCCGCTAATTCGGCGTCACTCAAGGCGGTCAAGCTGTCCATCTGGGCGGAGGCTTGTTTGACTATAGACTTACTACGCTTTTGGTTACGCCCTTTCGTTCCCCCGAGAGCATTCCAAAACCAATCAAAGCCCGCCACCTGAGGTACCCTCCTGTATCATCCGACCGTTATTATTGATTCCATAGTACGCTGGCTACCCACCTATCGCCGATACACCGCGATAAGACTCACGATCAGACTCACCGAAAGGCTCACACAGTTGTCGACGCTGCTGCCGCTACAATACTGCCCTTGCCAATCCGGGTTAGGTTTCGACGACTGTTGTGGGCCACTCATTGCCCGACATCGCAAGGCCCCGACCGCGGTTGCGTTGATGCGATCAAGGTATACCGCATTCTGCGTTGGCGATGCCGACTACCTTATCTATTCGTGGGATCCATTAACTGCCCCACCCCTCGTTGATATCGATCCCTCTATCTCGTGGACGGGTCTTGAGGTTCTATCCACTACGCACGGTGGGCTTATGGACTCAAACGGATTAGTTCACTTTAAGGCTCACTATACGATCGCAGCGGCAGGTCATGCCCCGCGCCACGAGACTCTCGAAGAGCTTTCGGTATTTAGGCGGTTCCAGGGACGGTGGGTTTATAGCAGCGCCCTGAAATAATTTAGTAAGCACAGTCAAACTTGCAGATCATCGCGATATTTTAACTTATTCCCCTCGTCCTGTATGATGAAATCGTTGCTTCAACGTGAGCAACGGCGGACTGTGGCGCAGTTTGGTAGCGCACTTGACTGGGGGTTAAGGGGTCGCAGGTTCAAATCCTGTCAGTCCGACAATTGATCAAGGCTCTCCTTATGGAGAGCCTTTTTTCTTACTGAACTTGGTTAGGTTCTAGTTTGCTAAGAAGCGACCTCGACCATGGTGGTCCCAGCCTGCACGGCATGAGTGCCTGCGAAGAGCGTTTTTCGAAGTTCAGAGCGGCTGTCGGGGGCCAACAACTAAGGCCCAACCGTTCTATTCTCATACCCGTACCACCCACCCTTGCCTATAGGAAAGTCCGGAGAAGTCAATGAGAACTTGTGTAGAGCAGCTACTCCGCTTAGCGCTCCTCGGTGATTCATCAGTCCTGGGTCGCAGTCAACTGGCACTACAATTGACATATCCCCAGAGTGTGCTTGGACTTAGCCCGCGGTCGACTATTTTAACGGGTCTAGTTCCCGGGCGACTGCTGCGAAGCACTACTCTTCCCAGTCAAGTGATCGCTCCACAGCCCTGTTCCACTGTCGATAGAGTTTTTTCGCTGTCTCTTCGGTCATCTTGGGTTTGAAGGTCCTCTCCACGGAGCTGTGTCTATGCAAATCCTTGAGGTCATCAAAAATGCCAACGCCCAATCCAGCTGCAAAAGCCGCTCCGAGAGCGGTTGTCTCGACGAATTGAGGACGGTGCACCTCCATGCCCGAAATATCTGCCTGGAATTGCATCAGCAGATCATTGTGAACCATTCCCCCGTCCACTTTGAGCGTATCGAGAGCCTGGTTGCTATCTGCTCGCATCGCCTCAATGAGATCTCGCGTTTGATAAGCTGTCGCTTCGATCACTGCGCGAGAGAGGTGGTGTTTATTGGCAAATCGCGTCAAACCAACAATGATGCCGCGGGCCTCACTCTCCCACCGAGGTGCAAACAGGCCAGAGAATGCCGGGACTATATAAACTCCGCCGTTGTCAGACACTTTCAGAGCACTATCTTCCAGTTCCCCCGCTGAGTTGATTGTGCCGAGATTGTCTCGTAACCACTGTACGAGGGCGCCGCCCATAGCCACCGATCCTTCAAGTGCGTAGTGAGGTTTCTGGCGCTCGATCTGGTAACTCACCGTGGTGATGAGTCCGTGCGAACTTAAAAGAGGTTTTTTGCCAGTATTCATCAGTAAAAATAGACCTGTACCGTAAGTGCTCTTGATATCGCCTTTATGAAAACCAGCCTGACCGAATAGAGCAGCTTGCTGGTCGCCTAGAATTCCAGTGATAGGGGTTCCACCGAGTGTCCCGCGTTGTCTCACGTGTCCGAATGTAGACACGCTGGGACGAATCTCAGGCAGCATCTGCATCGGTATATTCAAAGCCTGGCACAGTTCTTCATCCCATTCGAGGGTTTGAATATTCATAAGCAGGGTGCGCGAAGCATTGGTGACATCTGTGGCATGGCGCGCGGGCTGGCCGTTGTCGCCTTGTGCACCGCCACTGAGGTTCCATAGCAACCACGAATCGATTGTCCCAAAAAGTAGCTCTCCGCGCTCGGCGAGATCTCTGGCACCTTCAATATTATCTAGTAGCCATTTGAGCTTGGGTCCCGATGAATAGGAGTTGACAAACAGTCCGGTTCTTTCATGAATCCACGATTCATCGTGGATTTGAAGGAGTGTCTGGCACAGTGACCTGGTGCGGGTATCCTGCCAGACAATCGCATTGCTAATGGGCTGGCCGGTCACCTTATTCCACACCACTGTGGTTTCACGCTGGTTAGTTATCCCCACCGCTGCTATTGATTCGCGGGCGATATTTGCCTCTGCTAGCGCCTGTGCTACACACCGCCGGGTATTATCCCAAATCTCTAGTGCATTGTGTTCCACCCAACCCGGTTGCGGGAAGATCTGCTCATGTTCGAACTGACCGCTGCCCACCAGCTCCGCGCGCTCGTCAAAGATGAGGCATCGCGTCGACGTCGTTCCCTGGTCAATTGCAGCAATATAATGCTTATTTCGATCTGCCATCGAATTCCTCTCCGATCTATGCGGTTGTGGTGTAGAAACCATCAGATTTAGCTCGTGATATAAGTCTAAATTAAAAGTTGCAGTGACGCCTCCCATAATATTCAGCAGACTTAACTTCTGCGCGCCTTGAGCACTTTAAGATAGAGAAGCCTCAGTTTCCCACCAAAGGATCGTTCCATGATTAACTCTTCAAAGAATCGTGCCATCGGCCTGGCCATTCTCGCAGCAGCACTTTATGCTTTATCGGCTCCAGCGGCAAAGGTCCTTCTCCTACAGGTCGATCCCACTATGCTGGCGGGACTTCTGTATTTGGGTGCTGGCGTGGGCATGGGCGTGATCACAACTGTTGGTTTGAGCCGAAAATTGGCTCAGGCTGAACCATTCGACAGGACAGATGTGCCCTTCGTTGTGGCAATGGTGGTCCTGGATATCGCCGCACCCATTTTATTGGTTTGGGGATTATCTCTCACCACCCCGGCGACCACTTCTTTATTGAACAATTTTGAGATTGTGGCCACTTCTCTCATCGCTTGGGTTATCTTCAAGGAGGTGCTGAGTCGCAAACTCACTATCGCCATCGTTCTTCTCACTTTGGCGAGCATATTGCTCACCGTTGAAGCCACTGATTTCCGCCTCAACTGGGGCGCAGTACTCGTACTCGGTGCTTGTACTTGTTGGGGCCTGGAGAATAACTGCACCGCACGGCTGTCCTCAAAGAATCCAGCTCATATCGTGACCATCAAGGGGATTTTCTCAGGCCTGGGTAGTCTCATCATCGCCCTCGCAATCGGCGAAGGGGCACCCCCTTGGTTGTGGGTGGTATTAGCTATGCTGCTCGGTTTTATTTCCTATGGGCTCAGTATCACGACGTATATCTTGGCCCAAAAGCATTTAGGCGCGGCTAAAACCAGCGCCTATTATGCAATTGCCCCTTTTCTCGGAGTAGCTTTTTCTTTCGTCATTTTCGGTGAGAAACCGGCCTGGAACTTCTATGCGGCGCTGGGCATCATGGTCATAGCCACATGGTTGCTCATTCGCGATTCCATCGGTTTGCAACACTCGCACCAGCACGGTCACGAGCACACTCATAGTCACCGTCACGCTAACGGATTACTGCACTCTCACGCCCATGTGCACCATCACGATCACCGCCATATTCATCCCCGGGAGGAGGCTGATATAGCCATGGAATCTCACACCATAAGCCATACCCACACGTGGTTAGATCGACCTCACTCCCACGAGGACCATCACTAAGCGTTCAATTCCTCTGCTTTCTTAAGAATATTGCGGAGCATCAGCGGGAATATGAGTGAGTGGAAAGGAATGAGCGACCACCAGTACAGCCGACCCGGGAGTCCTGTTGGTTGGAATATGGCCCGTTGCGTATAGCGAGAGCCTGTATCGGTTTCTTCTACTTCGAGAATTAGCCACCCCCGACCATCCAATTTCATTTCAGCGGCCAGCACTAATCGATGCGGGGCATCGATTTCTGCCACGCGCCACCAATCGACACGATCGCCAGGCTTCAGATGCCAGGGATCACGACGACTCCGCAGACCAGGGCCACCGATCAACCGGTCGACGAGACCGCGAATTCGCCACAGCACCGGAGTGGAATACCACCCGTGCGAACCACCAATCCCCTCGACGACCTCCCAAATCTTCTCGGGGGGCAAATCGGAGTGTCCATGGCGGGTATCCTCATAGACTGTGGAGCCAGACCACTGTGGATCAGTAGGTAGGCTGTCAGCGGCGTCTCCTGCAGAGCTCCAACTATTATCCCAGGATGTTGGCACACCGCGCTCCTCCTCTGCTTTGAGCGCCAACTGAACCGCGTGGGAATAATCAATGAGCCCCTCGGGTGGATCGGGAATAATCTGCTCGATATCATGCTCTTCAGTGATCGCATCTTCAGCCATTGATTGCGCCAGTGGGATTGCAAGACTTGCTGGTACAGGGGTTACCAACCCGATCCAGCCACCTGAGAGCAGATCCATGGGGAGCTGCAACGGAACTGGGAAAATATAACGTTTGAGTCCGCGTTGTTTACCGTAGAGTTTAAGCAAATCCATGAATTTGTAGACCTTGCCGCAGCCGATATCATATCCGCGGTTAACGGGCTCGTCTAGGTCTGCCGCCTGCACTAGGTAGTAGAGGGTATCCCGGATCGAGAGGGGCTCAATACGGTTGACGATCCAACTTGGCGCTACCATAATCGGGAGGCGTTCGGTGAGATGGCGGATCATCTCAAAGGAAGCCGACCCAGATCCGATCAAGGTAGCGGCACGATAAACCAGTGTGGGGATGTCGCTCTCAAGGAAAATTTGTGCCACACGTTCGCGCGAACGCATATGCTTTGACAGTTCATCCAGTTTCTTGTGCGATGGGTGCAGGCCCGAGAGATAGACAATCTGCTTGACATCGGCTGCCTCAGCCGCTCGGGCGAACGAGGTAGCGGTCCGTTGTTCAACTACTTCGAAATCCTCGTCCCTACCGCCCATCGAATGCACGAGGTACATCGCTACATCAACGCCCTCCAGTATGCGTTCGGCATCACCCTCGTGAGCGAGATCAGCTTCGACAAGCTCGACATCATCGCTCCAATCGAAGCGTTGCATGCTTGAAATGCGTCGTGAGGATGCTCGAACCCTGAAACCGGCCGCCAGAAGTTCCGTGATCAAGCGACCGCCAACATATCCAGTAGCACCCGTAACGAGCACCAGTCGATCGGGGTTAGAAGCCTTCATATCTAGTGTAGGAGAATTATCTGAACTCATTATTTCAGTCTAGTAGTTAAAAGCTCTCGGGTGACCCAAAAACAAAAAGATGCCTCCCGTGCGGTTGTCTACACGGAAAGCATCTTTCTTTTTCTAGCTATTGGTTGCCCAATTTTCTATCAGCCTTCTCGCGTAGGGAGTCAATTTTGGCAGCCTTATCCTCACCAAGCTTCTCCTTGGCTAAATCGGCTGCTTTATCGAGAGCCGCATCACTGAACTTTTCACCTTGATCGCTGTTGAGAAGTTGCTTAGCTTTGTCTGCTAAGGACATATTGAATCCTTTCTGGTTTGCCTACAGTGTCTTCCACCAATGTAGAGGATTATCTGTGCCAGTGCCGACAGGGCTGGCGAAAAGAAGGCAAGCCGGTGATCTTGTTGTTTAAAAAAACCTTGTCCTCCTCTCATAAGAAAACAATGAGATCGCCCAAATTACCCCGCCGTTGCAGCGGCCCAGGCTGTAGCCGAGCCCTGCAGTGGGTTAAGTGAATACTTAGGAAAATTAACCACTACGATTGACCTCTATTTATGTGGATTTATATGGGTACTCTGCCCCGTGCGGCATGGGCTTTTACTCGGCATTAGCTTTGATTCGGCCCTGTACTCACCAAGGACTCTCAGACTTCGCTCTTAGCCGCACCTCGTCAGAGGCTAACCATTTAAATCGAAGATCACTATAACCCTCCCGTCGCCCACGGCGCTCAGTACTCGTGAGCACCTCACCTCGGGGTTCGGGGGTCACTTATCACCACGGTCCATCTCATGCCTACCTATAATGGCTGAAGTACATCTATCTTGAACACACTGGGGTTGAGTGCTACTGGTGTGAGTCACTCGCACGAGCAGCGACCAACTGATCAAGACTAGACGCCACCACACGACGCGGATCACGACAACCAAAGAAAAAATGGCTGAAAAAAACGATCGACTATAAATCTCAGCCCAATTGTGGTGGGTAGCTCACCTTGACGGTGGAGCTGCCCACTATTTTATCCGAACACCCTTTTAAGGCGGGATAGTGACACAGAGCAAGGAAGTCGCTTGTGCGACTTCCTTGCCCGAACTAAACCCGTGGACTAGCACCACGCACAGCGACTAATAAGGGTAAATAGACATCGGAATCGTATATGCATCTTTTGCAGTACCGCCGCGCATAAGCTGGCTAAGCTTTGCGATATGGGTGCCGACCTCATCCGGAGCGGGACTTTCAAACGAAAATGAATGCACGAGAAGCTCTTCGGCACCGTCGAGCGGCTGAGTCACAATACGCAGATTCTCTCCGTCGCTCGTTGCAGATACAGGGCGACGATCTGCACCAATAAGAGGTTCAGTTTCTCTAATTTCCTGATGCACAAGATCGACTTCCAGGAGCGTTCTTCGATGCGAAAAGTATGACACACTTCCTTCTTCGTAGCGAGAAGACCTATGTACACCTGGTCCTGGTAGCTCCTTGAGTTTTCCTTCATGTTTCAAGGTTTGTTTCTTGCTTAGACCATCGACTGAAAAAACATCCGCACTACTAAATTCGTCAGGAAATGAAATATAGGAGTTTTCTTCCCCGCACCCAAGAACGGAAAAAATCCTGAGGCAACTATTCCAGTAGGCCCGTCGAAACGAGACTCAGACAGTAATCCATCAACTCCCATACGCACAAGCGTTAATCCGCTGCCATCATCTTCATCGCGTTCTATCCAGACAGCTGTTTTATCAGTACAAGCCCTCAATGCGATCGGCCTCATATCACGAGTTACCACATTTGTAGTGTCCTCAGTAGCAAGCACGATGCGGCTAGCGTACGGACTACCACTCTTACTTACATTAAAAACAAACACTGCTGTTTCGTTGTCTGCTGAACCAGCAGAAGTCGTTTGGGTCGGTAATCCTAAACCTTCAATTGGTCTCTCAGATTGCTTGTGAAAATGCGAATCAAAGACAACCATTTGATCCATATCTGGTGCCATATACCCTTCACCAAGCCTCTCTATCGAAGGGTTATACACCGAAGCAAGTTCAGAAAGAGAATCCACTTCGTCAGCGTTTGATCCAAAAACGTAGTTATGGTTGTTTGCGGAAGGAGCCACAGAAACAGCTCTAGCGATACCACCCCATTCCCAAGAAACAAGAGCTTTTGATTGCTGTGGGGTCCCCTGCGCACATGAAGAAACAACAAATGCGCTCGCTCCCAAAGCCCAAACCGTTAGAAGCTTTCGAAATAGCATTCTGGGCAATGTTGACTTCCGATCAGTATTCGTAGGTATTATGCGACTTCAAAATGTCAGAAGGCATAACAGCTGGCTATAAGGTTCATAGGGATGCTCTTCGCCGATATCAAGACCACCACCAGAAGCTTTCTTATATGCAGCCCATACCAGTTGTGCGCAATTGTATGTATCTTGCTCTAACGCCCCAATACGAGTTGCGAGAGACTTCTTGTTATAGCCTTTTCCTTCCTGGGCCTGCTTCTTAGCAAAGGCTACGGCACCTGCTCGAGTGGCGTCATCGGTTTTAACGTGCAAGAGTCTCGGAGCGCATACACCTTCTTGAATGCTCCCTAAAAGCCTCTGGACGCCTCGCTCAGGATTAACGGCTTCCACCGTCTCAATTTCTTCCATTGTGGCCCCCTCTTTAACGAAGATGCCACTGTGGCCATGATTTTAAGTATAAGTAGTAGCCACAGAATAAAATACGTCTCCGGCAAGAGTATTCGAGTTTCCAGGTGGAATATAACTGCAACCCGCAGCTTCATTATCGCTGTTCGATTGCAAAACAGGAGCTTCAACTAGCGCTGCGAGCAGATTGGATTGATTAAATTCAAGCGACTTAAGAGAATTCGCTAAAGGATTTTCAAATCCTATTTTGCTATCAATACCGTGATCTGCAAAGTCTTTCATTAGCACATCAAATATCTCTTGCGCCCCTTGACCATCTAAGCCAAAAGACTTGGCCAAACTAGAGATAGTTTCATTAAAGGATGCTATTTCGCCTCGCTCAAAGCGTTGACGCACATGCCACTCTCCAATGTTTTCCTGCGGTGCTACAGGATAATATCCATAGCGGCTTCTTTCGTATTCAACTTTAGCCCACTTAGACAAGATCGGTTCATAAACAGCCTGCGCTCCTGTCTTCGGTGTCCAGTAGATCATCCCATGTTCGAAGACATTGAAGCGTCCTATTCCATCTGGAGTGATGAGTTCATCGGCGAAGTAGCAGGTATCGCTGCTATCCATACCAACTCTCCAAACGATGATGTTGCTTTCATTAAAGTAGGCACAGGAATCCACGCAGATACCTTTATCCTTGCTAATGAGCCGTTAACCATTGGGGATCAAGCCGTACTTACCGGGTACGCGCAGCGCCAAGACTATGCCTCCTCAGCTAAGACAGTCATTTCTAAAAAAGTTGACTCCCTGGATTTCGGGAACGCTACATACACAGCTGTTTTCAAAGGGACATCCGCAACTGCTTCACGTTCCTGTGGCGGAGACTCAGGAGCCCCCATCTACAAGGACAATACCCTCTACGCAGTGCATATTGCCGGCGGATTCAACCCCGAATGCAACGATGGAAAAGACCGCCCCATGTGGCATACCCACGTTGTGCCACGAGTTTCCTGGATTAAAGAAACAGTCCACAACAATTCAAGTTTCACGGACCAGGAAAAAATCCAAGGCGAACATCGGCCTAAAGCATGCAGCCACCGTTTGCCCAGATGCAAGCAAGCCCCAAGTTCCACACGAAGGTGGATTATCAAGTACACCCCCATCTAGCTCTTTTAAACTATCAAGCACGTAATCTTCTTACTCTCACTGCCTAGCGCCAGGGGAACCGTCTATTGCTTACGGCATGTTCCACCCCTTGGCTAAATAAGACCAGCCTCCCTTAGAGCGTTCAAATGACGATTAGCTTGCTGCCGAGTAATGCCTAGTTCCTGGCCTACGGTTCGTCCTGACGGAAGCTTCCTGTCTGGGTTCAGACATCCATCGCTGTTGCTAGCACCCGCCCTCGGGTTCCTTTTCCCTGGCTCTGGCGAGGTGCATTGGCAGCTTGGAGCTTCTTACGCGCTGCTTTCGTATCTTCTCCATTAGGATCGTTTTCCCAGCACTCTGCGGCTTTCTTACAGCCTTTGTGTCTCATGGTGGCGAGTGCTTTGCGTTCGCTGCTGGTGGCTTTCTCGCTAGCGCTGTGGCCTTGATAATCCGGGCTTGAGGACGTGGTGACGTATCCACGCACACGCCTGGCAATGGTTAGACGATCTGACACTGGTGGCTTGTCCCCGGGCCGCCCGGCTCCGCCGTGGGATTGTGCCATCTTGTAGGCGTGCTCGGATGCTCTCACACCGGTGTGCGCACTCTGCCCGAAAGAGATTTCCTGGACCTGCGCTAGTTCTCGCGAGACATATCAGCATAGTTTGCAAACAGAATCTCTTGGCGCTGCCGCTCGTTGGTGAGCTTGCGCGGAACTCCCATCGCTTTATCGAGTTCCCGATCTAGATCATCGTGAGCTCTAACAAGGGCATGGTCCATTGCTAACGGGTCGTAGTGGTCAACGCGCGAGTGATCGAGGTGAAGCTCGCGCGCGGCCAAACCAAGGTAGGAGTTCAGGCTATCCTCAGGTGACTCTCTAGCGTGCTTCTTCGCTCCCCTCTATCACCGCCTGATGATGATTATTGGTCGACCTAACGACCCATGATCTGACATTTCCTAAAAATGTTGAAGACAATTTGGATCGTATGTAACCTAGATCACGAATCTCCCCTCTCTAAGGATTGGAAACACTATGAGACCTCGATCAAAATCCCTGGCTTAACTAGCTTCCGTCGCTATCCTTTTCTCTGGTCAGGGTCAAGCCGTCGCTGCCGAAAAAGACGATCCTTTAACCCTTCAGGAGTTCCAATAACAGACCGATGCAGAGACATCAGTCACTCCGGAGGTTCTGGATCAAGCTTTTGAGGAGCTGATCAACTCGGATGTTCCCCGAACTGTAAATGACGACTCCCCCGTAACCTTCGACCTCGAGCACATGGATCTAACGTTGAAGGATTCACATGCCATCACCCCCTACGCAAGTGGAGGGAATGAAGAAGGGGGCTTTTGGGTAGAGTTCACCCCTCTTGAGAAGGACCTGATCATTAGAGGATCGGGGTTTGCCCTAGGGGCCGCCATCTGCGCCATTCCCGGTGTCGGGTGAGCTACCTGCACCGTCGTTAGAGCTATCATCACCGGGGCAACAGTGGTTCTCAGCCACCACAATATGTGCAATAATCGCATAAAGATCAATTACACAAGGGCCGGAGCGGTTCGTAACAGCGAGTGTACTTAACGATCAAGTGCGAAAGATGACTCATGAACAGGCATAAAATATCGCCCAATGCGATTGTCGTTGCACTATTTGGGCTGGCAATCTCAGGTTATGTCGCCATTTCAAACAGGTCGATCCTCGGATTTGCCATCCTCATACTGCTCGCCATAGTTGCGGCAGTACTGGTCAATCACGTCAAAAACAGTCATCAGGAATAACCGGCGAGTAAAGTCGTCTGCCGGACGCCAACCTGGCATAACGTTTTATCACCGTTTATTTCTGCATTGTTTGGCTAGGCTTCGCACGCTCTCCGACCCTCTCGGATTCCCTGCCCCCGCTCTCCCTAGCTCTACTGCTCGGCGCATGGCGTCGACTCTGATCCTCGAAACTGCCACACACCATATGCACTCCAAGAGCCTTGGGGTGCGCGCACTGACCGCCGTGCCCAAACCAGCGCTACAACTGACCCCGCGCGAGAGGAAAACCGGTGAAACATTTTCACCCCGCGCGATACCTAAGCCATTCCCGAGAACGTCTTAAACTGCCCCAAACTCGCGGCTACAACTACGGCGTTCGTGGCACTTTTGCGCGTTCTGCCCGAGCTTCCCTACGTCCGCCGAAAGCGCGCGCCGCTTTCTTCTTCAAACGCGCCCCTGTGCACGCATAACGAAAAGTGCGCGCCCTCTTTCTCCAAAGCGTGCACTTAACGCTACAACCGGTGCTACAACCAGTGCTCCAAGAACCCGGCAGACTCGCCACAAAGCTTGCTACAACCCCCCCGCTCCAACAAAGCTAAATGAGTTCCGGGTCGTTGCTTGTGAAGCTGGTTAAGTATCTCTGCTCCGAAGTTCTTTCGAGATGTGATTAACTTCTTTTTGAAGATTAATCAGCATTTGCGCCCCTTTAAAAGCAAGCGAAATTATAAGAACAGGAACTAAAGGAGTAGCCCCAATGACGAGGATTTCCATTTTTTCTTCCTTCGACGCTTGGGCTGTTAAACAGCAACCTGGGTTCCAGAATTTTAGCCTCTCTGTAGTATGACTTGAAGCACATACTAATGAGAAGTCTCCCTGCTGCCCAGGGGGTGAGAGAAACTCTCTTCAACCACCCGCCCCGACACAACCAACCACCACCCAAGCACTCACCAAACAATCCCCTCTAGGTAAGTACTTTCCCTAGGGAAAACACACCCCTACTACTAAAGGTTTTCTAATCGAAGATAGTAACCAACCGGCTACCGCCCGGGGGAAGCGTATATTGCTTACGGCGGGTTGCACTTTTAGCCAATCAATCCGGCAGCCCTAAGTTCGCGTAAATGAGCGCTTGTCGTCTTGCAAGTGATGCCTAATTCACGGCCAATAGCCGCGCCTGAAAGCACTTTGCCGGTCTGGGCTAGCTCGGCAGCATAGACGGCTAAGACTCTCGCGCGGGTTTCGTTGCCCGCCAGTTTCTAACGCTTGTTGGCTGCTGCGAGTTTCTGGCGTTCTTTCTTCGCGTAGTCACTGTTGGGGTCTTGCCAGCGCTTGGCTGCGGTCTGCCTGCCCTCCATTGGCGGAAGTTAAGGCGAAGCCCCGCGGTAGCTTAACCATGAAAAAGCGCAGCGTAGCTACTAAATGGGACCTCTTGGCGTTGCTTCTCGCTCGTGAGTTTGCGAGGCGCTCCCATCGCTTTATCAACCTCACGGTCAATGCGTCATGCACCTTCACCAACTCAAGCGACATCGCTAGCGGAGTGTGATGATTAGCCAAGGAACGCTCCGGGTACAACTCCCGGGCAGCTAAAACTTTCTTGCCCGCGTTGATAATCCGCTCCCTTGTTGCCTCATCCAAATCAGGCACGGGGAAGGTATTCCACGTAAGCGTGTTGAAAAGCGTAGTCGCGATTCCAACCGACCCCCTACGGTTCTTTGCCACGTGATGAACATGGAAGAAGAAATTAAAGCGAACGGTAGTCCGTCTTCATCAGGTGCCCGGAACACAGCGTCTGATGGAACGACTGTTTCGTCATACCGTGCAACGGTAAAAAGTTGCGTGTCTCACTTACACCCTTGGAATACACAAAAAATGGTTCTTGAGGTTGCCTGCGTTCAGTGAACAGGTGCGGCACCTGGGATAGCTCCCGTGTAGAAGGTTCTTACTTCTCGCACTGAAGTCCGCTACGTGGTGGGCCATTTGGTATATAGATTTGCCATAGCTTAAAGCTAGAAAACGACACCCAAATATCTCATCTGGAACAAAAAGCGTGGATTTCGGCACAAGCAGCCCGAGCGACCCCCCGGGAGGAGTAGGCACCTACATAACGCCGCATAACCCGCTATTTTCGGGCCGATCTATACACGCTTCTTGTCCCTTAGCCCGCGGCGGGGAAATTTAATTTATTAACGCATAAAGTGCAAATTAGGATTGCTTTTGCTAACCTAAGTGTGGGAGATGGCCCTAAAGTAGGGTTTATACCCCAAGGTACCTGAGGGTAAAAAAGTAAGTTGCAGGCTAGTCTATTTTCTTTAAGAAGTAAATATGCAAATATAGAAAGGTTTAGCTTTTGAAAGCATCATTTAAACGGGGCTTATTAATATCTGTCACTGCAGGACTGCTCGGTGGCGGAGCCAACTATCTAATGGAAGGCGACGTTGCCAAATCCATAGCTGTGGTTGGGATAGGTTTCGCACTCGGCCTGATAATTATGCTGCTCTTTTCTATCGGAGGTGGGCCTAAGGATGTCTGATAAAGACATCGGTATATCGAGGTTAGTGTAGAACCCTGGCTTCACATGCAGACGCCAGGGTAACGAATTGGTGCTTTCCTATCTGCGCCAGGTTCAAGTCATTTCCACGCCTGAAGATAGTGACGTTCTGGATATATTGGAAACCTCAGGAGCGTTCAAGTGCAATTTTTTCGATCTGCGAGAATTTATGAATTAACCTAGTTATGGATAACTTGATAGGGGAAAAAGTGTTTACAGTGGCTGCGGAGATGATTGGGAAACGATACCGGGATACAACGGTTCTTGATGACATCACCTTCACTATCTCCAGTGGTGATATCTTGGGAGTCCTGGGCCCGAATGGTGCCGGGAAATCTACTCTCATTAGACTGATTAGTGGTTTAGAGGAGCCTACTTGCGGTGACATTAGGGTTCTAGGTCAACGGCCAACAGCTCGCGTAAGTAAACAAGCTCTGGGTCTAGTGCCGCAAGAAACAAAGCTGCCGGATTCTTTGAGCGCTCTTGAAATGGCGCAGTTCGTCTCATCGCAGTTTCCTGGCAGTCCCACAGATACTGATTTTTGCTTGAAGCACCTGGAAAGTTGGGACATCGGGCAATTCGCAAAAAAGCAGTTGCGTAGCCTCTCTGGTGGCCAAAAGCACCGCGTCAGTGTGGCCTTGGCTTACCTTGGAGATCCGAAATTGGTTCTCCTGGATGAGCCGACCACTGGATTAGACACCGAAGCCCGCCGATTAATGTGGGATAAAATTCAACGGCAGTCTCAGCGTGGTGTTGCGACCTTGCTAACTTCACACTATTTAGATGAGGTGGATTTGCTTGCTGATCATATTCTTCTCCTAGATAAGGGACGAAGCAAAGGTTACATGACTAAAGCTGAGTTTCTGCGAGTGTCACAAGCAACCGTTGTTGAATGCACAGTGGATAACCCCGAAGTAGTGCAAAGCCTGCCTAGCGTTGGCAGTTGCGAGCTTTCTCAAGGCGCGGACTCCCCTTCCATGAGCGCAGGGGACGGCAACGGCAGGCGCCTGAAGTTTACCGTTAGCAATATCAATGCTTTTGTTAAAGAGCTAGTTGCCAGCGGAGTTAATTTCACAGAACTCCGAGCTAACCCCATGTCGTTGGAAGAAGCTATGGAGACACGATTGCGTGAACAGGTAACCACCAATTTTGAGGAGCTGCGATAATGACTAATGCGTTAAGGGTTTTTTCTGGTCATCTCAAAGTTGTGGTTTTGGAAACATTTCGGGATTTGATGGCTCTGACTGGAAATATTGTCATTCCGCTGTTGTGTTTTGTGTTCTTTGTTCTTCCGAACTCACAAGTTGTAGAGGATGCCCATCTTGCGACTGAATCGACGCTGCAGCTGGTCGTGATGATTTCAATGTCAACCTGTTTGTTTGGGTTTAGTACTTCGATTGCCCAGGATAGGCAGACTGGGTTTGCTAACTATCTACGGACTTTGCCTTACGGCCTCTTCCCCCGCTATATCGCCCATATCGTCACAGTTAGCCTCATGATGGTGGTGGGTATAGCTCTGCTCTTGGGCTGCGCTCTGGTTACTACCGAATTCGAACTGACACGGCATTTTGTGGCTGCGACCGGCGGCCTGGTGGCATCGACAGTGATGTTCGGTTTGCTCGGCAGCTTCATGGGGAGGATCTTGACTACGAAATCCGTTGTTACTGTTGCCCAGTTACTCTTTTTAACATTGGCTTTTGCTGGCGGAATCTTGGTTTCGCCTTCCTACATGCCGGAGCGATTGAATGATTTAAGCTTGTTGCTACCTTCACGGGCCGCGCGAGATCTCATTGTTGATCTTGGGCTAGGAAATAACCTAGCTACGGCGACCTTGATCGGGTTTGGGGCGTGGACCGCAGGCTTTGCTCTGCTAAACACCTTAGCAGTTAGGCGAAAACTCTCTTGAGTGGTTTCCAATTTCCGCTAACTAGCTTTGGCGCAAACCGGGTTCATGACTATTTTCTTCCCCCCGTTACGCTCAATTATGCGCATCCCTAATTGGGAGTCCTCCTCAAAATCTTTTGGATGCCGGCTGTCAGTTTGGGCAATTATCTCATGTTTTGAAGTCGTTGGAAGACCAGGGATGGGGGAAACCGACTATACGGGTATTGACATAGACACCCATGCCTAGAATTTTGCGAGAAATCAATTTTCTCTTCGGAATTCAGGCCATAGTTTCTTCAACAATATATCGCCGAATATAATCGACAATTTCATGAATGGTTTGATTGTATTGTTTGTAGCCTAACATTATCTCTAGTTGATTATCCACGGAACGCTTTATCTATTTTCCCGAACTATCTAGTTCCGGGCGGTAGAGTTATTATAGTTGATTTCTCGCTCAAACGTTCTTTACGTACGAGTTCTTCAAATAAGCCTGCAATCTTTCCCATGGGAGTGAAAGACTATGTAATTGGTCAGAGGGGCTTGGGGCTAAGGCTTGTTGAAATTAAGGAAATTACAAAAAAATTATCGTGCGAGACCGGCCTGACTGCGGAATGGGATTACTTCTTGGACGATGGCTCGATGGTCGTTCCATTGTTGGAAGAATCAGTAGGAGAAACGCTGACTAATATTGATTGCCCTGGCAGTGTGTATATTTATGTCCTTAACCTATGTAAGCCGCCGTAGATGCTAGAAAATTGCGGTGATTAGCGGTGGCTGGTTTGGTACTTAAGGTAATTCATACGTTATGTGCATTCTATTGGCCGGATGTTATGCGTAAAAATAACGTCGTTACTTCTTGGGCATACTACGGTGCGCCAACGGTCATCATTGCTCTTCCGGCCGTACCCGGTTATTTACGCGCTGTCATCAAGGACATTACTGGTTCGTATCGAAGAGCCATTCTCTATCCTAGGCTGGCTGCAACCGCTGGAGTGGGGTTTCACTACTTGAAACTATGTGTCGGGCGTTACATGTGGAGACCACCTACCAGACTGTTGATTAGGCCCTGCATAGAGTGCCACGATACCTGTGTTGTCCGCTAGACTTTATCTACCATGTCTAGATCCGATGATCCACTCCAGCCGCTGATTAAAGATCCTTATGCTCAGGTGACAACGCCTATCCCTTCGATCTCACAGCGACATCTCCCCCGTTTTCGCGGCCAGTCTCATCGCAAGAATATGTCCCAAGCGTTTATTACAGGCGCCACCCTTTATCACGATATCCGCCCGTCCTATCCCATTGAAGTTCTCGACCTCATTGGCAAGGCAGATAAAGTCCTCGACGTAGGGGCCGGAACAGGAAAATTCACCGAGCTTTTAGCTCAAGACTCTAGATTCCAGCAGATTTATGCGCTCGAACCCAGCGCCGATATGGCACGTAGTTTTACTCGCGCCCTACCCCAGATTCCAATTCTCAGGGCGAACGCAGAGGAGATACCGTGTACCGAGGGCTCTTTCGACCTTATAACTGTTGCTCAAGCATGGCATTGGATGGATAATGAGCGGGCTAGTAAAGAACTCGCACGGATCTCGACGATTGATGCCTCAGTTCTTTTGGTGTGGAATACACTCGATGTCGATATCCCGTGGGTGCATCGGCTCAGCCGCATTATGCACTCAGGCGATACGCTCAAGCGCGGCTTCGTCCCCCAGGTCGCTCCGCCTTGGCTCATTGTCGAGGACTACCGCGGTTCTTGGGATCAGATCATCTACCCTCCACAACTCCTAGAGTTAGCCCAGACCCGCTCCTACTGGCTGCGGGCTCGTGACAAGGATCGCGAACGCCTCACAAAAAATTTGACGTGGTATCTCTTCGAAAAACTTGAATTAGATCCTGCCCGTCCGCTCGCGCTGCCCTATAGGGTTGATGCTTTCCTTTTGCAGAAAGCCCGCTGAGATGAGCAGAAGATAGAAGAATGCTGTGATCCAGAAATCTCTTGGATCACAGCATTTTTTAGGACTTACGTCCGCGGCGTTCTCTCACTCGCACCGCTATGCGAACTGGCGAACCCTCGAAACCGAAGGACTCTCGGAATTTTCGCTCCAAATAGCGTCGGTAACCAGCATCGAGGAAGCCTGTTGTAAAGAGCACAATTACTGGTGGCCTCGTGGACGCCTGGGTGGCGAAAAGTACCCGGGGCACTCGTCCGCCCTTCATAGGAGGCGGATTTTGCGCAATGACTTGCCGCAACCAGTTATTGAGCTGCCCCGTCGTTACTCGCTGATCCCAGCTTTCGAGAGCCTTGATCATATACGGCTCCAAGCGGTTGAGTGCGCGACCGGTTTCCGCTGAAATATTGATTCGCGTCACCCATGGTATATGGGCTAGCTGCTGATCGATTTCGCGGTCGAGCTCCCACCGGCGGTCATCGGTCATGAGATCCCACTTATTAAAAGCGAGCACCAATGCCTTTCCCGATTCCAAAATCATATTGAGTACCCGCTGATCCTGCTCACTAACGGGCTCGGAGGAATCAATCATCATCACGCAAACTTCGGCTGCATCGATTGCGGCCCGGGTGCGTAGAGATGCATAGTACTCGTGGCCCTGGGCATTTTTCACTTTTTTACGCAGTCCAGCAGTATCGACAAAGCGCCAGGTTTGCTGGTCGAGGTGCACGATGGAATCCACTGGGTCGACGGTGGTGCCGGCGATATTATCTACCACCGAGCGTTCTTCACCAGAGATCTTATTCAACAACGAGGACTTACCGACATTCGGTTTACCGACCAAGGCTACACGCCGCGGTCCTTCGGTAATCGAGGAATGTCGAGGTTCCTCTGGGAATAAACGTAAAATTTCCTCCAGCACGTCGGCACCACCTCGGCCGTGGAGGGCAGAAACTGGCCACGGATCCCCAAGACCGAGAGCATAAAACTCAGCCATATCGGCGTATTGGTTATCGGAATCAAATTTATTGGCTACGAGGATAACGGGTACATCGGAGCGCTGCAGTTTTCGCGCCATGACACTATCGGTCTCGGTGATGCCCACCTTCGTGTCCACCACCATAACTATCACATCGGCCGTGGACATGGCTACTTCTGCTTGACGCGCGATTGCGCTGTGGATGCCCTTGGTATTTGGATCCCAGCCGCCAGTATCCTGGACCCAGAAGCGACTTCCGCCCCAATCGGCAATATAGGATATGCGATCGCGCGTGACCCCGGGATGGTCCTCGACCACAGCTTCACGGCGCCCTAAGAAACGATTAACGAGCGAAGATTTTCCCACATTGGGTCGGCCTACAATGGCAACGGTGCACAGTTTTTCGGAGATTGTATCATCGCGTTCGAAGCCGAAGGCACGCTCAACCTCTTCCCAATCCTGCTCGGAATAATCGTCGCCGAAATCGGGATCAGAGAACTCCGTTTCATCGAACTCTTCACCAAAAAATTTTGGGTCGTCATAGTCGAAGTCTTGAGCGTCAAAATCTCGGGCGGCATAGCCACCGCCCACGACCTCGATGTCTTCTTCTTCGTAGGCTTGATCGGCTGGAATCTCACCGTGACGTGTGGGATAGACAAATACTGTTTCTTCTTCTGTCTCGTGCTGATTTTTATTCGTCATGGGTGTTCTCCTTAGCCGCAGTTGTATTGTCAACGAGTTCGGTCACCACGGCAACGACCTCGTTAAGTGATAGATGTGAGGAATCGACCACGTGAGCGTCCTTAGCCGGTACGAGGGGACTAAGTGACCGCGTGGAATCTAGCTCATCGCGCCGCTGTACGGCAGCGAGAATTGCATCAAACTCCGCCTCGCGGCCTGATCGAAGTTCTTGGTCAAGACGGCGCTGAGCTCGCACTTCAGCAGAAGCTGTGAGAAAGATCTTCACCTGGGCCTGAGGAAGGACAACCGTGCCAATATCGCGCCCATCAACTACGCAGCGCTGGGCTTTTAGCGCCAAATCGCGCTGCAAGCCCACAAGGTTATCGCGCACTTCTTTTACCGACGATACTGCCGAGACTGCCTGGGTTACCGCAGTGCCACGTATCTCCTCTGAAACGTCCTCGCCACCAAGAATCACCTCTGTGGCTAGTGGATCCTCGTTAACGTCGAGTGGCAGATCGGTAGTTGCTGTGGCAACAGCGGTGGCATCCTGAGGGTCGATACCCAGGCGTAGTATATGCAAGGTCGCTACTCGATACATGGCGCCTGTGTCGAGATAGTGCGCGTGATAACGCTGGGCAACCAGCCGGCACACCGTAGACTTTCCAGCCCCCGAAGGTCCATCGACGGCAATGATCAGTTGATCAGCCATTACATGTCCACCACCTTATACAGGCTGGTTAATTCAGAGGTATTGAGGGCCCTCAGCGTGCCAGGCTTTTGCTCGCCCAACTGGATATTATGCAGCTTGGTGCGTACCAGAGCCTGCACGGGGAAGCCAGCTTCCTTCAGCATGCGACGCACTATGTGCTTACGTCCCTCGTGGATCTCCAGCCGTATCAGGGATTTACCTTGGTAGGTGTCAACAATCTGAACGTGATCGGCGCGTGCGGGCCCATCATCAAGCTCGATTCCCTTGAGTAAGGTACGAACCAAGTTGCGGTCGGCTTCGCCAAGTACCGTGGCGAGGTAAGTTTTCGAGACCTTGTAGCTGGGGTGCATGAGGCGGTTGGCTAGTTCTCCATCGTTGGTAAGAAGAATGAGCCCCTCCGTCGCCGCATCGAGCCGACCTACGTGAAAGAGGCGTTGGCCAGCGCTGACGCGTTCAGAAACAAGATCTCCAATACAGGGACGACCCATATCATCACTCATCGTGGAGTGCACGCCTCGGGGCTTATTCAAGACGAAGTACTGATAGTTTTCGTTAACATTGACCCGCACCCCATCCACCCGTATGAGATCGTTCTGCGGATCAACTCGCAGTCCCTGTTCCTGCACGATCTTTCCGTTAACTTCTACACGGGCTTGATCAATGAGCACTTCCGCGTGACGACGGGATGCTACGCCCGCTTGCGCAAGCACCTTTTGGAGACGAATCCCCTCACTACGGTGAACTGGCCCCCTGTCGAATGCGGTTTTATGCTGGTGCCGCGCTGGCTTTGCATTGGAGATATAGAGCTTGTCATCGCTTGATCGCGATGGCTTGCGTCGCGATCCCGATCCTCCGCGGCCTGATTGTTGTGCACCACTTCGTTTCGAACGTGGTTTTCCCGGTGTGCCATCCCGGCGAGCGGTTGGAGACATATGTCGCCTACTTTCAGTACAAGTGTCAAATAACATTCCCACCCTAGTCTACTGCCACGGGTAATACCACCTCCCACAGTAAAGCTCGAGTCTTAGGGTTGATCGAACTCGTCAATACTATCGATATCAGGGAGCAGAGGTGCTAGAGCTGGCAATTCTTCGAGCGACTCAATGCCCAGCAGCTCGAGAAAAAGAGCCGTGGTTTCATACTGCTGGGCGCCAGTGATCGCCTTCGTTTCAGCCTCGCGTATTAAACCGCGCAGGGTGAGTGTGCGTACGACCCCGTCGACGTTGACTCCCCGAATGGCAGCGATCTGCGCACGAGCTACGGGCTGGCGATAAGCGATAATCGCGAGGGTCTCCATCGCCGCCCGTGATAGTTTCGATTGCGAACCGTACAGCAGAAATTTTTCCACCCACTCGGCATTCTCACGACGAGTATAAAGCCTCCACCCCTCCGAGCTTTCCCTCAAGTCGAAACCACTACCACGTTGATGAAATTCCGCGCTAATCTCTTTGAGTGTGGCGCTGACGTGGCTTTCAGGTTGCGCTAGTGCGGCCGCGAGAGCTCCCGCAGTTATCGGGGAGTCAGAGACGAGCAAGATGGATTCGATCTGTGATCGCAAAGCGGATAGCGGATTCATTTTATCGTCCTTACCGCTCGCTCGAATCGTCCCACGTTGAATTGCGGAGTTCGATGCCCCGGACGATTCCTAGAATCTGTTGGTCGACGTCGTAGAGGACCTCGTCCAGGATAACCGGATCAACCTTGGTTTCATTACGGGCGGCCAAAAGTTCCTGCTGCGCTGCTCGTAGCGCCTCAAGGTTGATCTGAGCCATTTGGGTAGCTTCTTTGCGGGCGTGATCCCTGAGAGTCTTTGGGTCCACCACTGCATCGTCCTCGTAATGAATAAATTCTTCAAAGCGCTGCATGACAAGCTCAAGACGATCTTGCGGTAGATCTTTAGCGTGAGCGTCGATGACCCCTCGGGCAGCTTTGCGGGCACGACTGGCGAGCTCGGTGCGGGTTCGGTCGCCAAAAGCATCGGGATCTGCGTCTAAGTTGAGCTTTTTCATGAGTGCGGGAAGCGCTAGGCCCGGGATCACCATGGTCATAATTAAAACCACAAGGACGATGACGGGGAGCTCATGATAGAGCTTAAAATAGGTTGACGATGGAATGGACAAGACAAGGGTGAGAGTTACCAGCCCGCGCATACCAGCAAAAGTCAGAAGAAGAACTTCCTGGAGGCGCAGGGGCGAGGCAGTCTTACGTTTACCAGTGGTATTGAACCTATAAATAACTAAGAGAAAACTCATTCTCACGACAATGGCGACAACCGAGAGCGCCACTCCCACGAGTACCGCTTCGAGCAGTCCCGAGCCCATCTCTGAGATAGCTCGGCGGACGGTGGTGCCAATGAGACCGAAGGCTACACCGGTGAAAAGAAACTCCACCGTTTGCCAAAAAGATGTACCCGAGAGTCGGTCTTGAGCATTGATTTCAACTTTGGAATTGTATTCCACTGCAGCTACCACAATCGCTACCACCCCAGATGCCCCGAGCGCATCCGCGACCAGGTAGGTGGCAAACGGTATGGTCCAGGTGAGCGCGTTTCGAGCAGTGGAAGATTGCACCCAGCTTACGAATTTTGCCGAGGAGAATCCAATCATCAACCCAACAATGACGGCAACGCCGGCTCCGTATATAAATGCAAGAATTGGTTCCCACCAGCTCGGGGATTTCTTCTCCACAATCACCGACAGCGCCATAGAAAAGATCATGATCGAAGCGGCGTCATTAAAGAGCCCTTCATTCTGCAGGGTATTACTGATGCGGTAGGGAACGCCGGCGGGTTTGGCTACGGCATCTACAGCTACCGGATCCGTGGGAGCGATCGCGGCACCAATCATCATAGCGCCGGCCAAGGATAGACTCGGGATAAGAGCATACGCGCTTAACCCGATTGCGACTGAGGAGACAACAGTGAGCACCACCGCCAGTAGGGCGATTTCTAACCACTGGCGTCTGACCATCCCCCAACTTGAGCGCCTAGCCAAGGCCCACAGGAGCGGCGGGATGAAAATCGGCAGAATGAGATCCGGTGGAATCTCTACGGTTGGTATGCCGGGAAAGAGAATAGCTGCGCCTGTGACGACGGTCAAGAGGGCGGGCCATGGTAGGCCTGTGCGTTCGCCGATGGCCACCATCACCACCGTGGCCCCGATTAGCGCGATGACCGCGATCATAATGAGCACAGACCAATCCTTTCCCGACAATGTTTTTTTTGAAGGCTTTTAGTGTCCTCTACTTTTCCAGACTTTGGCCATTCTACAAATCGGTGTCCCAACTATCAGGCAACCGAATCAACCCCGGAGGGATCGTCCCATCGATCTGACCCATCGCTGATGGTAGAACTCCTAAGAGTGGGACCCCGCACTGAATGGGGAGTTCCTCGAGATTCAATCGGGTAGCTAGATCAGGATGAGGGGCTAGTTCGCCTCCAATCAAACCGCACACGTCTAGGCCGCGTAGCCTCGCCACCTCAACGGTGAGTTCAGCGAGGTTGAGAGAACCAAGTCCTAAGCTAGTGACCACCACCACTTTGGCATTGAGCGCTGCGATGAGGTCAGCGAAGGACTCAGTGTCGTTGTAGCGCACCAGCAAACCGCCCGCCCCTTCTACGAGGATCACTCCTGGATGCCCGAGTTCTATAGTGGAGATATGATGGGCCATTTCGGCAACGCTTAGAGCGGGTTGCCCGGCGCGCCGGGCCGCTAGATGTGGAGAAAGTGGCTCTGGATAGCGAATACACTCCACTGCGTTCACTCCGCTAAGCTGCGCGATGGTGAAAATATCGCCCGATCCTTCGGGCTCCCCGGTTTGGACGGGTTTTACCACTCGGACGTCATAGCCAGCATGTCGATATTCGACGGCGAGTGCAGCGGTGGCAATGGTTTTGCCGACCCCAGTGTTGGTTCCTGTGATGGCAAGGATATTCATGTTATTCCCGTCATTTCTTAGTGAGGTAGGTCTTGCGGTAGCGCTGATTTTCGTTGTAGACCAACGCGTCGATGGCAGAGGTGATCTTTGCTATTTCTGCTTCGGTCGCGATATAGGGCGGCATTGTGTAGACCAGCGTGCCGAATGGTCTCAGCCATACCCCGTGGCTAACGGCGATAGCGGTGGCTTCAGCCATGTCAACTGGTGCCTTGAGTTCGACAACACCAATGGCTCCCAAAACCCTGATATCTGCAACGACGTCGTATCTCTCGAGTGGCTGAAGCTGGACCTGAAGCTGGTGTTCAATGCGCTGTACTGCCTCTGTCCACGACGATTCCGCAATCATATGTATTGCTTCTTTCGCTACGGCGCAGGCTAAGGGATTCGCCATAAAAGTAGGGCCGTGCATCAGCGCCCCTCCACCCTGGGGACTTGAGATGACCTGGGCTATCGCCGGGGTGGTGATCGTTGCTGCTAGACTCATGAATCCTCCCGTGAGAGCCTTTCCCAGACAGATAATATCGGGCACAATTCCGGCGCTAAGGGTGGCAAAGAGCGTGCCGGTTCGTCCGAAGCCGGTAGCGATCTCATCGGCGATCATGACGAGCTCGTGGCGGTCGCAAATTTTTCGGACACCATGGACAACCTCGTCGTCATGAAAACGCATGCCTCCTGCGCCTTGCACCCTGGGCTCGATGATGATTCCAGCCACCGAATTATCGAGCAGCGACTCTAGTTTGTCGAGATACTCGGCTATCTCCTGTGAGTCTGAGCCGCGCGGTGGTGGTGGCGGTGCGAATATATGCTCGGCGATGATTCCCTTCCACATGGAATGCATGCCATTATCGGGATCACATACTGACATCGCCGCAAAGGTGTCCCCGTGGTAACCGCGGCGCCATGTGAGGAAACGATGGCGCTCTGGGTGGTTTTTACCGCGTTGATATTGCAATGCCATTTTCATGGCTACTTCCACAGCGACCGAACCAGAATCGCAGAAGAATACCTTTTCGAGACCCGGGTCTTTTAAAGGGCACGAACGAGATAGGAGTTTCACCAAGCTGGCGGCGCAGTCGATAGCTGGTTCGTGACTGAGACCTCCGAACATGACGTGGCTCATCCGAGAGATTTGGGTAGTGGCTGCGCTGACGAGTCTGGGGTGGTTATGTCCGTGGGCTACGGCCCACCACGAGCTCATGGCATCAATGAGCTGCTCCCCCGTTGCCAGGGAAATGATCGTTCCCGCGGCTGAGCTCACGATATATGGGTCTATGAGTGCGGGACTCGAACTATAGGGGTGCCAGAGATGGCGTTGGTCCTTCTCGATAAGGTGCGCAACAGTGGGTAGGTTCATATTTCCTCGATTCCTTGACTGCAACCTATCTTAAACACCGTTCAAGAATAAGAGCGAATATGCCACCTAAGGCTTGCTAATTGTGGATAATTTCAACTATGACCTCGATTAAACAGCGTTCAAGAACGAGTCCGCGTCATCCCCTAGCCACCGTGAGTGTGGTCAGCATTGAAGCCTGGGAGCGTTTCAGCTTCTACGGCATGCAAGCTATCCTCGCCTACTACCTGTACTACTCGGCCGGTGAGGGAGGACTAGGCATAGACAAGGCGCACGCGACTGCGCTCATAGGCGCCTACGGGGCTTTGGTCTATCTCTGTACCTTTGCGGGCGGATGGATATCCGATCATCTACTCGGTCCCGAAAAAACTCTCCTAGGCGGAGCAACCATATTGTGCCTGGGACACCTTATACTATCCCTCATCCACCCAGTACTAGGACTCGCCCTCGGGTTAAGTCTTATCGCCTTAGGTTCTGGATTGCTCAAAACCGCCGCTATCACCATCCTGGGCGCTGTATACAGTTCTGACTCAGACTCGGATCGCGAGGTAGGTTTTCAATTTTTTTATCTCGGTATTCAAGTCGCAGCGGTTCTCGGTCCTCTCCTAACGGGATGGCTCGCGCTGACATGGGGATTCCACCTTGGCTTCTTGGCAGCGGCTCTTCTTATGTTTATTGGTATGGGGATCTACCTTCTCCTGCGCACTCTCATGCTCACTCGTCTCAATAACGCTGCACGCACAAAGGTAATGTACCCCGCTCAACCCTACTCTCTTCGCACCGCGCTTCCAGTTATAGCTGGAGCTCTAGCTCTTCTCGCCGTCCTCGTCGGACTGGCTTCACGAGGAAGTATCAATCCACACCACCTTGCTGTGCTTCTACTTGCAGCTACTGCCTCAGTGGCCGTAGTTCTCTTTGTTACCATCCTGCGCTCTGCTCAGGTAAGCGAATCTGAGCGCACACAGGTGTGGAGGTTCGTTCCAATTTTTATAGCCTCGGTGTGCTTCTGGGCGATGATGAACCAAACTTATGGGGTTCTCGCAGTGTACTCCGATATTCGACTCAATCGCAGCCTCCTTGGGTTCATAGTGCCAGCAGCGTGGACCCAATCGCTCAACCCACTATTTGTTATCGTCTTCTCCGCTCCTGTGACCTATATATTCGCCCGACTCGGTAACCGGGGTCCCTCCTCTGCCAATAAACTTTCCATCGGAGTCATGATCACAGCTCTGAGTTTTTTGGTTTTCATACCTTATGCGGGTGGTACCGCAAATAGCACCCCTCTCATCGCCGTGGTCTTTGCTATCTGGATCGCAGCTATGGGTGAACTTTTCTGCGGACCAATAGGGATGGCCGCGACCGCAGCTCACGCACCCAATGCTTTTCGCACTCAGTTCTCAGCGCTCTTTTTCCTTACCCTTGCTATAGGCACCGCCTTGGCGGGGACAATTTCGCGATTCTACGACCCCAGCAGTGCTGAGGCAGAGATTCGCTACTTCTTAGGCTGCGCAGTCACAGGTCTGGTCGTCGGCGCTCTGACATTAGTCGCAACGCGTTCTCGACCTAAAAGTCACTCGGCAAGTAAATAGTCCGGGTAGCCTCCGCGAAAGCGTCGGGCCCTAAGGACCCGATTCCGTCCTGCAGACTCCCTAAAAAAGGCACACCCGTACGCGCCACAGCATCCATCAGAATCAGGCGCGTCTTCAAATCAGCCCCAAGGGGAAGTTTGCCACCCAAAAGACCACCCACCGTAGCGCCACAAGCGGTAGCAAAATCGACGGCCCGCAAAGCTATCTTTACGGCCTGCTCATCCATTCCGGAAACTACGATGAGCGGGGCATTAAGATCCGCAGCGATATGGGCAATGGTCTTTGCCCCAAAGAGCTCAACATCGAGGCCACCGGAGCCCTCGACCACCACAGTCTTACCAGCATCGATTAGTTCGCGCACTGAGGCGATGGGATCGGGGTCTTGGGAAAAATCTTTGCCTTTAATTCCGGTGAGTCTCTCAATGGTGCCAATATCGGGGGTCCAAGCGCTCAACGCGGCAACCTTTGCAGGTATAACGTCTTCGCCGCGGTCCTTGAGTACCTTAACGATAGCGGCTGCTGCCGTTGTTTTGCCTACCCCAGAAGCTAGGCCCGAAACCACAAGTGCTGGCATTATCGTAGCCCCTCTTTCCTGTACCCCTCTTATAGTAACTGTCTGCACGCCTGAATCAATGTCGCTGCTCATTCCCACGTACTGGCCGCCACCACTGCGGGATCAACATCCAGCCCAGTCCAGGAAATCCGCAGATCTTCTAGCGGCTCGTCCTGCTCCATGAGGATGGCACGTGCCTTGTACAACTCCAAAAGCGCAAGAAACCTACCCACCACTATGATGCTGCGGGAATCGGCAAAAGTAGAAAAGTTAACCCACTGGTGTGGGCCATACTCGTGCAAGATCTGAAGAACCGTGCCTGCTTGCTCAGGTACTGAAACGCTCACATGGTGAATATGCGCTGTAGCGACCTCCTCAGCAGGTTTCGGCCGGAATACACTTGCCGCGAACTCCGCGAAGCTCTCCCTCGTATGACCTAGGTTGACTGGTGCTAAGAGATCGACGAATTGAGGATCCATACTCAGGGCATGGGGATAAGACAACTGGGCTTGGCGCTGCCACTGCCGCAATTCTTCGGCTACCTTCTGATAGGCCTGATATTGCAGTAAGCGAGCAAATAAAAGATCTCTAAGCTCGAGGTATTCAATATCTTCTTCCACCTGACCACGCGGCAGTAGTCGAGCTGCCTTGAGATCCAGGAGGGTCGCCGCAACAACTAGAAATTCGGTGACCTCATCGAGACCAGAAAATTCACCGAGCTGCTTGGTGTACTCTACAAAATCATCTGTCACTGTGGCCAAAGCGATATCGGTAATATCCATCTTCCTGGCGCTAATGAGCTGCAGAAGCAAATCAAAGGGGCCTTCGAAATTATTTAACACTATGCGGAAGCCAGTAATCTCAGGCTGCACCGCACGATGCGGAATTGTAGGCATTTAACCGTGTGTGCGCTCGATAACCTCACGAGCCAATTGGCGGTATTGGGCAGCGCCAGCCGACGATGGAGCCCACGTGGTGATCGGTTCTCCAGCAACAGATGTTTCAGGGAAGCGCACCGTGCGAGTAATCACCGTGTCAAATACCTTGTCTTCAAATACTTCCACCACTCGCGACATCACTTCTCTCGCATGGGTGGTGCGCCGATCAAACATTGTGACCAGGATACCAACAATATCCAGATCGAAATTGAGACGATCACGAACTTTTTCCACAGTGTCAGTTAATAAAGCTAGACCGCGGAGGGAAAAATACTCGCACTCCATGGGAATGATGACCCCGTGGGAACAGGCCAAGGCGTTGACAGTCAGTAATCCTAGGGAGGGCTGACAATCAAGGAGTATATAGTCGTAATCTTTCATGACCGGCCTGAGCGCACGAGCTAGGGTTTGCTCGCGACCAACCTCGTTGACCAACTGAATTTCAGCAGCAGAGAGATCAATATTTGCGGGCACTAGATCAAGACCGGGTACCCCAGTTGAATGAATAGCGCCGTGGATGCTGACGCTGTGATCTACCAAAAGGTTATACACGGTGAGATCCAACTCATCGTGAGGGACCCCCAGACCCGCGGATAGCGCTCCTTGCGGGTCGAGATCGACTAAGAGTACTCGACGTCCCGCCTCAGCAAGACAAGCGCCGAGATTGATGGTGGAGGTCGTTTTTCCCACGCCACCCTTTTGGTTACACATCGAGATAATAGTAGCTGGGCCGTGCTTGTCGAGCGCGGCCGGTTCTGGAATATGGCGTAATGGGCGTCCGGTGAGACCGACCGTGCGGTCCGGGGTCTGGAAAAGACCATTATCAGCCATCAATACATCCTTCTACGTCTGCCCACCGATTACTGCGCTTTCTTCCTATATGATAAATCACATGGTGGTTATTTTAGCGATTGCAGAAGGTGTTTTGCCACCATAAAGTATTACTTGAGACTTTTCTTCTGTGCAGTCGACCGTGGGTGAGAGCTGCTCCACACTCGCCGTAAGTCCTCCACAGTGACATGAGTATAGATCTGGGTAGTAGTGACCGAGGAGTGTCCCAAGAGTTCTTGCACCACTCGAATATCCGCCCCTGACTGCAACATATGGGTCGCGAAACTATGCCGTAGGGTGTGCGGCGAAATATCTTTGTCAATTCCAGCCCGATTCGCGGCGTGTTTCAAGATCGCCCATGCCGACTGCCGAGATAAGGTACCTCCGCGTTTATTGAGAAAGAGAGCAGGGCCGCTGCCCCGGACCAAAGCCGGTCGCGCCCTGATGAGGTAGTGCTCAATCGCCTCGCGTGCCATCCTTCCGATAGGGACGATGCGTTCCTTACTGCCTTTGCCTTTTAGTTTCAGCATCCCAGTAGATTCGGAGATATCGTCAACCGAAAGTGCAACAACCTCACTAATGCGGGCACCCGTTGCGTAGAGCAATTCCACGAGTGCGCGATCGCGAAGGTCGTATATGGAGGCGTATTCGCTGTGTGGAATAGCTTCAATGAGAGACTCAACCTCGGCTATGGAGAGTGTATCAGGCAGGTGACGTCCTTGAGCAGGCGGCGAGACTTCCGCCGCCACATCGGACTCGAGTAAACCTTCGAGAAAACAAAACTTGTGCAAACCCCGCACCACCGCCAACGCTCGCGCAACAGACGCAGCAGCTAGAGGCTTCGCAATCGCTCCGCTGCGCAAATCGTAGATATAAGCTTCGATATCGGCGGTGGTAACCTCGCTAAGATCACGGCGCTGTGCCGCGCTCAGCCACCCTAGATAGCGATCCACATCGCGGCGGTAGTTGCTGAGAGTGTGCGCACTCAGACCTCGCTCAACTGTTAGATAACTCAACCACTGCTGAGCGGCCTCAGCATTAGTGGTCACCTTGTGCGTCTTTCTTTTTCATGTCACCGGTCAGGCCCATAGCTTGCCGACGCTGCGCCAGTTTCACTGGGCGTAGCGAAAATTCGCTCGTCTCAGATCTTAAGGCCTGACCAGTACTGCGCAGTCGCCACGCCGTCATGAGCCCTACTATAGCTATTGAATTGACGATCTCGCCTTTCATAATCATCTCAATAGCCTCGTTAAGATCAACCCACAGAACGCTCATATCGGCCTCTTCGTCGTGGGCTACAGGTTGAGATACGAGACTGAGCTCCTCAGCTTGATAGATGCGCACCGCCTCATCGCAAAAGCCGGGGCTGGTCACCGTATCACAGAGTAGCCCCCACCGGTTTGCTGACAGACCCGCTTCTTCAGCTAGTTCGCGACGTGCCCCCTCAAGGGGATCTTCCCCTGCGATGTCTAACAGTCCAGCTGGTAGTTCCCATAGGCGCTGATCGACCGCTCGGCGGTACTGCTTTATGAGGAGAACGCGGTCATTGTCGAGCGCAACCACTGCTACTGCGCCGAAGTGCTCAACGACCTCACGATAAGCGAGCGTGTCACCTGGCATCATGACTTGATCGCGGCGCACCGCGATGATAGGGGCTTCAACCAGTAGTTCGGAGCCCACCACTGTAAACTGATGTGCAGTCATTATCCTATGCGCGGTGCTGGTGAAGCTGCGTCGGCACTAGCGGCTGCACCATATGCGCCAGAGGAACCACGCAGCTGCTCCTTCAGCGCTAGGACAGTCGCGATCTTGGCCCATGTTCGGTCGATGGAATCGACCGTTGAGACTGCAGAGCGCGTGCTCGGATTAGACCTTAGAACCCCAATTAAACCAGTGTCGCTCGCAGCGTGCACCCGGCCAGCCACAACCAGACCTCCCGCACGGGCATCAATAGCTTCGGCAAAAGCCGCCTGAGTAGTCACCGTGAAATTATCATCGGTAGAGCCAGGATTATCCCCCGTTAGGAGGACAGCGACGTGCGCTGGTGAGATGCTGCCGTCCTCATAATTAATAAAACCGGCCTCCTTAAGCGCACCCAAGACGATCGCGCGTTCCTCCGGGCTTGCTTGAGGCTTCTGCTCCTCAGTTCCCTCCCTAACGGGCTCGAACATCAGAGTCGATCCCAAGGACTCCCCTGCATGGGTGCCGGGATCAAGTTTATCGACACTCAGTTGAGCACCAGCGGGAAGAGTGAGAGTTACGGTGTTTTTTAAACTGTCAGCTCCAGCTTGATCAAAGAATTTCTCGGTGAAATAGATTGTGCCAGAATTACCAGCTCCGGCCTGATCCAGCAGGGCGCGCATTGCTTCCACATCGGCTTTATCGGCTTCGGCAGTAGCTAGTATCAGGACTCCGCGATCAATAAGTGCTTCTCGCACCGCTGCGGCTGAGATATTGTCGATAATGGCATCGGCACTCTTCGATTGAGCCTGAGCTATAGCGACATCCTCACGTGCAGCATCCCGTTCGGCTGCAATGGAACCTACCCGTATTGCACTGCCTGCTGGGAGATGGGGGGCCAATATATAGGTACCCAGGCAGACTCCGCCTGCAAGACCCAACCAGATACCAGTTAAAACAGCGTGTCCGCGACCAGTTTTCATCTCTACTGTCCTTTCACGAGGTTTTGGAAGGAAAGGGCGATATTATTCCATGTGTTTACGAGATTATCCGTAAAGGACGCATCACCGCCGAATCCTGCGATCACAATGACAGTAGCTGCGAAAACGAGAAACGCCAGCAGAGCCCACAACCAGCCCAAACGCGAGCCACCACTGACCGAGTACAGACTCGATATCGCCGTAGCGTCGACAAGCTTGGGTCCCAATTTGGCGCGCGTTAATAACTGAGCGGGATTGGCGCTGGCAGCTTGGGCAAAAAGCCCATCAAGACTAAACGAGGAACCGGCGCTCACCACGAGCTCTGCGCCGTGATAATCGGCCAGAAGAAGAGCGAGATCAGTAGAGCTATCCACAGCGGAGGGGAAGGTCATTGCACCGATACCGAGGTCTTGTATCCGCTCTAGACCAACTGCATGCCCGTCAGGATCAGCTGGCAAAATAACCCGCGCTCCGCAGCGCAGCGCCTCGTTACCCACGACCAGTGGATCGCCAACTATATATTCCGGGGTATATCCATGGTTGACCAAAATATCCGCGGCTTGATCGACAGCGATAATAACCGGCTCATATTCTCGGATAAAGAACTTCAGGCTAGCTAGTTGCTCTGCGGCCCCTATGCCAGGGCTGACAACGAGAGCTTTTCGCCCCCACATCTCGCGCCCCACCTCGGGTATTCCCAAACCATCAATCAGCAAAGGGGATTCGGAATTGATAAATTCGATGGTATTACCAAAGTAGGCATTCATAGAGTCCAGCAAATTCTGCTGCGCATCGGCGAAAAGCACACTAGCTGCAGTCATAGTCATAGGAACGCCGGCTGCGATGAGCCGCTCACCGTAATATAATTTGCCGTCATCGGTGAGACGTGCCTTCTTGCCATCTTTAAGATTCTCCCAGATTCCGGCTCCAGTAGCTTCCACCAGCATAATTCCGCTGTCGAGCAATAACTGCGGGCCGAAGTTAGGAATCGCGCCTGTACTGAAACGCTGGGAATTGATAACCGCAGCTGGTTTCACATCGATGAGACGCTGCGCCAAGCTGCGAGAGATATCAGCGACATCGATAACCGCGATATCACCCTCACGCAAGCGCTTAAAACCCTTGCCGTGGATGGATAGATCGCGTGTAGCTCCCTGGAGTCCGGGAAGGTCTGAGGAATGAGAGAATAAACCCATGCGCTCAATCTTTGCTCTTTTCGATGCCCAATAGGGTGAGCCACGCAGCAAAAAGTCCTAAAAATTCCCTTGATGCTTCTCTAGCGCATCATGCGCACTTCATCTTGGGCCTTTTCGAGTAGCTCACGAGCATGGGCACGCCCAGTGGCGGTATCTTCAAGTCCCGCGAGCATTCGCGCCAGTTCTTCTATACGCTGATTATGATCGAGGGAGGAAATACCGGAGACAATTGAGGCCTCGCCTACTTCTTTCGACACGTGGATATGGGTGTCAGCATAGGCTGCTACCTGGGGTAGGTGAGTCACGACGATCACTTGGTGATGGGTAGCCAAGCGGGCGAGTCGACGGCCAATCTCGACTGCAGCACGACCTCCGACTCCGGCATCGACCTCGTCGAAAACTAATGTGGTACCGTGCGAGCTCGCTGCCAGGATGACTTCAAGAGCCAGCATGACGCGAGATAGTTCACCACCCGAGGCTGACGACGCCAAGGGGCGGGGTTCGGCCGCGCTATTAGCTGCAAGTAAAAATTCCGCCTCATCGATCCCCGTCTTGCCTGGTTCTATACGCCTCATCTGCACACTGAAAACCGCCTTAGACATGGCTAGACCGTGGAGCTCATTGCTTACCTGCTTGCTTAAAGTTGCAGCTGCCTTTACGCGCTTGTGGGACAGCTTTTTCGCTGCCTCCAGCATCTTTTGCTCGGCAATACGGGTGTCTTCTCTGAGCGCGTCTAAGGCATCAGGGGAAATATTGATAGTCTGACGCTTCGCTTCCGCTTTAGCCAACCATTTCAGCACTCCGGTAATGTCGGGCGCATATTTTCGGGTCAGTGCTTTTAAATCCTGCTGACGCTTCAGCAGATTGTCCAACTCCTGGTCGTCGGTTGGTAGAGCACTCAGGTACGAACCTAACTCCGCCGAGATATCGCTCAGCGAGCCTGTCATATCCCGCAACCTCGACCCCAATTCGTTAAGAACTGGATCAGAACTGGAATTCAAATATGTGTGCGCTCGCCCGAGCAGATCCGAGGCACCTTGGACTTCCTCAGTATCAAACTGGGAGAATTCTCCAGAGCCGTCGATCGCTGACAGTGCCCCAACAGTATGCTCTCTGAGTTCGTCTACGTCTTGTAAACGCCTAATTTTCTCGAGAATGTCTTGATCTTCATGAGGGCTCGGATCAATGGCTCTGATCTCTTCAATAGCAAAGTCGAGCCGATCAGCCTCTTGAGCTAATTCGCGCCGCGACTCAGTGCGCATTTTAAGATCCGCTTTGAGACGGGACCATTGTTTGTACTTTTCAGCATACTCGTCGGCCGCCTTCTGGATGGCTGGATCTAACCTGTCGATCGCCTCGAGCTGTCGTTCGGGAGCAAGCAGTCTTAATTGGTCGTTTTGGCCATGAATGGTGAGGATATTAGCGCTAAAATCCGAAATATTGGCAGCTGGAACTGCTCGGCCTCCTAGATATGCTCGAGAACGACCAGCAGCGCTCACTGTTCGGGTTACTATAAATTCGCCATTTTCATCGCTTGTCCCTCCAGCTGTGTCAACCACGCGCTGAGCCTGCTCGCAGATAGACTCTTCAATCCCAGCGAGGCTGAAATGTCCTTCTACCGCAGCCTGCTTGGAACCGGTACGCACTCGGCTCGCATCGGCTCGACCACCCGTGAGCAGGCGCAGGCCGGTAACGAGCATAGTCTTGCCAGCTCCTGTTTCTCCGGTGAGAACGGTGAGCCCTGAGCTTAGCTCCACTGAGGCTTTGGGAATGACACCGAGATTTTCAATACTGATATCCGCGAGCATATAACTATCCTACCGAGAATTCGCACATATATGCGATTATGATCATCGTGTTTGAATGGGGCCACGCCACCCTTGAGTGGGTAGCTTCAACTTGCTCACTAAACGATCGGTAAAGGGACGATCATCCAACCGTACCCACTGGATGCCTTGTTGACCGCGTCTGATTTCAACACGGAATCCCGGGGGTAATTCAATGGTGCGGAATCCGTCCATCACGGCGTAGGCGGGATGGCTTGATGCACTCGATTCAATTGCGACCGTCGACCCTGGGGCCACCACCAGTGGTTTTGTGAATAGCGCGTGGGCGTTATTGGGTACAACAAGGATGGCATCAAGTTCCGGCCAAAGCACTGGGCCACCGGCTGAAAATGCATAGGCGGTTGAACCAGTGGGGGTAGAAACGATGATTCCATCGCAGCCATAAGAACTAACCGGCCGCCCGTCAATATCAAGGATGGCGTCGAGTACCCCAGTTCGAGTTTGGTTCTCAACGCTGAGCTCATTAAGAGCCCAGCCGGAACCGAGAGGTTCACCTGCCGGGCCCAGAGCCGAGATATTGAGGGTCATTCGCTCTTCAATCCGGTAATCTCCGGAGATGACCCTTAGGACTGCTTCTTCTAGCGAGTCTTTTTCCCACTCTGCGAGGAAGCCGATATGGCCTAAATTGATGCCTAGAACTGGCAATTGAGCGAAATAAGCGAGATCAGCAGCCCGCAAGAACGTGCCATCGCCACCCGTAACGAAGACGAGGTCAATGCCTTCCACAGCGCCGGGACCGTGAGTAACACTGGGAAATTTCCTGAGAACAGGGTGACTGGCAATGGTTTTATTCTCGGGGTTAATGAGAATCCTGACAGCTATTCCTGCCTCACGCATCATACGCGCTGCAACAGCAGCAGAGTTGATATTGGCGGCACGGCCGGCGTGGGGTACGAGGAGTACACTAGTGGGCTGGTGGGTCACTGTGGCCCCTCTAATACGGCTTGCTGAACCATCGTTGTTATCTCGTCTTCCGATCGCAGGTGTGCGGCTCCATCTTTGCGTAGCCACAAGAAATACTCTACATTTCCTGATGGTCCAGGTAGTGGCGATGCCACGACGGCGTTTACCGAGCACCCTACACTTTGAGCAAATAACGCGATATCGCGGGTAACCTCTGCTCGCAGCTCTCTACTGCGCACTACGCCGCCGTTCCCTAGTCGTTCTTTACCGACCTCAAATTGGGGCTTGACCATAGGAAGTAAATCTGCGCCCATAGTTAAGCACTCAATAATGGGGGGTAGTGTGAGAGTGAGGGAAATAAAAGAAAGATCTCCTACCATTGCCTCGCAGAGACCTCCACACATCTCGGGTGTGAGGTGTCGAATATTCGTGCGATCTAAAACTCGCACGCGAGCGTCATTTTGCAAGCGCCACACGAGTTGTCCGTACCCTACGTCGCAGGCCACAACTTCGGCGGCGCCCCGACGCAGCACCACGTCGGTGAACCCTCCGGTGGAGGCTCCAGCGTCGAGAACCTTTTTCCCTTTAAGATCGAGGCCTAAAGGCTCGAAAGCTTCTAATGCCCCGAGCAGCTTATGGGCTCCGCGCGAAGCCCAGGTATCCAACTGACTGCCGACGACTCGAATCGAGATATCGGGGTCGACCTGAGTTGCCGGTTTGAGTGCGAGTATTCCCGCCACAAAGACGCGCTGTTCGCGAATCATGTCGACGGCATGCTCGCGCGATCGAGCGATTTTCCTCCGGACGAGCTCTGCATCTAAACGTTTTCTGTTTACGGCCACGAGTTCTCGCCCCCTTATTGCAAGGCCCGATGAAGTAATTCATGGGCGGCGTTTAAGACTTCGTACTCATCATCTAGGCTAGCAGTAGGACGAGCCAAAACGTCGACAACCGTGCGCTTGAGTTCATTGGGGTCGATTGAGGTGCTCTCCGGACCGGGTTTTGGCATCTTCGCTATTGCCACTGATCCACTGCCTTGGCTGCGCTCTCACCCTTGACACTTATACTTCCAGAGAAGGCTGACTCTTGGTGCCAGGCGAGTTGAAGGACAGTACGCAACGCTTGATCAGGACGCGACTCAGAATCTCCACCGGACAGCACGATATGATCACCGTCCCAATGGGCCACGAAACCGCCTTGCGCCCCTGGCTTCAGCGTTTCCAGCGGTTGCCGGACGTCGCTGAAATCCCGAGCGATATATGTAGGGCGCTCGTGCTGAGGTGCTCGCAGAAGTGCGAAATGTTTAGAGACGCCAGTAAGTACGTGGAGAGTGTCAAAACCCGCAGCCACTCCGCCAGCGATATCGGTATTGAGGCGATCGCCTACGCCCAAAGGACGCTTAGATGAGAGCTTGGCCGCGGCGGAATAGAACATAGCAGGCTCCGGCTTGCCCGCGGACGTGGGAGCGATGCCAGTCGCGTGAACGACGGCTTGGATCATCGATCCATTACCCACCATCAGCCCCCGCTCCATGGGGAGGGTCGAGTCCAAATTGGAAGCAAAATACTTAGCGCCCTGTGCGATTGCTAAGGCCGCTTCGGATAATTGAGCCCAACCAGTTTGAGGATTGTGGCCGTGCAGGACGGCTTTAGGGTTATCGTCGGCGGAATCGACAACTATATATCCAGCTGTGGTGGCCAAGTCCTTGAAGGAATCCGTTCCCAACACATAAACGGAATCACCAGGTTGTAGGTGATCAGCCGCCATCTCCACCGCTGCTTGGGCGGAGGTAAGAATCTGCTCCGTACCCGTGGGAACACCCATCTTAGAAAGCAGGGAGGCAACCGTACTGGGGTGCCTGGAGGCGTTGTTCGTAATATACATAACCGGCACTGTGGTCTCGTTGATCACATTCTCAACATAAGGGAGAAGCCTACCGCCCTCCCAGACGGTTCCGTCCAGGTCGAGCAGTAGGCTGTCGTAATGATCGAGGGCGCATTTCGTCATGCGCACTATATTACTAGGATAGCTCTCGCAATCTCTCATCGGCATCGAGAAGACGATCGACATCTTGTTTATCGGCGTGGCTGAACCACTCTATCGCTTCCTCGGTACGTCCCACCTGAGCTAAAGCATCGGCATAGGCATAGGACAGACGGGCATAGGCAGGGTCGATCTGTCGCGGATCGGGATTTTCCTGTTGCAAGGTTGTGACAGCAGAATCAATCTGACCGAGATCGCTACGAGCTCCGGCTACCACGATGGCGAGCTCAATCTGGGAAGCCCGATCCAACCCCTCATGCTCCTCGCGTGCCAGCTCAATTGCTTTAGCTGGACGCCCCAGTCCGCGCTCGCAATCTGCCATAACTGCGACCAATCCGGGTCCGGCTGACATCCGTCGTGCCGCACGAAGCTCAGACAGGGCTTCCTTCCACTCGCCGGCATGATAGGCAACTATGCCGCAGGTTTCCCGCACGACCGCGATTCGACCCGCCCGATCTTTAGCTGCGCGGGCGTGAGATAGCGCCAATTTGGGGTCATCTGCGAGCCATGTGACGGCCATAACCAAGTGCTTGGCCACAGCATCTGCGTTATCTTTCGATAGCACCTTGAGATCTTGCACAATCATTGGGTCCAGAACGGACGTGTCAAGGTCGCTGGGGATCTGCGGCTCATTGATGCGCTTATTAATGCGCTCCTCGCGATAGCCGGGGCGCTGCGCGTGAAAACTCCGCTTCTCAGGGCGAGAGGCGCCTGCGCGATTAGCGTGACGACGATCGCCGCCACCACGCCTATCATCCTCGCTGTGCCTATCACCGCCGCTGTCTCGACGGTCATTACTCCGGCGGCGTTCGTCGTCTCGACCGCGCCTATCCTCGTCACGGGGCCTACCTCGCCCCTCTTCGTCGCGTGACCATCTGCGCTGCGGAGTGCTCCGACGCGGCGCTCCACTGCGATGGCCGTTGTCTTGTCGACCAGATCCGGGCCTCCGGGAGTTTCTTGAAGAGTCATTGTGTTGAGTCATGATATCCATTTTCTACATACAAAAAGCGTGACGTATTGAATATTAAGGGCTATTCCTTAGCATTCAACACGTCACGCTTTCTATTGTTCACTGTTAAGTTTTAGGTCGGCGGTGACTTACTCTCCCACAAACTCCCGTTTGCAGTACCATCAGCGCTACCAGGCTTAGCTTCCGGGTTCGGAATGGGACCGGGCGTACCCCTGACGCAATAACCACCGAC
>NZ_JAOTIM010000011.1:0-1388 GCF_025660615.1 Corynebacterium sp. ES2794-CONJ1 | reverse complement strand
TTTTTACCTGTTAGTGTTGCATACGCATGTGGTGGGAGACCACCACCGGTGGCAAAACTAGTGTGTGTGGTGGTTGTTGCTGCGGTGGTGGTCATTGGCGAGGCCCCTGCCCCAGCAAGGCCTGCCCCGTGAGGGGAAGTGAGGGTGGTACTTGCTTGGTGGGTGTTAATGGTGGTGGGGTTATGTGGGTTACTTAGCCCGAGTGTGTGGTGATCGGTGGCATGCGGGTTATCACCACCAGCGGTTGCCATGGATGCGTTGCTTATGGTTTCTGATCCAGTTGGTGTATCGAAACGTGCACTGGTGGTTGGGGAATTAGTGAGGTTGCGTATGGGTGGGTTAGCTGCAGCGATCTCTGATTGGAGGCGTTGTTGGAACTGGTCGAGGTAGTTTTCCTCCATGCGCTGTGCGTGTTGTTCTGTTTCGGTTTCGATCATGCGTGCTGTGGTGGGGTCGTCTGCTGCGCGGGCGGCGGCTGCTTGTTCAGCGCCGTGTTTGCGTAGTTGTTCGATTGCGGTGATCGCTGCGTCGACTTCTGGTGTGATTCGTGGCGCGATCGCTCCTACCTTTTCAGCAGCTGATGCCATAGTTTCGCTGTTGTTGGCGATGGTGCGGGAGGTTTCGGCTAGTTCTGTGATGGTGTGTACTGCGGCGTCGAAGAATTCCCCTTGGTTCTCAGACTCAATTAGAGACACCAGAACCATAAGATCTTCTGCTGTTTCTAGGCACGTTTGGCTGTAATCTCTCCACGTGACGGTTAGGGTGTTGGCGTCGTGTGTTTTCGTCGCGTTGAGTCCACTCAGTAGCGATGATAGGGATGCTTCGCGTGCTGCTGTTGGTTCGGTGTAGGTGAAGTCTTGGTAGTTTCTATCAGGGCGCTGTGGGTAAGGAACGTTCGCTATTGCTTCTGGGAGCGTGCTGAACGTGTGGTTGATGGTGGGGTAGAGGGCGGGGGCGGATGTGCCGATGGCTGTTGCCAGTGATTGGGCGAGGTCTTCATCAGTGAAGAGTATTTTCTGGCAGCCGGTTGTAAAGTTCTCGTTGCTCCATTGGATTTGGGCGAGGATTTCTTGCAGTGTTCTTGCCGCGCCGCCGTCTCGGTGGGCGCTGATTTCGCTGTATTCTTGGGCGAGTTGGTTAAGGGCGTTGATGGTGGAAAACCCTCCGAGCCTGTCAGCGAGGGGGTGTTCGAGCAGGCGTTTGCTGAAGGATTCATTCCTTGCGATGATGCTTTCGAGGATGTTGGTTACTTGTTGTGTGGTGGTGGGGTTGAAGGTGATCATGGCCATGGGACTCCGCTGAGGTTGATGAGGTCGATGAGTTTGTCGTGTGAGTGTTGGCAGGTGCTAGCGGCATCGTTGAAGCGCGCGTCAGGTATAAGTTCGTCG
>NZ_JAOTIM010000010.1:0-5722 GCF_025660615.1 Corynebacterium sp. ES2794-CONJ1 | reverse complement strand
TTAAGTTTTAGGTCGGCGGTGACTTACTCTCCCACAAACTCCCGTTTGCAGTACCATCAGCGCTACCAGGCTTAGCTTCCGGGTTCGGAATGGGACCGGGCGTACCCCTGACGCAATAACCACCGACACAATCAAAAAACACAATGTGCTGTGTCAGACACTGCATAGTGGACGCGAAACACAACAAAACCTTTAACCCTCTCACAACCAACACTCTAAGACCGACACTAACAGTGCCAACCCTGGGGTGAACCTGGCCGTGATATGCGCAACAATCACAAAGTTGAATCATATATGTGTGTTTGTCGGTGAATTAGTACCAGTCATCTAAACATATCACTATGCGTACAACTCTGGCCTATCAACCCTGTCATCTACAGGGCACCTCAAACGAAACCTCATCTCAAAACAGGCTTCCCGCTTAGATGCTTTCAGCGGTTATCCCTTCCGTACGTAGCAAACCAGCCCTGCCACTGGCGTGACAACTGGCACACTAGAGGTACGTCCGTCCCGGTCCTCTCGTACTAGGGACAGCCTTCTTCAAGTTTCAACGCGCGCGGCGGATAGAGACCGAACTGTCTCACGACGTTCTAAACCCAGCTCGCGTGCCGCTTTAATGGGCGAACAGCCCAACCCTTGGGACCTACTCCAGCCCCAGGATGCGACGAGCCGACATCGAGGTGCCAAACCATCCCGTCGATATGGACTCTTGGGGAAGATCAGCCTGTTATCCCCGGGGTACCTTTTATCCGTTGAGCGACACCACTTCCACACGTAGGTGCCGGATCACTAGTCCCTACTTTCGTACCTGCTCGAGTTGTCACTCTCACAGTCAAGCTCCCTTGTGCACTTACACTCACCACCTGATTGCCAACCAGGCTGAGGGAACCTTTGGGCGCCTCCGTTACTTTTTAGGAGGCAACCGCCCCAGTTAAACTACCCACCAGGCACTGTCCCCAACCCAGATCATGGGCCAAGGTTCAGGTGCTCAATCCGATCAGAGTGGTATTTCAACAACGACTCCACCACACCTAGCGATGCAGCATCACAGTCTCCCACCTATCCTACACAAACCGAACCAAACACCAATACCAAGCTATAGTGAAGGTCCCGGGGTCTTTTCGTCCTGCCGCGCGTAACGAGCATCTTTACTCGTAATGCAATTTCACCGGGCCTGTGGTTGAGACAGCAGGGAAGTCGTTACGCCATTCGTGCAGGTCGGAACTTACCCGACAAGGAATTTCGCTACCTTAGGATGGTTATAGTTACCACCGCCGTTTACTGGGGCTTAAATTCTCCGCTTCGCAACACACAAGGTGTCACTAACAGGTCCTCTTAACCTTCCAGCACCGGGCAGGCGTCAGTCCGTATACATCAACTTCCACGTTTTCGCACGGACCTGTGTTTTTAATAAACAGTCGCTTCCCTCTATTCTCTGCGACCACCACCAGCTCAATCAGTCTGTCACCAGCAGTGGTCCCCCTTCTCCCGAAGTTACGGGGGCATTTTGCCGAGTTCCTTAACCACAGTTCACCCGAACGCCTTAGTATTCTCTACCTGACCACCTGTGTCGGTTTACGGTACGGGCCATATATACACTCGCTAGAGGCTTTTCTCGACAGCATAGGATCACTAACATCCCCAACAAAGGGTACGCATCACGCCTCACCCACAATGTGCAACGGATTTACCTATCACACGGGCCACACGCTTACACCACAATCCAATAAGTGGCTTAGCTACCTTCCTGCGTCACCCCATCACTTGGCTACTACCAACGAAGGTCCCACGCACGCAACACCACACCATAACACCCCGCATAAAAACGGGACATCATAACCATGGGCACGCGGGTGGTTAGTACCACTGATTCACCACTGGGCGCATATATACGGGTACGGGAATATCAACCCGTTATCCATCGACTACGCCTGTCGGCCTCGCCTTAGGTCCCGACTCACCCTGGGAAGATTAGCTTAACCCAGGAACCCTTAGTCATCCGGCGGATACGTTTCTCACGTATCATTCGTTACTCATGCCTGCATTCTCACTCGCACACACTCCACACCCCGTCACCAGAATGCTTCAACGCAGTGCACGACGCTCCCCTACCCAACACCTTTCCCCACAAGAGGAAGGTATTGCCGCGGCTTCGGCGGTGTACTTGAGCCCCACTACATTGTCGGCGCAGAACCACTCGACCAGTGAGCTATTACGCACTCTTTCAAGGATGGCTGCTTCTAAGCCAACCTCCTGGCTGTCTTCGCGATCCCACATCCTTTTCCACTTAGTACACTCTTAGGGGCCTTAACCGGCGATCTGGGCTGTTTCCCTTTCGACCAACGGAGCTTATCCCCCGCAGTCTCACTGCCGTACTCTCACTTCACCGGCATTCGGAGTTTGGCTGACATTGCTAAGATTGTAGTCCCGCTCAACCAACCAGTAGCTCTACCTCCGGGAAGAAACACACGACGCTGCACCTAAATGCATTTCGGGGAGAACCAGCTATCACGGAGTTTGATTGGCCTTTCACCCCTACCCACAACTCATCCCCTCAGTTTTCAACCTAAGTGGGTTCGCGCCTCCACAGCATCTTACTGCTGCTTCACACTGGCCATGGGTAGATCACTCCGCTTCGGGTCCAGAACATGCCACTAACACACCCTCATTAGGATTCGCTTTCGCTACGGCTACCCACACTCATGGTTAACCTCGCGACATGCCGCTGACTCGCAGGCTCATTCTTCAAAAGGCACGCCATCACCCACACAACCAACCCCTAAAGGGAAGGCCACGCACAAGGCTCTGACGGATTGTAAGCACACGGTTTCAGGTACTATTTCACTCCCCTCCCGGGGTACTTTTCACCATTCCCTCACGGTACTAATCCGCTATCGGTCACACTAAGTATTTAGGCTTACCGGGTGGTCCCGGCAGATTCACAGCAGATTCCACGAGCCCGCTGCTACTCGGGGACAAAAGCAACCAGGCCAACACACGCTTTCATGTACAGGACTCTCACCTTCTACGGCAGGCGATTCCACACCACTTCCACTAACACGCATCAGCACCAGCAAGGCGGTGACAGCCACCTTACGCTTCAACCCCACAACCCCGCACACGCAACCACTGTCACGTATCACACGCATACGGTTTAGCCTCATCCACGTTCGCTCGCCACTACTAACGGAATCACAATTGTTTTCTTCTCCTACGGGTACTGAGATGTTTCACTTCCCCGCGTCAACCCCCACACCAGCTATGAATTCACTGGCAGGTGACCACACATAACCATGGCCGGGTTTCCCCATTCGGACATCCTCGGATCAACGCTCTATTGACAACTCCCCGAGGCTTAACGCAGCCTTACACGTCCTTCATCGGCTTAGCATGCCAAGGCATCCACCGTGTGCCCTTCATCAAACACACACAAACTTACAAAATAAAAGAAACACACAAAAGAATAAAGATAAAAATGCTCGCGTCCACTATACAGTTCTCACACAACACACACACCACCACCAACCCCCCAACCAGCAAGCACAACACCAACCAACAACAGGGGGACAAATAGTGACATATCAAGGACAACAAAACACGTGCCATCCCAGACACCCAACAGTGCACCAACCACCACAACCCCCACCCCACCCACAAACGGGTAAGAAACAGGAAACCATGATGAACTATGTTCTTTCGCTATAAAACTTTTTTCGATCACACCCAGGTCATGCCCAGCCCCTCATCTATAAGAGACACGAACAGCACAGATGATGTTTTATGATGATCCACCCGGATTTTAGAAAATAAATAATAAAACTCCTTAGAAAGGAGGTGATCCAGCCGCACCTTCCGGTACGGCTACCTTGTTACGACTTCGTCCCAATCGCCGATCCCACCTTCGACAGCTCCCCCCACAAGGGTTAGGCCACTGGCTTCGGGTGTTACCAACTTTCATGACGTGACGGGCGGTGTGTACAAGGCCCGGGAACGTATTCACCGCAGCGTTGCTGATCTGCGATTACTAGCGACTCCGACTTCATGGGGTCGAGTTGCAGACCCCAATCCGAACTGAGGCCGGCTTTCAGCGATTCGCTCACCCTCACGGGCTGGCTGCGCGTTGTACCGACCATTGTAGCATGTGTGAAGCCCTGGGCATAAGGGGCATGATGATTTGACGTCATCCCCACCTTCCTCCGAGTTAACCCCGGCAGTCTCTCATGAGTCCCCACCATCACGTGCTGGCAACATAAGACAAGGGTTGCGCTCGTTGCGGGACTTAACCCAACATCTCACGACACGAGCTGACGACAACCATGCACCACCTGTAAACAGACCACAAAGGGACACTACATTTCTGCAGCAAACCTGTATATGTCAAGCCCAGGTAAGGTTCTTCGCGTTGCATCGAATTAATCCACATGCTCCGCCGCTTGTGCGGGCCCCCGTCAATTCCTTTGAGTTTTAGCCTTGCGGCCGTACTCCCCAGGCGGGGCGCTTAATGCGTTAGCTACGGCACAGAAGTCGTGGAAGACCCCTACACCTAGCGCCCACCGTTTACGGCATGGACTACCAGGGTATCTAATCCTGTTCGCTCCCCATGCTTTCGCTCCTCAGCGTCAGTTACTGCCCAGAGACCTGCCTTCGCCATCGGTGTTCCTCCTGATATCTGCGCATTCCACCGCTACACCAGGAATTCCAGTCTCCCCTACAGCACTCAAGTTATGCCCGTATCGCCTGCAGCTCCGGAGTTAAGCCCCGGTATTTCACAGACGACGCGACAAACCACCTACGAGCTCTTTACGCCCAGTAATTCCGGACAACGCTCGCACCCTACGTATTACCGCGGCTGCTGGCACGTAGTTAGCCGGTGCTTCTTATACAGGTACCGTCACAAAAGCTTCGTCCCTGTCGAAAGAGGTTTACAACCCGAAGGCCGTCATCCCCCACGCGGCGTCGCTGCATCAGGCTTCCGCCCATTGTGCAATATTCCCCACTGCTGCCTCCCGTAGGAGTCTGGGCCGTATCTCAGTCCCAATGTGGCCGTCCACCCTCTCAGGCCGGCTACCCGTCGACGCCTTGGTAGGCCATTACCCCACCAACAAGCTGATAGGCCGCGGGCTCATCTTGTACCGAAAAAACTTTCCACCATGACACACTAAAGCATGGTCCTATCCAGTATTAGACCCAGTTTCCCAGGCTTATCCCGAAGTACAAGGCAGATCACCCACGTGTTACTCACCCGTTCGCCACTCGAGTACCCCAGCAAGCTGAGGCCTTTCCGTTCGACTTGCATGTGTTAAGCACGCCGCCAGCGTTCGTCCTGAGCCAGGATCAAACTCTCCACAAAAAAACAAGCAAAAAACCTGCTCTCAAAGGCCGTGAAAAGCCCAATCAAACTAGCAAAAAAACAAAACAACCAGCACACACAACCAACACAACCACCAAAACAAGCAGCCATGCCAACCATGCGCACACAATTGAAAAAACAAAACCCCCCTCCCCAACCCGACGGGGCAAAAAAGGGAAAAAAGGGGCCAAAACATCAACAATCACAGCCAAAACCGATCATGCCAACAAACAGCTCATATCTTCGGTCAAAAACCAAGCAAGCCACACTCACCGGCCACCAAAAACACCACACCATTCACCAACACAACCCAACTGCAATCAAAAAAACAAAAAAACAATTGGCACACTATTGAGTTCTCAAACAACACAC